>JAIYDD010000215.1 GCA_027487675.1 Acetobacteraceae bacterium | reverse complement strand
TTCCGCCCGGCTTCGGGCCCGGCGGTCGCGGTGCTGCGCGCGCGGGCCCTCATGACGCCACATGTCCCCCCGTCCGGCGGCGACGGCGCCTGCGGCCAGCCGCCCGCCCAAACCACGCCCGAGGAGCGGTCTTGCGCCCGCCGGCGGCTCGGCGGATGCCGCGGCCTCGCCAGCCGGGCGGAGGTGACCGGCAGGCTCGACGCGGCACGGCGGCGGCTGCGCGGGGCGGCGTCCTGGCCGGATGGCGCCGTGCTGAGCCGTGCGGCGGCCGGTGCCGGTTCGCCGATCCTCGGCGGACCAGGCGAAGCCTGCGCCGTCGGCCAGCACGCCCGACCGGTTGCGGCATGGGCCCCGGGCGGATAGCGTCGGGCCCGGAACGTGTCGCGCCTTCCGGGCCGGCCGGCCGAGGGCAAGGAAACAACCGATGAAGCGCCGCGTCCTCCTGGCCGGCAGCGGCCTGCTTGCTTCCCCGGGGGTGCTCCGCCCCCGCGGCGCGCGGGCGCAGGGCGGCTGGCCGGCGCGGAACGTCACCATCGTCGTGCCCTTCGCCACCGGCGGCCCCTCGGACATCATCGGCCGGCTCACGGCGCAGCAGATGCAGCAGGCGCTCGGGCGCCCCTTCGTCGTGGAGAATCGCCCCGGCGCAACGGGGGAGGTCGGCGCCCGCCAGGTGATCCGCTCGGCGCCCGACGGACACACGCTGATGCATGCGCCGATCAGCACCTGGGCGATCAACGTCGCGCTCAAGCCCACCACCCTGGGCTACAACCCGCTCACCGAGCTGACGCGCATCACCCAGACGGTGCGCACGCCCAATGTGCTGGTGGTCCATCCGCAGGCCGTGCCGGCGACCGATCCGGCGGGGCTGATCGAATGGCTGCGGCGCAACGGGCGCACCGCCGCCTACGCATCAAGCGGGATCGGCTCCTCCGACCACCTGACGGCGGAGATGTTCAAGCAGGCCACCGGGACCGAGATGCAGCACATCCCCTATTCAGGCGGCGGGCCGGCGATGACCAGCGTGATCTCCGCCACCACGCAGCTGTCCTTCCAGAACCTCGGCGCGGTGATCGGGCACATCCAGTCCGGCCGGCTGCGGGCCATCATGACCACGGCGGATGCCCGCCCACCGGTGCTGCGGGACGTGCCGACGGCGCTGGAGGCGGGACTCGGGGACTTCGTCGTCTATTCCTGGCAGGCCTATGGCGGCCCGCCGGGCATGCCGGCCGAGCTGCTGCGCCAGGTGCACGAGGCGATCGTGACGGCGCTGCGGAGCGACGCCGTCGCCCCCCGCCTGGTCGAGGCCGGCTTCGACGTGGTGGGCAACAGCCCCACGGATTTCGCCGCCTTCCAGGAGGCCGAAATCGCCCGCTGGCGGCGCGTCGTGCAGGCCGGCGGCATCACGGCGGACTGACCGCCCCGCGCGATCATGCCCGGCCGGCCTCGGGCGCGCCGCGATGCGTCCGTGGGCCCGGGCGCGGGCCCGGCCCGCCGGTCACGGGGCGTAGAGCCGGCCGGTCCAGCGATAGATCTGGCCGGTGTCGAGGCGGATGTCCTGCCAGCCGCCGATGCGGCTCTGCAGCACCGTGGCAGAGGTCGCGTCCCAGGTGTTCAGCAACACGAAGCGACTGCCCTCAGGCCGGTAGAGGCGCAGGTTGCAGCCACGCGTGCCGCAGGCCTGGTCGGGATCGAGCAGCACGAAGAGCTCGGGCCGACGGTCGCCGTTCAGGTCGACACGCGCCGCGCGGAACAGCAGCTCCGGCTGGCCGGCGCGACGGGCCTCCGCATTCTCCGCCACCAACGCGCTGCGCGCGGCGCGGATGGTCTCGCCGTTCGGATCGGTGTCCCAGGCGACGGGACCGAAGGCCGGCTGGGACAGGAGGGGTCGATCCGGCAGCAGGGCGAGGCTCAGGGCGAGGAGCGCCACGCCTGCCTGCCGACGGTGGAGCGTGCCCATGGCATCTTCCTCGGTCCGGACATGCCGGAGGGTCCTGGCGGCCGCGCGCCTCTCCCATCATCGCCGCGGGTTGTCAATCTGGGCCGGACGGACGGATCCCGGGCGGCCGGCCAGGTGCCGGCCGCGCCGGGGACTGCCCCGCGCGCAGCATCCGGGCAACAGGACGACAAGCATTCCGCCGGGCCGCCCCGGGGCATGGCCGGGCGCCGACCTGTCCGACCCGGCCCGTCGCGCCGCGATGCGGCGCCCGCGCCGGGCGGGTATCATGGGCACGCACCAGCGGGCGGATCGCGTCAGCGCCAGCGGGGCCATGCCGGCTGGGTCGCCGGGGGCTGGCGCCACCGCCCGGTCTCCGCCCAGGCCCAGGCGCGCGCGCGGAGACGGGACCGGCGGCACCGTCAGGCGCGGAGCTGCGCCTCGAGGAAGGCGGCGAGATCCTCGGGCGGGATGGCGTAATCGAGCCGGCCGCCATCGCTGGGCGTGCCGACGAGGTAGGCATGGTGCGACCCGGCCGCCCGCGCGATGCAGCGATACGCCATGGTGCCAGCGGATGGATGGCACAGTTCCAGCACCGTCTGGCGGCCGGGGTGGAAGAGGATGTGGGAGAACCCCATGCCGTGCGGCCCCATCACGACATCGGAGCCGCGGACGAGCCCGATCTGCGTCTCCAGCGGGAGCTCGCCCATGGCCACGGTCCTGAAGCCGTGCGAGGCGAGCACCGGCTCGAGCGCCGCCTCGTTCGCCACGCGCCGCGACCTGGCGTCGCGGCGGCTGATGTAGAGGCGCAGCCCGTCGCCCTCGGTCGGCAGGTTGAGCTTGGCCAGGAAGTCCCGCGTCACCCCCAGCAATGTCGCGTGGCCGATGTTCATCGGGTGCGCCCGCTTGCGCACCTGGTCGGAGAAGCCGAAGACGGCGCCATTCGGCCTGAGCCGCTTGCGCCCGTCGAGGAAGAGGAGCTTCCGCTCGTCGATGCCGTGCATTCGGGCGAGCGGGTTCAGCAGCAGGTCGTGGATCGGCCGCCGAGGACTGCCGAAGAGGAACCACGCCTTGCGCACGAGCTCCGGACGGGCCCGCAGGAACATCAGCATGCGTGGCAGGTTGTCGAACAGGAAATGCGCGAAGTTCGCGCTCGATTGCAGGTCCCGGCAGATGACGAGCGGCCCGTCGAGTTCGTCCACGTCATGCGGCAACATGCAGATCGGGAAGCTCCGCATGGACAGGCTGGGCACATAGGTCGGCTCGACCGCGGAAATCGTTGCGTAGCCCTCGTGAATGATCACGACATCGGCGAATTCGCGCTCGAGCAGGACGTAGGGAGGGCGCGTCCTTGCCCCGAGGCTCGCCCCGATGGACAGCCCTCCGGCGGCGCGGAAGTCATGGCCGATTCTCGGTTCCCAGAGTTCGTTGGGCCCGCCCTCGATGAGGACCGTCTCCTCCAGGGCATTGTCGGGGACGAGGAAGCCGCCGGCCTCCTGGCTGGCATAGCGCTCCAGCAGGGCCGGGTGCACGGCGCCGCCGGCCGACAGCGGCGGGTGCGCCGCGAGGCCGGCTTCCGCGGCAATCGTCTTCAGGCGTTCGCTGACGGCGCGGTGCATGTTCGCGGCTAGCCGGCCCTCGAAAGCCAGAAACGCATTCAGAATTTCCGAGGGCGACGAGGCCGGATTGCGCACCAGCCTCATCAGGTCCCGCCGCTCATGCCGTCTCGGCACGGATGGGATAGCCAGTTTGCTGGTCACGCCCGACCCTCTTCTCCGCCTGGAGGCGAGCCTGGATAGACTGAAGCAGTGCGGAGCGAAAGCTTGCGAGCGGATGCCGGCGCAGGCGAGGCGGGGCTGCCGGCGTTCCCGAGGGCGTCAGGACAGCGCCGGAAGCTCCTTGCCCGAGCCATCGACCCGGCTTGCCCGCCCGGCGTCGCGCTGTTCGGAGGCCAGGGGCCTGGCCGGCGCTTTCGTGCCGGGGGCGTGCCCTGCCCGCGCGCCCGCCGCGCCGCCCTGCCAGGGTCCGGAGAGACACGGCGCCGTCCCGGCCGCGCCGCCGAGCTGGCTTGCGCGCCGATCGTGCTCCGGCACGGGTGCGGGCCCGCGGCGGGCGCGCGATGCCGATCCGCCTGCCGGGTGCAGGTCGCCTCGCGTAAGGACAGGTGCCGAGGCGCGCCACGAAGGCCGATCGCCACTGGGAATGGCCGGCGGCGTCCTGATGGGTCGACGCTGCGTCATTGTCGATCGGTGCGGAGCGACGACAAGGCGGGGCGTTCCGCGCGCGGCGCGGGAGGAGCCGCAATCAAGGCAGCAGCACGGTGCTCCCGGTTGTCCGGCGGCCTTCGAGAGCCCGGTGCGCCTCCGCGGCGTCCTTCAGGGCAAAGCTCTGGTTGACACGGATCTGCACCGCGCCCTTCGACACGACCTCGAAGAGACCTTTTGCACAGGCTTCGAGGTCCTCGCGCTTCGCCGTGTAGGTCGCGAGCGTCGGCCGCGTGAGGTAGAGCGAGCCTTTCGCGGCCAGGATGCCGATGTCGGGTATCGCGACCGGGCCCGAGGCGTTGCCGTAGGACACCATCATGCCGTAGGGGGCCAGGCAGTCCAGCGAGGGCACGAAGGAATCACGGCCGACGCTGTCATAGACGACGGGCAGCATCGCGCCGGCGGTGATCTCCTTCACCCGGGCGGGCAGCGTCTCCAGGCCGACGACGATATGGTCGGCACCGTGCGCGCGGGCGAGTTCCGCCTTCTCCTCGGTGCTGACGCTGCCGATGACGGTGCAGCCGAGCGCCTTCGCCCATTGCACCATGATGAGGCCGACGCCGCCCGCCGCCGCATGGACCAGGATCGTCTGGCCAGGCCGCACGGCGTAGGTCCGGGTCAGCAGGAAGCAGGCAGTCATGCCTTGCAGCATCATGGCGGCCGCGCTCTCGAAGGGGATCGCGTCCGGCAGGCGGACGAGGCGGTCCGCCTTGATGGTGCGGGCCTCGGCATAGGCGCCGATCGGGGCGGTGGCATAGGCGACGCGGTCGCCCGGGGCGACGGCAGTCACGCCCTCTCCGACCGCCTCGACGATGCCGGACGCCTCCATCCCGATGGTCGCCGGCAACGCGGGCGCCTTGTAGAGGCCCGTCCGGAAATAGACGTCGATGTAGTTCAGGCCGACCGCCTGATGGCGGACCAGGGCCTCGCCCGGCTTGGGGGCCGGCAGCGGGATCTCCTCCCACACCAGCTTTTCGGGACCGCCATACTCGTGAACGCGGATCGCATGGTTCATGGGAGGAGGGTCCCTTGGAGGGGGGGCTGTCTCATCCCGGGTTCGCGGCCCGCGCTCGCCCGGCGTTCAAGATCCAGAAGAAGGCGCTTCGTGACAGGCCCGTCGCCTGCCGAATAGCCCCCCAACGCTCCGTTGGCACCAAGGACGCGGTGGCACGGGATGAAGATCGGGATGGGATTGGCGCCGCTGGCCTGTCCGACGGCGCGGGCGGAACTGCCGAGCAGGCGCGCGAGGTCACCATAGCCGCGCGTCTCGCCATGCGGGATCGCCACCAGCGCTGCCCAGACGCGTCGCTGGAAGGCCGTGCCGGAAGGGGCGAGCGGCAGGTCGAAGGCCGTTCGCTGGCCGTCGAGATAGTCCTGGAGTTGCGTCACGGCCTGCGCCAGCAAGGCGTTGCGGTGCTGGTCGCGGCCACGGCCCCAGTCGAGGGCGACGATGGCGCCGCCCTCCTCCGAGATGGTGATGTCGCCGAGGGGGCTGAGGCAGGACAGCTGGGGCATGGCTCTCACCCGGGGAGGGTCATGCGCCACAATCGGGCGGCTGCCGTCAAGCGGGGGTGCGCTTCCGGTGCAGCGGTCGCCCTGGCGGCGCCTGAGTGCGCTCGCTACATCCGGCCTTTCCCAAGCGCCTTCTGCCATCGGAGCACGCCGTGACCGACGCCGCCGCTTTTCCGCCTGTCGACGGACGCACGGATCCGCCGCTTCACTTCCAGGCGCATGTTTTCGTGTGCTGCAACCGCCGGCCGGACGGACACCGCCGTGGCTCCTGCGCCGCCCGGGGCAGCGAGGAGCTACGGGACTACATGAAGGTCCGTGCCAAGGAACTCGGGCTGTCCGGGGTTCGGGTGAACTTGGCCGGGTGCCTCGACCGATGCGAGTTCGGGCCGACGCTCGTGATCTATCCCGAGGGCGTCTGGTACAGCCCGCAGAGCCGCGCGGACGTCGATGAGATCCTGGCAGCCCACCTGGTCGCCGGCGGCCGGGCGCACCGGCTGATGCTGACCGACCGGGATGTTCCCGCGGCCAAGGAATGAGGGCGGCGCGGCCAGTGTTTCACGTGAAACACCGGCCGTTCGGCTGCCGGTGACAGGGATGTCCGACACCATTTTCGCGCGGGCGTCAGGAGCCGGGCAGGCAGCGATTGCGGTGGTGCGGCTTTCGGGCCCGCGCACCGCGGACGTGCTGGCGCTGCTGGCCGGGCAGTGTCCGGCTCCGCGCGTCGCGAGCCGGCGGAAGCTGCGCTCGCCTGACGGTGGCGAGGTGCTGGACGACGCGCTGGTGATCTGGTTCCCGGGACCTGCGAGCTACACCGGGGAGGATGCAGCGGAACTGCATCTGCATGGCAGTGGCGCCGTGCTGGCGGCTGTCCTGGCCGCTCTCGTCGCCCTTGGCTGCAGGGCGGCGGAGCCGGGAGAGTTCACGCGGCGCGCGGTGCTGCATGGCCGGCTGGATCTCGTTCAGGCCGAGGGAATCGCTGACCTGATCGCCGCCGAGACCGAGTTGCAGCGGCGACAGGCGCTGCGACAAGCGGATGGCGCGCTGTCTCGCCTGTACGACGGATGGACGGCGCGGGCGACGCGCGTCCTGGCGCACCAGGAAGCCGCCATCGAATTCGAGTTCGACGACATCCCATCCGACCTGACGGACCAGGCGCGTGTCCAAGCCGGCACCCTGATCGCGGAGATCGCGGCGCATCTGGCGGATGGCGGCCGCGGCGTCCGGCTGCGGGAAGGAGTGACGATCGCGCTTGTCGGCGCTCCGAATGCCGGAAAATCGTCGCTGCTGAATGCGATCGCGGGGAAGGATGCGGCCATTGTATCGGCGCGCCCTGGCACCACGCGGGATGTGGTCGACTGCCGTGTCGACCTGCAGGGCGTGCCGGCAACGCTCGCCGACACGGCAGGTCTGCGCGCCTCGGATGACGAGATCGAACAGGAGGGCGTCCGGCGCAGTCGCCGTCGGGCAGAGGAGTCCGACATCGTGGTGGCCGTTTTTGCCAGCGACTCCCCACCGGATGCAGACACCTTGGCCATCCTGGAGCGGCGCCCCGACGCCATTGCCATCGGCAGCAAGTCGGACCTGCGCGCGGCCACGTGCGGCTTCGCCGTTCCCGCAGTCGTTGTCGCGACCAGCGCCACGACGGGAGAGGGCGTGGCTGAGCTGCGAGCGCTCCTGGCCCGCGAGGCCGCAAGCCGTGCCGGATCCGGCGACGCGCCTGGATGGACGCGGCTGCGCCACCGGGCGGCGCTCGAGGAAGCCGCCACCCGGCTCACTGAGGCCCTGCATGCGCCGCTGCCGGAACTGGCGGCCGAGGGCTACCGCAGCGCGCTGAGAGCGCTCGGGCGCCTCACAGGTCGTGTCGAGGTGGATGACGTGCTTGATTCCATCTTCCGCGACTTCTGCATCGGCAAGTAGGGGCACTATAAGGCCGGCATGAGCGGAGCAGCGCAGTACGACGTCGTCGTGGTGGGCGGCGGGCATGCGGGCTGCGAAGCCGCGGCCGCCGCGGCGCGCTGTGGTGCGCGCACGCTGCTGCTGACCCACCGGATCGACACGATCGGCGAGATGTCCTGCAACCCCGCGATCGGGGGCATCGGGAAGGGCCACCTGGTGCGGGAGATCGATGCGCTGGACGGGGTGATGGCGCGCGCGGCCGATGCCGCGGCGATCCATGTCAAGCAATTGAACCGCAGCAAGGGTCCCGCCGTCCGCGGACCGCGAGCCCAGGCCGACCGGGCGCTCTACCGTCGTGCGATGCAGGAACTGCTTGCCGGGACACCCAATCTGTCGATCCGCTCGGCAGCGGTGGAGGATCTTGTCCTCGATGCCTCCGGTGCGCTGGCGGCAATCGTCACGGATGCCGGCGCACAGATCCGATGCGGCGCTGCCATCATCACGACCGGCACCTTCCTCCGCGGCGAAATCCATATCGGGGAAGAGCGAATCCCGGCCGGACGGCGCGGGGATGTCCCCTCCATCGGGCTGGCGGTCGCGCTTGAGCGGCTGAACCTGCCGATGGCGCGGTTGAAGACCGGCACCCCGCCGCGCCTCGACGGACGCAGCATCGACTGGGTTTCCCTGGAAGCGCAGCCCGGGGACGATCCGCCGGAGCCGCTGTCCTGGCTGACGGACCGGATCACCAACCCGCAGGTCGAATGCCGCATCACCTGGACCACGCCGACCACCCACGCGTTGATCCGCGCGAACCTGCACAGGACGGCGATCTATGGCGGGCGCATACAGGGCGTCGGGCCTCGCTACTGCCCCTCGATCGAGGACAAGGTCGTCCGCTTCGCCGAGCGTGAGCGACACCAGATCTTCCTGGAGCCCGAGGGGCTGAACGACCCGACCATCTACCCGAACGGCATTTCGACCAGCCTTCCACCCGACATCCAGGCGGCGGTGATCGCGAGCATCCCGGGCTTGGAGCGCGCGCGAATCCTGCGGCCGGGCTACGCGATCGAATACGACCATGTCGATCCGCGGGCACTTCATCCCACCCTCGAACTGCGTGCGGTCCCGGGGCTGTTCCTGGCCGGGCAGATCAATGGCACCACCGGCTATGAGGAAGCCGCCGCCCAGGGGCTGATGGCAGGGCTGAACGCGGCCGCCCGCGCCGGTGGAGGCAAGCCCGACCGGGTCCTGAACCGCGGCGATGCCTACCTGGGCGTGTTGGTCGACGATCTGGTGCTGCACGGCGTCACCGAACCCTACCGGATGCTGACCGCGCGCGCCGAGCATCGGCTGACGCTTCGGGCCGACAATGCCGGCTTGCGCCTGACGGATCGCGGCGCGGCCTGGGGGTGCATCGGCCCCGAGCGGGCCCGGCGACACGCGGCCTTTGCGGCGGCGGTACGCGATGCACTGGCCCGCGCCGCCACCTCCACCGCGACCGCCGGCGATCTCATCGCGGCGGGCCTTCCGATCCGCCAGGACGGGCGCCGCCGTTCGGCGCTCGATGTCCTGGCTCTCCCGGATGTCACGCCGGCCCTGGCCGCTTCGGCCTTTCCATGGCTCGCCGATCTACCGGCCGGTGTGGCCGCGCAGCTGGAAGCCGAAGCCCTCTACGCGCCGTATCTCCGGCGGCAGGATGCCGAACGCCGCATGCTGGAGCGCGAAGAAGCGCTGGCGATCCCCTCCGACCTCGACTTCGCCGCGATCCCCGGACTGTCCGCGGAGATGCAGCAGCGGCTCGCGCGCGCGCGCCCTGGCAGCCTCGGCAGCGCCGGCCGCCTGCCGGGCATCACGCCGGCCGCCATCGCGGCGCTGGCGGTGCATCTGCGACGTGCGGCGCAAGGCTGAGTGTTTCACGTGAAACACTCCGCGGCGGACATCATGCCGCCCCACCACCCGCCGCCTGAATGCAAGCCTGGCCCCGAGGCCCGACAGCGCCTGGACGCCTATCTCGACCTGCTTCTGCGCTGGAATACGCGCATCAACCTGCTTGCCGGCACCCCGGATCCCGAGCTGGTGCGCGAACGCCACATCGCGGATTGCCTGCAACTCGCGCCGCTGCTGCCTCCAGGCGAAGACCCGATCGCCGATCTCGGATCCGGTGGCGGCCTGCCCGGCCTCGTCCTTGCGATCGTCCAAGCCCGGCCGATGCACGTGGTCGAGTCGGATCGCCGCAAGGCCGCCTTCCTGACGGACGCCGCGGCGCGACTTGGCCTCGGCCATGTCCGCGTGCATGCCGAGCGCATCGACGTCGCCCGCCTGCCGCCACTCGCCGCACTCACCGCGCGGGCCCTGGCGCCTCTCGCCGAGCTCCTGCCCCACGCCGCGCGGCTCCTCGCCCCCCGCGGCGTCGCCATCTTCCCGAAGGGTCGAACCGCGGAAGCCGAGTTGACCGCGGCCGCCCCCGACTGGACAATGGCAGTCGAGCGGTACGCCAGCCGCACAGACCCGCAATCCACCATCTTCAGGCTCAGCGAGATCCGACGTGCCGGCCTTGCCGCCTGAGCGCGCGCCCCATCGCATCCTGGCCTTCGCCAACCAGAAGGGCGGAGTTGGGAAAACGACGACGGCGATCAACCTCGCCACCGCGCTCGCCACCGATCGCAGGGTGCTGCTCATCGACCTCGACCCACAGGGCAATGCGTCGACCGGCCTTGGCATCGCGCGCGCCGACCGCGCCGCCGGAACCTATGCCCTCCTGGTCGAGAACCGCCCGATCGAGCAGCTCATACGCCCCACCCGCATCCCGAACCTGGCCATCCTGCCGGCCGATCCCGATCTGGCCGGCGCAGAGGTCGAGCTCGTCGCCCTGGACAGGCGGGAACATCGCCTCGCCGACGCCCTGACCGGCGCCGCCGAGCCGCTCGCCGGCTACGACCATATCTTCCTCGATTGCCCGCCCTCGCTCGGCCTGATCACCGTCAACGCGCTGGTCGCAGCCGACGGCGTGCTGGTGCCGCTGCAGACGGAGTTCTTCGCCCTCGAAGGCATCAGCCAGCTCACCCGGACCATCGAGCGCATTCGCCGCGCCCTCAACCCGCGCCTCGTCCTGCACGGCATCGTGCTGACCATGGCCGATCGCCGGAACAACCTCTCCGAGCTCGTCGCCACCGATGTCCGCGGCTTCTTCCGCGACAAGGTGTTCGAGACGGTGATCCCCCGCAACGTGCGGATCAGCGAAGCGCCTTCCCACGGCCTTCCCGTCCTGCTCTACGATGTCCGCTCGCCCGGCGCGCAGGCCTATATCCGCCTGGCCGCCGAGTTTCTCAAACGGGAGAATGCGCCGACCCGCGCCCCATGAGCACCAGCACACGCAAGCCGGCCCCGCCCCGCCTCGGCCGCGGCCTCTCCGCGCTCATCCCCGATGGGCCCGCCACCGCGGAAGCCGGCGCGCTCCGCACCGTTCCGATCGAGACGCTCGAGCCCGGCCCCTTCCAGCCGCGCGGCGGCATGGACCGCGCGAGCATCGAGGAACTGGCCGCCTCCATCCGCGAACACGGCATCCTCCAACCCATCCTGGTCCGCCCACGCCCCGACACGCCCGGTGCCTACCAGATCATCGGCGGGGAGCGCCGCTGGCGCGCCGCCCAGCTGGCCCAGCTGCACGAGGTTCCCGTCGTCATCCGCGACCTCGGCGACCGCGAGGCGATGGCCGCCGGCCTGGTCGAGAACCTCCAGCGCCAGGACCTGAACGCGATGGAGGAGGCGGATGGCTACCGCCGCCTGCTCGAGGAATTCGGCCTCACCCAGGAAGGCCTCGGCCAGGCGGTGGGGAAAAGCCGCAGCCACGTCGCCAACACCATGCGCCTGCTCGCCCTGCCGAACGAGGTGCGTGACCTGGTGCGCCAGGGCATCCTCTCGGCAGGCCATGCGCGGGCGCTGCTCGGCGCCCCCGATCCGGGCCGTCTCGCCGCCCAGGTCGTCGCCCGCGGGCTGAACGTCCGGCAGACCGAGGCGCTCGCCTCGTCCAAGCCCCGTGCCCGTGCCGAGGCGCCGGACACCCCGCCGCGCGACACGGAGACCACGGCCCTCGAGCGCGAAATCACCGAGCGCCTGGGCCTTGCCACGTCGGTGAAGCCGCGCGGCAGGGGTGGCGAGGTTGTGATCCGCTATCGCGACCTCGACCAGCTCGACGGCCTGGTGCGGCTGCTGACCGGCCACGGCTGAGCGCCTGGCATCGCCAAGGGGCCGCGCGCGGGCCCGTGCATCGGCTGGCCGGCCCCCCAAGTGATGGCCGCAGAAGAACATCGTCATTTCAATAACTTGAAGAAACTCCGCCAGGCCGGCCACCCGGGCCCATCGCCCCTCGCCGACCGCCCGGCTTGCCGAACCGCGGGACCGGCCCGCTATCCCCAGCGCTCCACCGCCGGCCCGCCCAGCCCCGCGATCTCCCGGATCAGCTTGCGGCGCACCGCCTGGCCGAAGGCCTCGAAATCCTCCGCGGCGATGACGAAGGCGCCGAGGCCGCCCACCACGCTTTCCCGGTAGTATTGGTCGAGCGGCATGGGCGGCGGACGGCCGAAGGTCGGGCGATCGTTCAGGATGGGCAGGCCGTTGATGGTGATCCCCTCGGCCACCGCGCGGTCGCGCGCCTGCTCGGCCGGCGGCCCGGAATTGTTCACGCCGTCGCCCGAGACGTCGATCACGCGCCGCGTCGCCTCATGCGGGCAGTCGCCGAGGGTCCTGCGGGAGAATTCGATCGCCCCGGAGACCGAGGTCCAGGAGAGCGAGGCGCGCGGCGCCTGCTCCAGCGCCTGCGCCCAGCCATCCGCCTGCGCCTGCGTCCCGATCCGGGTCCAGGGTATCACCAGCCGCTGGTACTCGATGCCCGCCCATTCGACATAGGCGATGGCCACCGAGCCGAGCATGCCGCCGCGGATCGCCTCCACCACCCGCGGGTCGCTGACCGCGCCGCGATACCCCTCGCGCTGCAGCCGCGCCTCGTCCTCGTCGATCGATCGGCTCACATCGACGGCGAGCACCAGCGCCACGTCCACCGGCTCCTCGGCCCGGGCCGGGCGCGATCCCGGCCAGGCGGCCGCGACACCGGCAGCGGCGAGCAGGCTCCTGCGGCGCATCGACGCCTCCTTCCGGGCAAGAGAAGCCATGGAACCGCAATCCACGCCCCGGCTTCAAGGATTCCATGGCGGTTGCATGAAGGCAGCGTGCCGGCCCCCCCGCCTGCGCTGGCCCGGACGCCCGGCGCGTGCTACCCCCGTCCCACCTTCGTCGTCCGGAACCCAGAGGCCATGTCCGACCAGCCCGCCCCGTCCTCTCCCATCCCGAACGGCCAGCCGGCGGCGCCGCTGCAGCTCAACATCCAGTACACCAAGGACCTGTCCTTTGAGGTCCCGGGCGCGCCCGACATCTATGTGACGCTGCGCGAGCAGCCGCGGGTCGATCTCTCGCTCGACGTGCAGGCGCGGCCCGTCCCCGGCGGGCCGAACATCTACGAGGTGGAGTTGCAGATCCGCGCCGACGCCAAGGCCGCCGACCGCCCCTGCTTCATCGCCGAACTCAGCTATTGCGGCGTCTTCACGGTGAACGTGCCACAGGAACATCTCGAGCCGGTGCTGCTGGTCGAATGCCCGCGGCTGCTCTTCCCCTTCGCCCGCAACATCCTGGCCGACATCACGCGCGACGGCGGCTTCCCGCCGGTGATGCTGGCGCCCATCGACTTCGTGGCGCTCTGGCAGTCCCGCCGCGCGCAGGCCGGGTCCCCGCCGGTCGGCAACGCCTGAGCAGCCCCGCCGCACGCGGCGACGGCGGGCACATGCCGGACAGGCGGCGCGGCCTGGCCGGCCTGCTGCGGGGCGGCGCCTTCCGGGGCCGGCTGACGCGCCACCTCGCCGGACCCGGCTTCTGGCGAGCGCTGGCGCTGGCCTTCGGGCTTGGCGCCGTCGCGGCGCTCGCCCTGCCGCCGGTGCACCTGCTGCCGGCCCTCCTGGTCGCGCTGCCCGGCCTGTTCGTCATGGCGTCGGAGGCGCCCACGGCGCGCCGCGCCGCCTGGATCGGCCTCGCCTGGGGCTGGGGCTTCCACGTCGCCGGGCTGCACTGGCTGACGAACGCCATCCTGACCGAGGTCGAGCGCTTCTGGTGGCTGGTGCCCATCGCCGTGCCGGCGCTGGCGGTGCCGCTGGCCGCCTTCACCCTCATCCCCGTGCTGCTGATGCGCCTCGCCGCGCCGGGCTGGCCGCGCGCGCTGGCCTTCGCTTCGGCCTGGGTCGCGGCCGAGCTGCTGCGCGGCGTGCTGTTCACCGGCTTCCCCTGGAACCTGCTCGGCACGGTCTGGGCCTTCGCCAGCCTGCCCATCCAGGCCGCGGCCTGGATCGGGGTGCACGGGCTGTCGCTGGCCACCGTGCTGCTGGCGCTCGCCCCGCTCGCCGGCCGCCGCGGCTGGGCCGGCGCCGCCGCGGCGATGGCGGGCTTCGCGCTGCTCGGCCTTGCGCGGCTCTGGCCCGCGGAGCCGGAGCCCGAGCCGGTCGCCGTCGTCCTCGTCCAGGGCAACGTGGCGCAGGAGGCGAAGTGGCGGGAGGACAGCCGCTGGCCGATCTTCCGCCGCTACGTGGAGATGACCGCCGAGGGCGCCCGGCTCGCCGCCGCGGAAGCGCCCGGCCACCGCGTGCTGGCGGTGTGGCCGGAGACCGCCAGCCCCTTCCTGCTGGCCAGCGACGCGGAGGCGGCGCGTATCGCCGGCGCCGCCCTGCCGCCCGAGGGGCTGCTGCTGGCCGGCACCGTCCGCGCCGTCTTCGGCGCCGACGGACGCGCCACCCGGGTCTGGAACAGCCTGGCGGTGCTGGAGCCCTCGGGCCGCGTGCTGGACGCCTACGACAAGGCCCATCTCGTTCCCTTCGGCGAGTACATGCCGCTGCGCGGCCTGCTGCCGGTGCGGCTGGTGCATGGCGCGCTGGACTTCAGCGCCGGGCCTGGCCTGCGCAGCCTCGCGCTTCCGGGCCTCCCGGCCTTCTCGGCCCTGATCTGCTACGAGGTGATCTTTCCCGGCAAGGTTGTAGGACCCGATCGGCCGGGCTTCCTGGTGAACATCACCAACGATGCCTGGTTCGGGGTCTCGGCCGGCCCGCACCAGCACCTGGCCAGCGCCCGGCTGCGCGCGGTGGAGGAAGGCCTGCCGATGCTGCGCGCCGCCCAGACCGGCATCTCGGCGGTGTTCGATGCCCGCGGCCGGCAGGTGGCGCGGCTGGGACTTGCGGAGACCGGCGTGGTGCTCGCGCCGCTGCCGAAGGCCGCGCCGCCCACACCCTTTGCGCGCCTCGGGCTCGCGATCCCGCTGCTGCTGGTCGGCCTGTCCGGCCTGCTGTCCGGGATCGTCACGCACAGGGAGACACGATTACCGCGTCGCGAGATGGTCTGATTCTTCCGCCACAACCTGGGCGTCGCCTACTTATTGAGATTTCTCAAAAGAGTTGACAAATGGTCACCGGGCCGCCTATCACTCGCGAAGACCCGCAAGGGCGGCCGCAGGGCCGAGCGGGACCGTGCCCAGGCCAGGATGGCCGTCCCAGGGCGTACGGAGGATCAGGGTCTCGGGATGGCGTTCGGAGGGGTCATGATGGCAAGCGACGAGGTCGTGGACAGGACGGAGCGCGAACACCGTCCGAGCCCGATCGACGTTCACGTGGGCAGCCGCGTGCGCCTGCGCCGCACCCTGCTCGGCATGAGCCAGGAGAAGCTGGGCGAGGCGCTCGGCCTCACCTTCCAGCAGGTGCAGAAATACGAGCGCGGCGTGAACCGCATCGGCGCCAGCCGCCTGTTCGATCTCTCCCGCGTCCTCGACGTGCCGATCGGCTTCTTCTTCGACGACATGCCGGCCGAGATGGGCGGGGAGAAGATGCGGCGCTACGGCGGCTTCCAGGAAACCCAGGACGGCTTCGAGGACGACACCCTCCATCGCCGCGAGACGCTGGAACTGGTGCGCGCCTACTACCGCATCAACGACCCCTCGGTCCGCAAGCGCGTCTTCGACCTGATCAAGAGCCTCGCCCCGAGCGAGTGACCGCGGCCGCGCCACCGGCTCAGTCGCCGCCCCCCGCCCGCAGCTGCGGGTTGTCGAAGACCGGGTCGCGGTAGCGCCGCAGCGCCGCCTCCAGCGCCCGCGCCAGGTCCCGCCGCTCGTCCTCGGACAGGAAGCGGCCGATCTCCACCTGCCGCCCGCGGCTGGTCAGACGCAGGGTCGGCACCGTCCCCGGCCGTTCCTCCACGGACAGCCGCGCCCAGAACGGCTCGAGCTCGTGCATCTCCTGGCCGCCGCGGCCATCGGCGCGGCGTACCACCAGCCGCGCCTCGGTCAGCATCACCGTCTCCCGCGCCGCCGCGCTCCAGCGCCGGTGCAGGCAGACCAGGCCGAGCACCAGCGCCACCTCCAGCCCCAGGAAGCCCAGGATCGGCCAGGCGCCGAGCAGGGCGAACAGCACCGCCGGGATCGCGGCAGCCAGCGCCACCAGCATGCAGAGCATCCGCAGCCCCCCGCGCGACAGCCCGGCGGGCGGATGGCTGACGGCCTCGAACAGGATCGGATCGGCCTGGGCTGACATCAGGCCACAGTATGGGGTAGGCGTGCGGTTCCGCCATGCCCCCCCGCCCGCGAAGCGCCGCCCCCTCCGCCGATCCCGCCCCGGACCCGCAGCCCGGTTCGCCGCGCCCCGACCGCGGCCCCGCCGCGAAGCGGCCGACAACGCACGCCGCGAAGCGGCCGACGAAGCACGCCGCGGAGCGGCCAACGGCGGACGCCGCGGAGCGGCCAACGGCGCACGCCGCGGAGCGGCCGACAACGCGCATCGCGGCGCGGCCGGCCAAGCATGCCGCGGCGCGGCGGATGAACCTGGCGCAGGCCGACGCCTTCCTCCGCGCCCTGGCGGCCGCGAACCCCGCGCCGGAGACCGAACTGCATTACCGCGACGCCTTCACCCTGCTCGTCGCCGTCGTGCTTTCCGCCCAGACCACCGACGTCGCGGTGAACAAGGCAACCGCCACCCTCTTCGAGGCCGCCCCCGACCCCGCCGCCATGGCCGCGCTGGGCGAGGCGGGCATCGCCCCGCATATCCGCCGCATCGGGCTCTGGCAGGCTAAGGCGCGCAACGTCGCCGCCCTGGCCCGCCAGCTGATCGAGAAGCATGGCGGCCAGGTGCCCCCCGAGCGCGAGGCGCTGGAGGCGCTGCCCGGCGTCGGCCGCAAGACCGCCAACGTCGTGCTGAACGTGGCCTTCGGGCAGGAGACCATGGCGGTCGACACGCACATCTTCCGCCTGGGCAACCGCACCGGCCTGGCGCCGGGCCGCACCCCGCGGGCGGTCGAGGACGGGCTGGTGAAGCGCTGCCCGCCCGACATGCTGCGGGACGCGCATCACTGGCTGATCCTGCACGGGCGCTATGTCTGCAAGGCGCGCGCCCCGGAATGCTGGCGCTGCCCGGCCATCGCGCAGTGCAACTTCAAGGCGAAGGTGCTCGCGCCGCCGGGCTGACGGGCGCCGGGCCTGCCGCCGGCGCCGCAGGGAAGCTGCCAGTCGCGCCCGGCGCGCGGCGTCAGCCCGCCTCCTCGCCCTCCGGCGTCGCGCGACCGCCCTGGCTTTGCTGTCCGCCGAGCCGCCCGGCCTGCACCGCCTTGGCGCGGTCGTTCGCGAAATTGGCCTTGTTGTTGTGCGCGCCCTGCCGCTGGCCGCCCAGCCTGCCGGCCTCCGCCGCGCGGCCCTTGTCATGCGCGAAGTTCGCCTTGTTGTTGTGCGCGCCCTGGCGCTGACCGCCCAAGCGTCCGGCTTCCGCCGCGCGGGTCTTGTCGTTGGCGAAATTACCCGGGTTGCCCGACCTGGCCATGGGATGCCTCCTCCATGTCGCCGCACAACGCGACCCGGCCGGCCCGGTCGCGCCGGACCCTTGGTTTTTCAGCATCCGCGGCAAGCATCCGATCCGAACCGGCACGGTTCCATCGCTGCCCGGAACCGCGGCGCGCCTTACCGCGTTGAGCATGCATCCAGGGCGTTCGGGCGTTTTGGGGCAGCGGGAGGCACCTCCCGGCGCGGTTTCGCTCGCGCGCCCCTCCGCCAGGACATGTGACACGAGGAGAGTGGTGATGAACGAGGCGCCGCCGCGTCCAGGCACGGCACGCGAGGGCCGGCCCGTGCTTCTTGTGCTGTCGCATCTGCGCTGGGACTTCGTCTTCCAGCGCCCGCAGCACCTGATGACGCGCGCCGCCGCCGACCATGACGTGCTGTTCTTCGAGGAGCCGGTCTTCGAGGACGGCGCGACCCCGCGCCTCGATCTCTCCGAGCGGGCGGCGGGCATCTGCCTCGCCCGCCCCGTGCTGCCGCACGGGCTGCGGGAGGAGGCGCAGGCGATGGCGCTGTCGGGCCTGCTGCGCGGGCTGGTGGCGCCGCGCGCCGGCCGGCCGCTGGTGACCTGGTTCTACACGCCGATGGCGCTGCCCTATGCCGGCAACCTGCCGGCCGAGGCGGTGGTCTACGACTGCATGGACGAGCTCTCCGCCTTCCGCGGCGCGCCGCCCGCCATGCTGGCGCTGGAGCGCGAGCTGCTGTCCCGCGCCGACCTGGTCTTCACCGGCGGCCGCAGCCTCTACGAGGCGAAGCGCGACCGGCACCGCGACGTGCACTGCCTGCCCTCCTCGATCGACGCCAGGCATTTCGGCCAGGCGCGCCAGGGCCTGCCGGAGCCGGAGGCGATGCGCGGCATCCCGCGCCCGCGCATCGGCTTCTTCGGCGTGGTGGACGAACGGATGGACCTCGACCTGGTCGGCGCGCTGGCAGGGCTGCGGCCCGACTGGTCCTTCGTGATGATCGGCCCGGTCGTGAAGATCGACCCGGCCGGCCTGCCCCGCGCGGGCAACATCCATTGGCTGGGCGCGCGCGACTATCGCGACCTGCCGGCGCATCTCGCGCATTGGGATGCCGGCTTCATGCCCTTCGCGATGAACGAGAGCACGCGCTTCATCAGCCCGACCAAGACGCCGGAATTCCTGGCCGCCGGCCTGCCGCTGGTCTCCACCCCCGTCACCGACGTGGTGCGCGACTATGGTCCCCAGGGCGGCGATCCGGGGTTCGTCGAGATCGCGCGCGACGCGCCCGGCATGGCCGCCGCGCTGGAAGGGCTGCTGGCGCGCCACGCCGGGCCCTGGCTGGAGCGCGTGGATGCGCGGCTCGCCGCCGGGTCCTGGGACAGCACCTGGGCGCGCATGGACGCCCTGATCCGGGAGGCACGGCAGCGCCGGCGCGCTGCGCGCGCGCCGGGTGCGGGTGCGACGCGGGCGGCCTCGGCACGGGTGGCGGGGGCGCAGCATGTTTGACTGGCTCGTCGTCGGCGCCGGCTTCGCGGGATCCGTGCTGGCCGAACGCCTCGCCTCGGTGCGCGGGGACCGCGTGCTGGTCATCGACCGGCGCGACCACATCGCCGGCAACGCCTTCGACCACCTGGACGAGGCGGGCGTGCTGATCCATCGCTACGGCCCGCACATCTTCCACACCAACAGCGAGGCGGTCTTCGCCCACCTGTCGCGCTTCACCGAATGGCGGCCCTACGAGCACCGCGTGCTGGCCGAGGTGACGAGCCCGACCACCGGCAAGACGGTGCAGGTGCCCATGCCGATCAACCTCGACACCATCAACCGCCTCTACGGCCTTTCGCTGACGGAAGCCGAGGTGGAAGGCTGGCTCGCCGCGCGCGCCGAACCCGTGGCGGAGATCCGCAGCAGCGAGGACGTCGTCGTCTCCAAGGTCGGGCGCGAGCTCTACGAGCTGTTCTTCCGCGGCTACACGCGCAAGCAATGGGCGCTCGACCCGAGCGAGCTGGACAAGAGCGTGACGGCCCGCGTGCCGACCCGCACGAACCGCGACGACCGCTACTTCACCGACCGCTTCCAGGCGATGCCGCGCGACGGCTACACGGCGATGTTCCGCCGCATGCTGGACCACCCGCGGATCACCGTCCGCACGGGCATGGACTTCGCCGAGGCGCGCCACCGCTTCGCCTTCCGCAACCTGGTCTGGACCGGGCCGGTGGACGAGTATTTCGGCTTCCGCTTCGGCAAGCTGCCCTACCGGTCGCTGCACTTCCGGCACGAGACGCTGGGCCGCGAATGGGCGCTGCCCACCGGCACGGTGAACCACCCGGCCGAGGCGACGCCCTTCACCCGCGTCTCCGAATACAAGTGGATCACCGGGCAGAGCCACCCGAAGACCAGCGTGACCTACGAATACCCGAGCGCGGAGGGCGACCCCTACTACCCGATCCCCCGCCCGGAGAACGCCGCGCTCTACAAGCGCTACGAGGCGCTGGCGGATGCGACGCCGGGCACCTGGTTCGTCGGGCGGCTGGCGACCTACCGCTACTACAACATGGACCAGGTGGTGGGCCAGGCGCTGACGACCTTCGAGCGCATCCAGAAGTCGATGCCGGCGGCAGCGAACGACGATGCGCGGCTGAAGCGGGCGGCGGCGGGGGACTGAGCGGGGGGAGCTTCGCGCTTCGCGTCGTTGGCGCGACGCGGCGCCAAATGGCCCGGGGGGAGGCTTCGCCTCACCCCCGTACCCCCCACCAGCAGGGCTGCCGCCCTGGACCGGCATCAGCAGAACGGAAAATCGGCAGAAGGGGTGGCAGGGCGAAGCTACCGATGACCACCCCTTCGCTGGCGCATTCCTTTTTTGCGTGCCGCCCGGGCGCGGCCGGCCCACCCGGCGGCGGCATGGCGCGGCTCGCGGCGCCGGGGGACACCAGACCGCCGCCTACCGCTCCACATCCTCGATCGACAGCCCGAAGGCCGCCACACCTTCGGCCAGCAGGTCGCCGAGATTGTCCATCGCCAGCAGGTAGTCCGCCACGTCGCGCGCCTCGTTGCGCTCCGCGGCGAGTGCCAGCGCCTCCTCCCACTCCTCCGGCCCGTGGTCGCCGCGGCCGACCCAGGCGAGCGCGATCAGGCTGGCCTGCTCGTCCTCGTTCAGCTCGCCGATGAACACCCGCAGCGTCGCCTCCGTCATGTCGTCGGGGGTTTCCTGCAGCAGCGCCGCCTCGCTGTTCGCGTCCTCGTCCACCTGCTCGGGCTCGGTCTCCTCCTTGCCCTGCAGCGCACGGACGTGGTCGACCACCGTCGCCACGGTCGCGAGGCTGATGCCGAGATCGACCTCTTCGTCATCCGGGAAGCCGGACATGGCGCACCCCCTTTGGCTGGCCCTCTCCCCATAGGCGAAGCCGCCTGCGCGGTTCCACCACGCGGTGAAAAAAACCCGCATCGCAACGGCCGCCGCCGGGGCGCGTTGCCCTGGCGCCCCCGAGGCAGGAGCACGACCCGTGACACGGCCCATGCGGCTTGCCCTGCTGCTCTCCGCCCTGCTGCCAGGGCCCGTGGCAGCCGCCGAGGCGCCCATCAACCGATTGCCCCAGGCCAGCGGCTGCGCGGCCCCCGCCCTGCTGCCCGCCGCCCTGCCGAGCCCCGCAGCGGCGGAGTTACAGCCGCCGCCCTTCCGCCGCGCCGTGCTCGCCTGTCCCGTCCTGCCGGGCACCGCGAGGCCACGGCTGCGCTGGACCTGAGCGCCCCGCCGGCCGCAGCTGGGTTGGCCTGACCCCACTCAGGCCAAACCAGCTCTAGCAGGCTGCGGAAATTCGGCGGCGGCCGAATGCAGCGGGAGGGCGCTGCCCTCCCGCACCCACCCGCCAGGGAACTGAGTTTCCTGGACCTTCCCCAATTTTAACGGGATATATCAATAATTTAGGGGAGGTGCAGGAACATCAGGTTCCTGCCGGGGTGCTCGAGGGGCGGAGCCCCTCGACCTTTCCCTTTGCTTCCCGAGGCGAATTTCCGCAGCCTGCTATCCGTTCGCCCAGTCCGGCGCGAAGGAGGGATCGACGAAGCGCCGCCCCTTCGGCAGCGCCGCCAGCGCCGCCAGGTCGCCCTCGTCCAGCCGGACCTTGAGCGCGCCCAGGTTCTCCGCCTGCCGGGCGGGGGAGGCCGCCTTGGGCACCATTGCCACGCCCTCCTGCGCCAGCAGCCAGGCCAGCGCCACCTGCGCGCCCGTCGCGCCGTGCTTGGCCGCGATCCGCGCCAGGACGGGATCATCGCCCAGCGCGCCCTTGCCGAGCGGCGTGTAGGAGGTCAGCGCCATCCCCGCCTCCCGGCAGATGCCGCGCAGCTTCGACTGGTCCAGGTGGACGTGGTTCTCCACCTGCAGGCAGGACAGCTCCACGCCCTCGCCGATCGCGCGCCGCAGCAGCAAGGGCGGGAAGTTGGAGACGCCGATGAACCTGGCGCGACCCTCCGCGCGGATCGCAGCCAGGCCCTTCAGCGCGTCCGAAAGCTTCAGCTCCGGGCTCGGCCAGTGGATCAGCAGCAGGTCGACATGGGGCGTGGCCAGGCGCTTCAGGCAGTCGTCGAAGGCGCGGCGGATCGCGGCGCCGTCGGGCTTGTCGTACCAGACCTTGGTGGTCAGGAAGATCTCGCCGCGCGGCAGGCCGGCGGCGCGGATGCCCTCGCCCACCGCGTCCTCGTTGCCGTACATCTCGGCGGTGTCGATGTGGCGGTAGCCGAGGCCGATCGCGCCCTCGACGGCCCGCGCGCACTCCGCGCCCCGCATCGGCCAGGTGCCGAGCCCGATGCGCGGCATGCGCATCCCCGTTCGCGTCTCGATCACCGGCATATCCATGGATGCTGCGTCCTTCAGCGTCGCGACAGATCGACGAAGCCGGCGAAGCCCGCCTCCGTCCCGAAGGCGAGCCGCGCGCCGGCGGCATCCCAAGCGAGCGCCGAGACCGCGCTGCCGCGCGGCGGCGCCACCGGCACCACCTTGCCGGACGCGACCTCGGTGATCAGCACCAGCCCGTCGCCGAAGCCCGCCGCCACCACCTCGTGCTGCGGGTGGCAGGCCACCGCGCTGCACATCACCTCGTCCCCGCCGGCGAGTTCGGTCGGCGCCTTGCCCATCGGCCCGCCGCCGAAGAAGGGCCAGAGCACGACGGATTCCGCCCCCGACGTCGCCAGCCACCGGCCGCGCGCGGTGAAGGCCAGCGACTTGGTCTTGGTGGGATAGCCCGACATCCGCATGTGCTGCCCGTCGGCCAGACGCCAGCCATGCAGCGATGGTTCCTGCATCGCGGTGACCACATGCGTCCCGTCGGGGGAGAAGGCGATGGCGTGGTGGCTGCCCTTCCATTCCAGCAGCCGCGGCTTGTCCTCCTTCGCGCCCACGAACCACAGCGATGCGCCGTTGTAGTGGCTGACGGCGACGCGCTTGCCCTTGGCGTCGAAGCAGATCCCGCCGGGGGAGGACGGATGCGCCAGCGATTTCAGCGCGGCCCCCGCCACGCCCAGCACATGCACCGCCTTGCCGACAGCCGCCGCCCGCACCCCGGCCTCATGCGCCGCGACGTGATCGACCCATTTGCCGCGGTAGTCGGCGATCTGCGTCACCATGCCGTCGGGCGCCACGCGCACCAGGCGGCCATCGTCGCCGCCGGAAAGCCAGCCATCCTTCGCATCCGCGCAGGCCGAGAGCAGCCCGCCTTCATGCGCCACCGCCACCGGCCAGTCGCCTTCCTCCGCGTGGCGGTGCAGCGTGCCGTCGGCCAGCGCGAAGGCCAGCCGCCCGGCGCGGTCGAACACCGCGCCCGCCACCCAGGCGCCGAGTTCCTTCGCAACCCCGCGGGAGGCGAGGAGGAAATCGGCCTCCGAGACCGCCGCCATCAGGCGTCCACCTGGCAGGCCTCGAAGCCGCGGCGCAGTTGCGGGCGGTTCAGGTCGCGGCCGATGAAGACGATCTTGGAGCGGCGCGGATCGCCTTCCTTCGCCTCGCCGATGTAGTCGCCGTCCGCGATCATGTGCACGGCCTGGAAGGCGAAGCGGCGCCTGTCGCCGGCATAGTGCAGGATGCCCTTGGTGCGCAGCAGGTCCTGGCCCTTCTCCTGCAGCAGGCGGGAGATCCAGGCGTTGAAGCGTTCCGCGTCGATCGGGCGCGACACCTCGAAGGAGACGCTGTTCACTTCGCTGTCGTGCTCGTGGTGGTCCTCGCCCGACAGGAACTCCGGCTCGCGCTCCAGGATGCGGGCCAGGTTGAAGGCGTCGCGGCCGATCACGGCATCGAGCGGCACGTCGGACTTCGTGCTGCGGCGGATCTCGGCATAGGGGTTGATCGCCTTGATCATCCGCTCGACCTCGTCGGCCTCCGCCGGCGCGACCAGGTCCATCTTGTTCAGCACGATGATGTCGGCAAACGCGATCTGCTCCTGCGCCTCGCTGCTGTCCTTCAGCCGCGCGGGCAGGTGCTTGGCGTCCACGACGGTGACGATGGCGTCGAGCCTGGTGGCGCGCTTCACGTCCTCGTCCACGAAGAAGGTCTGCGCGACGGGGGCGGGGTCCGCCAGGCCCGTGGTCTCCACGATGATGCCGTCGAAGCGGCCCTTGCGGCGCATCAGCCCGCCGATGATGCGGATCAGGTCGCCGCGGACGGTGCAGCAGATGCAGCCGTTGTTCATCTCGAACACTTCCTCGTCGGCATCGACGACGAGGTCGTTGTCCACGCCGAGTTCGCCGAACTCGTTGATCACCACGGCGAAGCGGCGGCCGTGGTTCTCGGACAGGATGCGGTTCAGCAGCGTGGTCTTGCCGGCGCCGAGATAGCCGGTGAGCACGGTGACGGGGACCTGGGCGGTGGTGTCGGTGTCGGCCATGGGGCGCGGGCCTCCGGGCGATAGGGCAGGGCTGCCGGCGTTATATGGTAACGCGGCAGGCCTGCCACCCGGGGTCACGCCGTCTCGGCCGGCTCCCTGCGCGCGGCGGCGGCGAGCGCGGCGGACAGGTCCGCCATCGAGACGGGCTTCACCAGGTAGCCGTCGAAGCCCGCGGCGGCCGCGGCCTGGCGCTCCTCCGCCCCGTCATGGGCCGTCACCGCGAAGACCGGCACGCCGGCGACCGGGCCGGGCATGGCGCGGATGCGCCGCGTCGCCTCCAGCCCGTCCATGCCGGGCATCTCCACATCCATCAGCACCGCGGCGAAGCGGCCGGTGCCGAGAAGTGCCAGCGCGGCCGTGGCGTCCGCCGCCTCTTCCGTCGCGCGGCCCATGCGGGCGAGCATGACGGCCATCAGCCGGCGATTGGCGGCGACGTCATCCACCAGCAGCACCGGGGCGGCCGGCTCCGTGCCCGCCTCGCGGGGCGGGGCGGGGCGCCCCTCGGCACGGCCACGCCCCTCGAACAGCGCCAGCACGGCGAGCAGCAGGCCGCGCCCGACCTCCGCGGCGGCGGAGTGGCGAAGCGGGGCCTGCCAGGCAGCGGCCGAAGCGAGGGTTGGATGCATCGCGTCGAAGACAACCCCAAGTCGCGGCCGGCCGCAAGCGTTACCCGTCGCGGCGACACGGCCCCGGGCCCGCGCGGCGGCGGCCCGGGGCGCGCCCGCTACTCCTCCCGCGGCGATCCCGCGGTGCGCTCGTAGTGACGATAGTACTTGTCGGTGACCAGGTCGGTCTTCACCACGATGCAGACATCGGTGGTGTTGAACTGCGCGTCGATCACCGCGCCGTCGCCGACGAAGCCACCCAGGCGCAGATAGCCCTTGATCAGCGGCGGCAGGTCCACCAGTGCGGCCTTCATGTCCAGCCGCGCGATCGGCAGCCGGTCCATGGCGACGAAGCGCCCCGGCAGCGCGCGCGGCCGCAGCGCCGGCGGCGCCAGGTGGTTCGCATGCAGGTAGGAAAGCTGCGGCGCCAGCGCGTCCAGGTCCGTCCCGGGCAGGGAGGCGCAACCGAACATCAGGTCGATCCGGTGGCGGAAGACATAGGCCGCGATGCCCCGCCACAGCAGCTGCAGCGTGCCGCGCGTGCGATAGGGCGCCGCGACGCAGGACCGGCCGAGCTCCATCACCTCGCCCGGGAAGGCCAGCAGCGGCGCCACGTCGTACTCGCTTTCCGAATAGAAGCGGCCGAGCCGCTGCGCGCCGGGGCGGCGGATCAGCCGGTAGGTGCCGACCACCGCCTCCGCGCCATCGCCGCGGTCATGGTCCAGCACCAGCAGGTGGTCGGCCACCGCGTCGAACTCGTCCACGTCGCGGCGCGCGCCGGCGGTGGCGGCATCGGCGCGCGCGCCCATCTCGGCGTAGAAGACCTGGTAGCGCAGCGCCTGGGCGGCATCGATCTCGGCGGGGCTTTCGGCCAGGCGCAGCCCGAGATTGCCGGCGCGCAGCTCCTCGAAGGGGCCGGGCGGGGGCTCGGGCCGGGGCAGCAGGGGCTCGGGCGCAAGGGGACCGTCGACACTCATCGCCTGCCTCCGGCAACAACGCTCATCGCCGGCGTCCGGCGACACGGATCACTTGCGGCCCTTGCGCGGGGGCAGCTCGGCCTCCGCGCGGCGGCCGAACAGCTCGAGCCGCTGGCCGACCAGCACGAAGCCGAGCCGCGCCGCGATCTCCCGCGCCAGGGCTTCGTGCGCCGGGTCCTCGAATTCGATGACCTTGCCGGTGTCCACGTCGATCAGGTGGTGATGGTGGCCGCGGTCGGTGGGGTCGAAGCGGGCGCGACCGCCGCCGAAATCGCGGCGCTCGACGATGCCCTTCTCCTCCAGCAGGCGCACGGTGCGGTAGACGGTCGCGACCGAGATGCGTGCGTCGAGTGCGCTGGCGCGGCGGTAGAGTTCCTCGACGTCCGGGTGGTCCTGCGCCTCGGACAGCACGCGGGCGATCAGCCGGCGCTGGCCGGTCATCTTCAGCCCGCGCTCGACGCAGAGCCTCTCGATCCGGGAGGGATCGGGCCCGGCGCCGCGCGGGTGATGGGAGGCGTGCGGAGTGTCCATGCGGGCGATGCGGTCTCGCGCTCCTCCAGGCGGCGGGGCCCCGCCGCCGGGCGGCCATCAATAGACCCGGATGCCGCGCGCCACCACAGCCCCGCTTCGGCACGCCGCGGCCGGGCGCGACCCGAGCCGGCCTGCGGTCCAACCGGCCCTGCGGTCACCCGTGCGCCGCGGACGGCGCGACCCGGTCCAGGACCGCGAACCCGCGCCGGCCCCACGGTCATTGGCGCGCCGCGGACGGCGCGACCCGGTCCAGGCCCGCGAACCCGCCGGCCCCACGGTCACCGGCGCGCCGCGGACGACGCGACCCGGGCCGGGCTCGCCTGCGCCTCAGGCGTCGCGCGCCGGCGGCGGGGTGCCGGCCCGACCGCGGCCGGGCGGGCGGCCGCGCGGCTTGGTGCCGAGGCCGATCCGCTTTGCCAGCGAGGAGCGGTGCTTGGTGTAGTTCGGCGCCACCATCGGGTAGTCGGACGGCAGGCCCCACTTCTCCCGGTACTGTTCGGGCGTCAGGTTGAAGGCGGTCTTGAGGTGGCGCTTCAGCATCTTCAGCTTCTTGCCGTCCTCCAGGCACACCAGATACTCCGGCGTGATGGACTTCTTGACGGGCACCGCCGGCTGGGGCTTGTCGGCCGCCACCGGCACGGGGGCGCCCATGGTGGAAAGGGTCCGGTAGACCTCCTGGATGAGGGATGGAAGATCGGAGATCGAAACCGGGTTGTTGGAGACGTGGGCCGAGACGATTTCCGCCGTCAGCCCGAGGAGATCCTGGTTAACCGACGTGTCGGCCATGGCCTGCGTTTCCATTGCTTTTTCCCGCCCGGTGAATCCGGAGGTTCGACAGCTTCGATCCGCCACGCCGCACGGTCCCGACCGGCTTCGACAGCGGCTCGACGCACCATATTGGACTTCGTCACCGTTTCGCAACTCGCGTCTTGGCGCACGCAGGGGGTTGATCGATGAATTCCTCGCCCGCGGAAATAGAGCCGCATGACCGTGACCTCGACATCACCGCGGAGACTTGCCCGATGACCTTCGTCCGCACCCGCCTGGCGCTGGACCGCATGCAGGCCGGCCAGGTGCTGCGCCTGCGGCTGAAGGGCGAGGAGCCGCGCCGCAACGTCCCCCGCACCGCCGCCGAGCAGGGCCATGCGGTGCTGCGCCACGACGCCCAGCCCGACGGCACCGACCTGCTGTGGATCAGGAAGAAGCAATGAGGCCGCGCCGCAGCACCAGCGCGTCCGCGCCGTCCGGGTAGTAGCGCCGCCGCCGCCCGACCTCGATGAATCCCGCGCCGGCATAGAGCGCGCGGGCCGCCGCGTTGCCGGCCGAGACTTCCAGGAACATCGCCGCCGCGCCGCGCGCCACCGCGCCCGCCATGGCGGTGGCCAGCAGCGCGCCGCCCAGGCCGCGCCGGCGCAGCGCCGGGGCGACGGCGAGCGTCAGCACCTCCGCCTCGTCCGCCGCGACGCGGGCCAGGGCGAAGCCCTGCCCCGGCGCGTGCAGGCCGAAGGCGCCCGGCATCTCCAGCATCAGGCGCAGCGCGTCGGGGCCCCAGGCCTCGGCGGACGGGAAGGCAGCCGCGTGCAGGGCGGCCAGCGCCGGCGCGTCCGCGGGCGCCGCAGGGATCATCCGGGCCGGCGCACCGCCGGCGGCTCGGCATAGAGCGGCGCGGCGTCGCGCGGCGGCAGGCGGCCCGAAAGCCGCAGCGCCGCGACCAGCGCGGCGGCGCCGGCATCGGGCAGGCGCGCGCCGGTCAGCATCGCATCGGCGCCGCGCGCCAGCAGCCGGGCGGCGACCAGCGGCGCGGCATCGCCGGCGGCCGCCACCGGGCCGGCGGGGCGAGGCAGGTCGCGCTCGGCCAGCACCACCGGCGGCGCCGAGGCCGCCAGGCTGCCGGGGCCGATGCGTTCCAGCGCCATGCGGCCGCGCTTCGTGTCCACCGCGGCCCAGACCTCCCGCGCCGCCCGCACATCGTCGGGCAGGGCGGCGGCCAGGGCCTCCCCGGTCGTGACGCCGACCACCGGCACGGACAGGCCGAGCGCGATGCCCTCGGCCAGCGCGATCGCGGTGCGCAGCCCGGTGAAGCCGCCGGGGCCGACCACCACCGCCACCGCATCCACCGCGCCGCCCTCGGCCAGCAGGCGTTGCGCCAGCACGGGCAGGATGGTCGGCTGCAGGCGGTCCCCCGCCTCGGCCAGCCGCGCCACCACCTCCCCCTCCGACCACAGGGCGGCGGAGGCGCCGGCGAGGGCACCATCGAGGGCGAGAAGACGCATCGATGCTGCATAGGATCGCCGCCCCGCCGCGTCCATGCGCTTGCCCCGCGCGCCGCGTTGCGGTTCTGTGCCCCACGCTGCACAACGACCACCGCTTGCCGCATGGAGAGGGCGCGATGAACGAGATCCGGATCCCCCGGCCGAACAACCTCGACGCCTTCTGGATGCCCTACACGGACAACAAGTATTTCAAGGGCACGCCGCGGCTGCTCGCCCGCGCCGAGGGCATGCACTACTGGACCGCCGAGGGGCAGGAGATCCTGGACGGCACGGCGGGCCTCTGGTGCTGCAATGCCGGCCATGGCCGGCGGGAGATCACCGAGGCGATCCAGAAGCAGGCGGCGATCATGGACTTCGCGCCGACCTTCCAGCTGGGCCACCCGATCGCCTTCGAGGCGGCCTCCCGCGTCGCCGACATGACGCCGGACGGGCTGGACCGGGTGTTCTTCGTCAACTCCGGCTCGGAAGCCGCCGACACGGCGCTGAAGATCGCGCTCGCCTATCACCGCGCCCGCGGGCAGTCGCAGCGGGTGCGGCTGGTGGGGCGGGAACGCGGCTATCACGGCGTCGGCTTCGGGGGCATGTCGGTCGGCGGCATCGGCGGCAACCGCAAGCAGTTCGGCGCCCACCTGCCCTACGTGGACCACCTGCCGCACACCCACCTGCCGGCGCAGAACGCCTTCAGCCGCGGCCAGCCGGAACACGGCGCGCATCTGGCCGAGGTCCTGGAGAACCTGGTGGCGCTGCATGGCGACACCATCGCGGCGGTGATGGTCGAACCCGTGGCCGGCTCCACCGGCGTGCTGGTGCCGCCGCGCGGCTACCTGCAGAAGCTGCGCGAGATCTGCACCAGGCACGGCATCCTGCTGATCTATGACGAGGTCATCACCGGCTTCGGCCGCATCGGGACGAATTTCGGCGCGGAACGGCTGGGTGTCACGCCCGACATCATGACCATGGCCAAGGGGCTAACCAACGCCGCGGTGCCGATGGGCGCCGTGGCGACGTCGAACGATGTCTACGAGACCATCGTGAACGGCGTGCCGGCGGGGATCGAGCTGTTCCACGGCTACACCTATTCGGGCCACCCGCTGGCCTCGGCCGCGGCGATCGCCACCCTCGACCTGCACCGGGCGGAGGATCTGCCGGGCCGCGCGCGCGCGATCGAGCCCTACTGGCAGGACGCGGCGCATGCGATGCGCGACATCCCCGGCGTGATCGACGTGCGCGACATGGGGCTGATCGCCGGCATCGAGCTGGAACCGCGCAAGGGCGCGCCCACCGCGCGCGCCATGGAAGTGTTCCGCTGGTGCTTCGACCACGGGGTGCTGGTGCGGGTGACCGGCGACATCGTGGCGCTGTCGCCGCCGCTGATCATCGAGAACCACCATGTGGACCGGATCTTCGACACGCTGTCGGAGGCGATCCGGGCGGTGCCGGCCTGAAGGCGAAGGCCTTCGGCGGCTCCGGCGGCGCGCGCGGCACGCCGCACATCCGGCCGACGCACGCGGCCCCGGGCGGGCCGCGGGCGCGGAGCTTCCCGCGATCCTGGCGCATCCGGGCCGGTCCATCCCCGCCGGGCGCGGCGGACCGGCAGGCCTGCCGCGCCTGACGCGGCGCGGGGGCGATGCCCGCGAAGTGCGCTACCCCGCCGGCGTCAGCACATGGATGACCCGGCTCGCGATCATCTCCCGCGTCCGCGCCGCATAGGCGGCCATGTGCGGTGCGGCGGCGTGGGCGCGCAGCGTCTCGAGGCTGGACCACTTCTCGATCACCACGAAGCTGTCGGGACCGAGCGGCGCCTGGAACGGCCCCACCCCTTCCGCATCCACCGCGGGCGCGTATTCGATGCAGCCTTCCTCGGCGTGGACGGCGGGCATGTTGGCGCGGAACTCCGTCAGCACCGCCTCCCGCATGCCGGGTTTCGCGGTGATGATGGCGAGCACATGGATCATGGCGGCGTTTCCTTGTCGTCGGGCGCGAAGCGCTTGGCGAGGAAGAAGCGGTCATGGCCGGGCGGGTAGTCCTCGATCCGGCCGACCACGGCATAGCCCTGCTTCTCGTAGAAGCCGCGCGCCTGGAAGCTGAAGGTGTCGAGCCAGGCGCCGATGCAGCCGCGCCGGCGCGCCTCGGCCTCCGCCGCGGCCAGCAGGGCGGTGCCGGTGTCCCGGCCGCGCAGCGCCTCCGGCACGAAGACCAGTTCGACGAACAGCCAGGCGCGCGACGTCTCGCCCCACAGCCCGCCCACCACCGCCCCGCCGTCGCGCAGCAGCACCGCCAGCGGCCGAGACCCGCCCGGGCCCGCCTGCGCCTCGTTGAAGGCCAGCAGCGGCGCCAGGATCGCCTCCCGCGCCGCGGGGTCGGGCGCGTCCTCGACCGTCAGCGCGATGCCGCTCATCCGCCGCGGACGATCCGCACCAGCTGCGCGACATGCTCCGGCGGGGTCGTCTTCTCGATGCCGTGGCCCAGGTTGAACACGAAGGGGCGGCCGCGCATGGCGGCTAGCACCGCCCGCGCCTCCGCCTCCAGCGCCGCGCCGCCGGCGATCAGCGACAGCGGGTCGAGGTTGCCCTGCAGCGCCACCCCCGCCGGCACGGCGGAAGCGGCGAAGCGCGGGTCCATCGCGGTGTCCATCGCCACCGCGTTCACCCCCGTGCGCTGCGCATATTCGCCGATCAGCGGCCCCGCCAGCCGCGGGAAGCCGATCACCGGGATCCCGGGGTGCAGCCGCTTCACGTTGCGCACGATGGCGACCGAGGGCTCGATCACCCAGCGCCGGAACTGGCTGGGGGGCAGCATCCCCGCCCAGCTGTCGAACAGCATCACCGCCTCCGCCCGCGCCTCGATCTGGGCCAGCAGGTAGTCGGTTGTGGCGTCCACCAGCGTGCGGATCAGCCGCCCGAACAGCGCCGGGTCCTGGAAGGCCAGCTCCCGCGTCACGTGGAAGTCGCGCGAGCCATGGCCTTCCACCATATAGGCCGCGACCGTCCACGGGCTGCCGGCGAAGCCGATCAGCGCGGTGCGCTGGTGCTGCACCGCCAGCAGCGCGCGGGTCAGGCGCACCGTCTCGAAGATCGGCGCCGCGCGCTCCCGCACCTGGTCGAGCCGCAGCCCGGCCACGCCGGCGGCGTCGCGGATCGGCTCCAGCACCGGGCCCTCGCCCTCGGCGAAGCGCAAGGGCTGCCCCAGCGCCCAGGGCACCATCAGGATGTCGGAGAACAGGATCGCCCCGTCCATGCCGTAGCGGCGGATCGGCTGGAGGGTGACCTCGGCCGCGAGGTCCGGCGTGGTGCAGAGCGCGATGAAGCCGCCCGCCTGTTCGCGCACCGCCCGGTATTCCGGCAGGTAGCGTCCGGCCTGGCGCATCAGCCACATCGGCGGGGGCCACACCGCCTCCCCCCCCAGGGCGCGCAGCAGCGGCTTGGCGGTGGGTTCCGAGGGCATCGTCATCCGGGTCGTCGTCTTGTCGGTCTCGAGGGTCAACGCGCCGCTCCGTGGCCTGGGCGTCCCATCTTCAAAGAGAAAAAGGAATCCTTGAAGAGAGGGGTTATGTTTGATGCCTGTGGACAAGGGGGATGCGCTCCATCCCGCATCCATCCACAGGCTGGCCCACATGCAGGCCGGGCGCCAGGGGTTTGACCGGCAACGCGATTCCGGCCTCGTCCCGGGTTGCGTGCCGATGCCCCCCGCTTTCGTCCCGCGTTGTCGGCAAACCCCCGGTTCTCCCCGCTCACCCCGATGCGGCGCTTGACCCCGGGGGGTTTTCCCCGCCATCCCCGGCTTTCGCCGCAACACCCTCTGGTCGCGAACGGGCCCCCGCATGCCGATCCCCGCCGTGCCGCATCGCATGACGAACCTGCACCTGGTGTCCGACAGCACCGGGGAGACGCTGAACTCCATCGCGCGCGCCACCCTCTCGCGCTTCGACGAGCCGCATGTGGTGCAGCACCGCTGGTCGCTGATCCGCTCCCGCCTGCAGCTCGACCGGGTGCTGGAAGGGATCGAGCACGAGCCCGGCCCGGTGCTGTTCACCCTGGTCGACCGCAGCCTGCGCCACGCGCTCGAGGAGCATTGCGCGCGCCTCGGCCTCGCCTGCCAGTCGCCGCTCGATCCGGTGGTGGAGCTGCTGCAGACCAGCATCGGCGAACGCGCGCGGGAAAAGCGCGGCGCCCAGCACGTGATGGACGCCGACTATTTCCGACGGATCGACGCCATGCACTACGTGCTGGCGCATGACGACGGCCAGGGGGTGGCGGGCATCCACGAGGCGGATGTGTGTCTCGTCGGCGTCTCCCGCTCCTCCAAGACGCCGACCTGCTTCTACCTGGCGAACCGCGGCATCAAGGCGGCCAACGTGCCGATCGTGCCCGGCGCCGCCCTGCCGGAGGAGCTGGCGAACCCGCCCTGCCCGGTGGTCGGGCTGCACATCGAGGCCTCGGCCCTGATCGAGATCCGCCGCCACCGCCTGCGGCTGATCGGCGCCGGCGGGGTGCGGCAGGACACCAACGACTACGTGGACCCGGAATCGGTGAAGACCGAGATCCAGGCCGCGCGCCGGCTCTGCACCTCCCGCGGGTGGCCGGTGATCGACGTGACGCGCCGCTCGATCGAGGAGACGGCGGCCACCGTCCTGCAGCTGATGGAGGCCTGGCACGCCCGCCGCCAACACCGCCCCGCCGTGCCGATGCCGGAGGATCCGGCCGCCGGCGCGCTGCGGGACGCCACCTGATGCGCCAGCGGCCGGAGCCGCGTCTGGTCCTCGCCTCCGCCTCCGCCTCCCGCCGGGCGCTGCTCGACCAGGCGGGCCTGTCCTTCGAGGCGCGGCCGGCCGCGGTGGACGAGGCGGCGATCAAGGAAGCCGCCCAGGCCGAGGGCATCTCCCCCGCCGAGGCCGCGATCATCCTGGCCGAGGCCAAGGCCGAGCGCATCGCCCGCCGCGACCCCGACGCGCTGGTGATCGGCTGCGACCAGCTGCTGGTCTGCCCGATGCCGGACGGCACGCTGCGCTGGTTCGACAAGCCGGTCGGGCTGGACGGCGCGCGGGCGCATCTGCGGGCGCTGCGCGGGCGGCGTCACGAGCTGGTGAACGGCATCGTCGCCTGGCGCGGCGGCGCGCGGGTGTGGCAGCACGCCTCCACGGCGCGGCTGACCATGCGCGACTTCTCCGATGCCTTCCTGGAAGACTACCTGGCGGCGGAGGGCGAGGCGCTGTGTGCCACCGTCGGCGCCTATCGGCTGGAAGGGCTCGGCGTGCACCTGATGGCGCGGGTGGAGGGCGAGCACAGCACCATCCTCGGCCTGCCCCTGGTCAGCCTGCTGGCCTTCCTGCGCCAGCACGGGGTGCTGGAGGGCTGACCCCGGCATCGCAGCGCCGGCAGGGGCGGTTGCACCGGCCGACACCGCGATCCCGCCGGCTGACGATGCGGCCGCGGCGGTCCGGCGCCTCCGCGGTGGATGGGTCGGGCGCCCGGCCCGCACCCCCGGATGGTGGGCGACGCCGCGCCGCGAAGCTCGGCACGCACCGCCCTGGATCCCTGGGCCTGCTCTGCCGTTGAGCGGGCATGCGCGACCGCTGCTCGACACGCCAGGCGCGGCAGCCCGCGATGCTGCTGGCCGTTTCCCTGCTCGGGGCCTGCGCCGCCCCGGCGCCCCGGCCCGCACCGGCGCCGCCGGCCGTTGCCCCGGCGGCCGAGCTGCGGGTGGAGCCGCTGGCCGAGGTCCTCGCGCCCGCCCCGCCGGCGCGCGACCCAGTGACCGGCCTGCCGCTCGGCTGGTACGTGCCGACGCCGCCGCCGGCCGAGGAACCGCCCCCGCCGCTGCCGGGGACAGCGGCCGCGCCCGAGCCAGCCCCGCCACCCGATCCCGCGCGACGAACCCGCTTCCTGCTCCGCGAGAACCCCTGGATCGCGGGCTTCTGGGCCGAGCTGGCGCCCGCCGAGCGCGCCCGCGCCGAACGCGCCTTCGCCCGCCGCGGCGAGCACGACGACCTGCCCGCCGCCTGGGACCGGCTCGGCCTGGCGGAACGCGTGCTGCTGCTCTTCGGTCCCGGCCGCGCGCCGGCCGCCGGCCAGGCCAGGGGCGGCGCCGGCTGACGCCCCGGCCGTCGCCGCGGCGCCCGCCCGGCGCGGTCCATGCGTCCGGCTCTTCCGCAACCGGGCGCCGGTCCCGCGTTGCGGCGCGGCCGGCGCCAGGCGATCACCGGCGAGGCTTGGCTCGCCTGTCATGGTCCAGCCCATTGCCCTGCGCCGCGGTCCACGCCTGCGAGCGTTCCGCCCTTCGGCGATCGCGCGCTATCGCGGCACCAGCACCACCAGCCCCGCTTCCTCCCGCATCCGGCCGGCCCGCTCGGCGGCCTCGGCGCCCCAGCCGGTGAACAGGTCGGCCCGCGCGGCGCCGCGGATGGCGCCGCCGGTGTCCTGCGCCACCGTCAGCCGGCGCAGCGGCGCGCCGGCCAGCGGATCGCGCCCATCCACCCAGACCGGCAGGCCGAGCGCCGTCGCGGCGCGGTCCACCGCGATCGAGCGCATCGGGGTCAGCGACGCGCCCAGCGTGCCGATCGGCCCGGCCTCCGCCGGCAGGCCGGGCAGTGCGCGGAAGAAGACGTAGCTCGGGTTGCGGGCCATCAGCGACGCGGCCTCAGCGGGCCCTGCCGCGGCCATCCAGGCGCGGATGGCCTGCATCGAGACCTCCTCCCGCGTCAGGGCGCCGCTTTCCACCAGGGCGCGGCCGACCGCGACATAGGCGCGCCCGTTCTGGCCGGCATAGCCGACCCGCAGCACGCGGCCATCCGGCAGCACCACCCGGCCGGAGCCCTGGATGTGCAGGAAGAAGGCATCGACCGGGTCGTCCACCCAGAGCAGCTCCAGCCCCCGCCCGGACAGCGCGCCGGCCATGATGGCGGCGCGGTCGGGGAAGGGCTGCAGCCGCCCGTCGCGCACCTGCCCGGCGGTGCGGCGGCCGGCGAGGTCGGGGGCGAAGGCGCCCAGCTCCACCTCCACCAGCTCCGGCGGGCGGGCGTGCAGCGGCGTGGCGTGGCGGGCATCGCGCGTCATGCTGCCGCGCAGCTCTGGCTCGAAATAGCCGGTCAGCGTGCCGCGGCCGACCGCCACAGCGCGGAAGCGGCGTTCGAGGAAGGCGCGGGCCGCGGCATGGTCGCCGGCGGGCAGCGTGGCGGCCTCGGCGCAGGCGGGCGAGAGGTCGCCGGCCGTGACCGCCAGCGCCCCGCCCCCCCCGAGCGGCCGGTCGGGTGGCAGGGCCGTGATGCGGGCGCAGCCGGCCAGGAAGGCGGGGATGGCGTCCGCGTGGCGGTCGGCCGCCCAGCCTTCGATCTCGTGGAAGCCGATGTCGCGCGGGAAGGTGGCAGGCGCCGTGCAGGCGGCCAGGAGCAGCAGCAGGCAGGCGCCCAGCGCCGCGCCCAGCCCCAGCCGCGAGCCGCCGCCGCCGGACCGGCCCGCAGGGCGCCGGGTGCGCCGGGTGCGCCGGGTGCGCCGGGTGCGCCGGGTGCGCCGGGTGCGCCGGGTGCGCCGGGTCGCCCCGGCGGGGCGCGAGCGGGGCCGCGCCCCACCCGGCCGCAAGGAAACCGCCCTGCGCGCCGCGCGTCGCCTCAGGCCGAGCGGGTCGCCACCAGGCGCCAGGTCGGGTCCTCGGTGCGCAGGTCGCGCTGGAAGGTCCAGATGTCGGTCAGCTCGGTCACCGCCTCGGCCCCCGCGACGACGCTGCCGTCCTTCGCGGTGGTCAGGTTCACCTGGTCCGAGACGAAGCGCACGGTCACATCGGCGACCGTGCCGCGAAGGTCGGCGGCGTCCAGCGCCATCTCCTGCACCGCGCGCACCTCGCTGAGCTGGGTCTCCCCGGCCTGCTCGCGGCGGGTGATCTCGCCTTCGAAGCCGGCATAGGTGTCGTCGGACAGCAGGGCGCGCAGCGTCTGGCGGTCGCCCTTGGCGAAGGCGTCCACGATCATCCTGAAGGCGCCCTCCGCGCCGGCGAGGAAGCCGTGCGGGTCGAAGCCCTGGTCCACGCCGCGGATGCGCTGGATGGCCTGGCCCGCCGGGCTGCGCGGATCGGGCACGACGCGCCGCGCGGCGCCGGCCTGCGCCTGCGGGGCGGGCAGTTCCGGCGGCAGGTCGGCCGAGGCCGGCCGCGGCGCCTGCGGGTCATAGGCGCCGTTGCCCTCGCGCCGCGGGCGCTCGAAGCCGGTGCGGCGACCCAGCACGCTGCGAAGCCGCAGCACCAGGAAGGCCGCGATCATCGCGAACAGGATCAGATCGACCGGGAAGCCGCCGGACATTGCCAACTCCTCATGCGCCCTCTCACTTAGGGGGCGTGGTGCCTGCCCGCAACGCCCGGCTTGACGCGGCGGCCCGGAAGTCCGGGCGCGGGCGGCCCCGAAGTCCGGGCGCGGGCGGCCCCGAAGTCCGGGCGCGGGCGGCCACGGCGGCGCGCCGGGCCGGAGCCGCGGGCCACCCCGCCGGGCTCTATTGTCCGCCGAGCGGGTCGCCGCCTACAACCCGTCCGGCCCTTCGGCGACCTGCCCTGTCGCAGAGGCTTTTCCGGGACCCAGCGATGATCCTGCTTCGCCACGGCCAGAGCGAGTTCAACCTGCTCTTCACCCAGACGCGCCGGGACCCCGGCATCCAGGACCCGAAGCTGACCCCCCTCGGCCATGCCCAGGCCGAGGCGGCGGCGGAGACGCTGGCCGGCGCGCAGGAGATCCGGCGCATCATCGCCTCCCCCTACACCCGCGCCCTGCAGACCGCCGCGCCGCTGGCCCGCCGGCTGGGCCTGCCGGTGCTGGTCAACCCGGTGGTGCGCGAACGCTACGCCTTCGCCTGCGACATCGGCACGCCGGCCACGCGGCTGCGCGCCGAATGGCCCGGCGTCGCGCTGCACCATATCGAGGAGGTGTGGTGGCCGCAGGTGGAGGAACCCGCCGAGCAGGTGATCGCGCGCGCCACGCGCTTCCGCGGCGAGATGGCGTCGCTCGACGACTGGGCCCACACCGTGGTGGTCAGCCACTGGGGTTTTATTCTCTCGATGACCGGCAAGAGCGTGGCGAATGGCGCGTGGCTGCCCTGCGACCCGACGGAGCCGCCGCCGGCCGAGGTGATCTGGAAGCACCACTGATCGTTCGGGCGGCGCCCACCGGTGCGCCCGCCCGGACTTGGCGGGCCGATGGTCTTGTGCGTATTCCGGAACGGCCCGCCTTTCGAGGAGGTCGCCGATGCGTGCCCTGCTGCTGACTGCCGTCCTGCTGCTTCCGCTCGCGCCGGCCGCGCGGGCGCAGCCCGTCACCTCGATCGGGCCCGGCGGCACGACGCATCTCTTCGGGGATGGGCGTGGCGGCGGCACGGCCATCGGGCCCGGCGGCACGACGCATTTCTTCGGGGATGGGCGCGGCGGCGGCACGGCCATCGGGCCCGGCGGCACGACGCATTTCTTCGGGGATGGGCGTGGCGGCGGCACGGCCATCG
>JAIYDD010000099.1 GCA_027487675.1 Acetobacteraceae bacterium | reverse complement strand
CGGGTGATCGCCACCGCCGCCACCATCGCCGCCTCCCGCATCCGCAGGAGCCCAGCGAATCACCCTTCGCGCCGCGCCGGAATCCCTAACGAGTCAGCGATCGGCGCCGGGCGTATCAGCCCGCCTCGGCCAGCACCGCCAGCACGCCGGCGCCGTAGCGTTCGAGCTTGGTGCGCCCCACGCCGGGGATCGCGGCCAGCTGGTCCAGGCTGCGCGGGCGGGCCGAGGCGATCTCGGCCAGCGTCTTGTCCTGGAAGATCACATAGGCCGGCACCGCCTGGGCCTGGGCCTCGCGCCGGCGCCAGTCGCGCAGCGCCTCGAAGCGCGGATCGCCGGAGGGGGCGGCGGCCGGACGACCCGCCCGCGGGGCCGCGCCGGCCGAGGCGGCGGCGGGGCGGGAGAGATCCTCGCGCAGCATCAGCTGCGCCTCCCCCTTCAGGATCGGCCGCGCCGTCTCGGTCGGGACGAGTTCGCCGTGGTTCTCCACCGCGACATCGAGCGCCCCGCGCGCCACCAGCTGCCGCGCGACGGACCGCCACCCCTGGTCCGAAACATCCTTGCCGACGCCGAAGGTCGGCAGCCGGTCATGCGCGAATTGCGCGACCTTCTCCGTCATCCGCCCGCGCAGCACGTCCACCACATGGCCGAGGCCGAAATGCCCGCCCGAGGGCAGCCGCGTGCGCAGCACCGCCGAGAGCAGCTTCTGGGCCGCGACCGTGCCGTCGAACAGCCGCGGCGGGGCGAGGCAGACATCGCAATTGCAGCAATTCTCGAACTCGGCGGGTTCGGCGAAGCAGCGCAGCAGCAGCTTGCGGCGGCAGGTCGCGGCCTCGGCGATCGCCACCATGGCTTCCAGGCGTTGGCGCTCGATGCGCTTCTGCTCGGGGCCGGCGGGGCTGTCCTCGATCCGGTGGCGGGCCAGCGCGATGTCGCCGGCGCCGTAGAGCAGCAGGGCGCGGGCGGGCAGCCCGTCACGCCCCGCGCGGCCGATCTCCTGGTACCAGGATTCCGGGCTGCGCGGCAGATCCAGGTGCACCACCCAGCGGACGTCGGGCCGGTCGATCCCCATGCCGAAGGCGATGGTCGCGCACATGATGACGCTGTCGCCGCGCGCGAAGCGGCGATGCGCATCGCGCTTCGCGCCGCCATCCATGCCGGCATGGAAGGCCAGCGCGTCCTGCCCGTCGGCGCGCAGCCATTCGGCGGTCTGCTCGGTGCGGGCGCGGGTGCCGCAATAGACGATGCCGGCGCCGGGCTGGCCTGCCTGTTCCTTCAGCAGGGCACGCAGCTGGGCGCGTTCCTGCTCGCGCGGCGCGGCCTCGATGCGGATGTTGGGGCGGTCGAAGCCGCCGCGGAACACCGGCGCGTCGGAGAGCGCGAGCTGGGCGCGGATGTCCTCGACCGTGCGGGGATCGGCGGTCGCGGTCAGCGCGACGCGCGGCACGTGCGGGAACCGGTCCGCCAGCACGTTGAGGCCGCGATATTCGGGGCGGAAGTGATGCCCCCATTGGGAGACGCAATGCGCCTCGTCGATCGCGAAGAGGCCGATCGGGAGGGTCTCCAGCCGCGCCAGCATGCCGTCCAGCAGCAGCCGTTCCGGGGAGACGTAGAGCAGCTTCAGGCGGCCTTCGTGCAGGTCGCGCAGGATGGCGCGGCCCTCGCCTTCCGGCAGGTCGGAATGCAGCGCGGCGGCGGCGACGCCCTGCTGGCGGAGTGCGGCGACCTGGTCCTCCATCAGCGCGATCAGCGGCGAGACGACGACGCCCGTGCCCGGCCGGCACAGCGCCGGCACCTGGTAGCAGAGCGACTTGCCGCCGCCCGTCGGCATGAGGACGAGGCCCGACCCGCCGCCGGCGACGTGGCGCACCACCTCCTCCTGCCGGCCCCGGAAGCCCGGGTGGCCGAAGACGCGGAACAGGACCTCCTCGGGGTCGGCGCAGGCGGTCGGCGCGCCAGGGAATCGGCCGTCATCGGGCATGGCCTGCTGTGCCATGCCCGGGGACATCCGTCAGCCCGCGATCCGGGGGCGCACCGGGAACCGGCGCGCGGGGCGCGAAGATGCGGCGCCGGGCGCCGGTCGGCCTGCGGTCATCGGGGCGCCTCAGCCCGGCCCGATGCGGATCTCGACGCGGCGGGCCTCGAGCGGGATCTCCGCGACCGGGGCGAGGCCCCTGCCCTGCACCTGGATGCGCGCGCGGGCCACGCCGAGGCGCACCATCTCGTTCGCCACATGCTCGGCCCGTGCGCGGGAGAGTGCCACGGTCGGCGCATGCAGCGGGTCGGGCGCGATGAAGCCGGCGACGCGGACGGGGGCCAGCGGGTAGCGGCGGGCGACGGCGACCGCGTCCTCGATCACCGCCATCGCGGCGGGGCCGAGGGCGATGCTGTCATCCTCGAAGAAGACGATCCGGACGGGCTGGGCGGCGAGATCCGTGCCGATCGGGTCGTTCGCCGCGCAGGCCCCGAGGGAGGCGGCGAGCGTGGCGGCAAGGCCAAGGGAGGCAAGGGCGCGACGGCGCATGAGGGGCTCCGGCAGTCTCTGGCGGGCGGGCGCGGCGGGGGCCGTCCCCTGCCCTGCCCGCGTGCCGCGCCAGCACGCACCGCCGCGCGGCGCGCGTCAATGGTGCGCCGGGCCTACTGCTCCACGTCCAGCGCATAGCCGGCGGAGCGGACGGTGCGGATCACGTCCGGCTCGCCATCGCCGTTCACCGCCTTGCGCAGGCGGCGGATGTGCACGTCCACCGTGCGCGGCTCCACATGGATGTCGCGGCCCCAGACGGCGTCCAGCAACTGCTCGCGGCCGAAGACCCGGCCGGGGTGCTGGAGGAAGAATTCCAGCAGCCGGTACTCGGTCGGCCCGAGGTGCAGCGCACGGCCGCCACGCGTCACGCGGTGCGCATCCTGGTCCATCACGATGTCGCGCCAGGCCAGCCGCCCCTTGACCGGCACGGCGCCAGAGCGGCGGAGCAGCGCGCGGATGCGCGCCAGCAGCGCGTCCATGGCAAAAGGCTTGCTGATGTAGTCGTCGGCGCCGGTGTCCAGCGCGCGCACCGCGTCCTGGTCCTCGGTGCGCGCGGTGACCATGATAATCGGCAGGTCGCGCGTGTTGGGCCGGCGGCGGATCTGGCGGCAGACCTCCAGCCCGGAGAGCGCGGGCAGCATCCAGTCCAGCAGGACCAGGTCGGGCTTCGCCTCGGCCACGCGCATCAGCGCTTCCTGGCCGTCGGCGGCTTCCTCGACGCGGAATCCCTGCTTCTCGAGGTTGTAGCGCAGCAGGGTCAACAGCGGCGCCTCATCCTCCACGACGAGGATGGTGGGCTTGGCCAGCATGCCGTTGCCGTCGGCCATCGAAGGCGTCTCCCGTCTCGGGGCAGTGATGGAACCTGGCCCCGGTCACCGCGTCCGGGGCATTGTGCAGAACCGTGCCCGGCGACCCGTCTGGTGCGGCCGCCGGGCGAGGCCCGCGGGCTTGCGGCCCGCGGGGCCGGCTGGCTATTCGGGCGGGCGGACGACCGCATAGGCCGAGGCATCGGCCTTGGGGCGCTCGTCCGGCAGTTGGTCGCCCTTCACCGCGTAGTGGACCGTCTCGGCGATGTTGGTGGCGTGGTCGCCGATGCGTTCCAGGTTCTTCGCGATGAAGAGCAGATGGGTCGCCGCGGTGATGTTGCGCGGGTCTTCCATCATGTGGGTCAGCATCTCGCGGAAGATGCCGTTGTAGATGTCGTCCACCGGCTCGTCGCCGGCCCAGACGCGCTGGGCGGCCTCGGCGTCGTCGCTGGCCAGCGCGTCGATGGCGAGCTTCAGGTTCTCCTGCACAAGCACCGACATCCGCTGGAAGCCGTTCAGGCTGCCGAGGTTGGGCTGTTGCGAGACAACTATGGCGCGCTTGGCGCCGTTGCGGGCGTAGTCGCCGATGCGTTCCAGGTCGTGGGAGACCTTCATGGCGGCGACGATGAAGCGCAGGTCGCTGGCCATGGGCTGGCGGGTGGCCAGCAGGCGGATGCTGAAGGCCTCGATCTCGCGCTCCAGCGCGTCCAGCGCCTCGTCGCGCGCGATGACCTCGGCGGCCAGCGTGGTGTCGCGGCGGATCAGCGCGACCGCCGCGTCGTGCACCTGGCGCTCCGCGAGGCCGCCCATACGGGCGACCATGTCGCGCAGCTTGCGCAGCTGCTCTTCATAGGAGCGGACGATGTGCTCGGGCTGGTCCTGGGGCATGGTGCCTGCGTCCTTTATATGGTGCGGCCGGCCGGCCTGCGGGCCTTGCGGGCCCACGGGCCGGCCGGCCGCCATGCACGTCGTGCGGAGCGGTCCGGGACATCCCGGCGCCGCCCAGGGGCCGCGCCACGGGTTGCCCTGGCCGGTCCGAAGCCCTTCGCCGCCGTTCGCGTCAGCCGAAGCGGCCGGTGATGTATTCCTGCGTGCGCTTCTCGCGCGGCGCGGTGAACATCTGCGCCGCCGGCGCAACCTCGACCAGCTCGCCGAGGTAGAAGAAGGCCACCTGGTCGGCGCAGCGCGCCGCCTGCTGCATGTTGTGGGTGACGATGCAGATGGTGAAGTCGCGCTTCAGCTCGTCGATCAGCTCCTCGATCTTCAACGTCGAGATCGGGTCGAGGGCGGAGGTCGGCTCGTCGAACAGGATCACCTCGGGCCGCACCGCGATGGTGCGCGCGATGCAGAGCCGCTGCTGCTGGCCGCCGGAGAGGCCAAGCGCGCTGGTCTGCAGCCGGTCCTTCACCTCGCCCCAGATGGCGGCGCGCGACAGCGCCCATTCGACGCGGTCGTCCATCTGCGACTTCGACATCTTCTCGTGCAGGCGCACGCCGAAGGCGATGTTGTCGTAGATCGTCATCGGGAAGGGGGTCGGCTTCTGGAACACCATGCCGACCTTGGAGCGCAGCTCGTTCAGGTCGACCTCGGGCGCGATCATGTTGCGCCCGTCCATCAGCACCTCGCCCTCGGCCTTCTGGCCCGGGTAGAGGCTGTACATGCGGTTCAGCACGCGCAGCAGCGTGGACTTGCCGCAGCCGGAGGGCCCGATCATGCCGGTGACCTGGCGGTCCGGCAGTTCCAGGTTGATGCCCTTCAGCGCCTTGTTGCCGCCCGGCGCATAGACGAAGTCCAGGTTGCGGACGGAAATCCGCGACGTGGTGTTGATCGCCGCGGCGGATCGCGCCTGCACGCCGCCGAAGGAAGCGCCTTCGGCGACGGCGGCGGCAGGCTGCTCGGTGGTGGACATGTGTCTCGGTCCCCGTCGGTCAGTGCTTGGCGCGCAGCAGGAAGCGCGCGACGATGTTGATGGCGAGCACGCCGACGGTGATCAGCAGCGCGCCGGACCAGGCGATCGCGATCAGGTCGGGGAAGCCCGAATTGGCCTGCTGGTAGATGGCGATCGGCAGGCTGGCCATCGCCTTCGAGAGGTCGAAGGTGGTGACGTTGTTGCCGAAGGAGGTCAGCAGCAGCGGCGCCGTCTCGCCCGCGATACGCGCCACCGCCAGCAGGATGCCGGTGACGATGCCCGAGAGCGCGGCCTTGTAGCAGACCAGCGTGATCATCTTCCACTTCGGCGCGCCGAGCCCGATCACCGCCTCGCGCAGCGTGTTCGGGATCAGCTGCAGCATGTCCTCGGTGGTGCGCACCACCACCGGGATCACGATGATCGCCAGCGCCAGCGCCCCGGCGATGCCGGAGAAGCCGCCCATCGGCAGCACCACGAGCTGGTAGATGAACAGCCCGATCAGGATCGAGGGCGCCGAGAGCAGGATGTCGGAGACGAAGCGCACCGCGTTGCCCATCGGCGAGTTGCGCGCGTATTCCGCCAGGTAGGTGCCGACCAGCAGCCCGATCGGCGTGCCGATCGCCGT
>JAIYDD010000008.1 GCA_027487675.1 Acetobacteraceae bacterium | reverse complement strand
CGGCGTCACGGGCCTGGCGCGCGACGCGCTGGTGGAGATCGACCTGGTCTGCTGGAAGCCCGGCGGCTGACCGCCGCGCCCGGCCGCGCCACCACGCGCCGCGCCGGGCCAGGCCACCACAAGCCGCGGGCGGCGGGGCCGGCCGCACGCAACGGGCGTTTGTCCTGGCAATTCGGACAAAATTCCTATATATTGGCTCGCCCAGCCCCAGGGAGAGCCTCCCGCCATGCCGCTTCCGTCCTTCATCCGTCCCCTCCGCGACAGCGTGCCGCAGCCTTGGGCGCCGATGACGGAGGCCGAATGGGCGGTGCTGTCCGGCTACCTGGCGAAGCCCCGCGGCCGGCCGCCGCGCGACCGGCGCGCCACCTGGGACGCGATCTTCTGGGTGGCCTGCTCGACCCTGCCCTGGGCCGCCCTGCCGCCGGCGCTGGGGCGGCCCGCGGCCGCCCATGCGGCGCTGGTCGCCGCGGCGCGCGGCGGCGTGCTCGACCAGGTCATGATCGCGGTGGCCGGGCATCCCTTCGCCCCCGACGGGATCGAGACGCTGGAATGGCGCGTCGTCCGCGCCTTCCTGCGTGCCTCGCGCCAGTTGCGGCCGGACCAGATCCTGCTGGCCCGCACGCTCGGCCTGCGCAGCGCCCTCTATTGCCCGCCGGAGCACCTGCCCGGCCCGCAGCCGGAGCCCGGCCGGCCGTCACGCCCCCCCGGCCTGGTGGCGATGCCCCGCCTCCGCCCGCGCATGCTGCGCGGCCTGCCGCCGCCGGGCGGGAAGGAGGCAGCCGCCCCGGCGGCGCGCGCGCCCCGCCCGCCCGCGCCGCGCCGCCCTGGCCAGGGGCGGCCCCTCATGGGCGCTAACTCACGGTCTGCGTTGCGCCCGTCGGCCCGGGGGGAGGCTTTGCCTCCCCCCGTAGCCCCCCGCCACCAGGGCTGCCGCCCTGGACCGGCATCAGTCAGAAGAGAACAAAATAAAAGAACGGGGTTCCAAGGGGCCGCTGCCCCTTGGCGGGGGTCGGACGCATGCGTCCGACGGGCAGAGCCCTGGCCGGATCGCGAGGCGGAGCCTCGCACCGCCTGCTTCCGCCCCCGAGGAGTTAAGTCAGCGCCCAAGGGGCGGCCCCTCCAGCCCGTGCCGGCGCGGCGGCCGGGATGCCGCGCGGGTGTCGGGGACCGACCGATGACGCACCAGGATCCCTGCGGAAGCCGCGGCGCCGCCGCCGCGGCACCGACCGCCGGGGGGCGCGGATCACGGGGCGGGCCGCCTGTCCAGGCGCCAGGGCGGGCGACCGGGCGCCGCGCCGCGCCCGATGCGGCCTTGCGGACGGGCGGCGTCGCGGGGAAGGTGGCGCGCCATGGCCAGGGCCCCGGCGCGCGCTTCGGGCGCGAAAACCCCGACAAAAGCGATAAAGCGCCAAAAAGTCCTAAGTGCCAAAGCGCCCCTGCCCGGCGCGAGCCGGGGCGGTCAGCCCGCCTCGATCACCCGGATCCGCCGCCCCTCGACGCCCAGCGCGATGCGCCCGTCCTTCAGCGCAAGCGCCTGCTCCCCGAACACCTCGCGCCGCCAGCCATGCAGCGCGGGCAGGTCGCTCTCGCCGGCGGCCAGCCGTTCCAACTCGTCGCTGCTGGCCAGCAGCTTGGGCGCGACGTGGTGCTGTTCGCTGGCGGCGGCCAGCAGGACCTTCAGCAGCGCGACCAGGGCGGGGGAGGGCGCGGGCCCGTCGCGGTCGCGCGGCGCCTCGGGCAGCGCGGCTTCGGGCAGCGCCTTCGCCTCGGCGATCGCCGCGAGCAGCCCGCCGCCGGATTTGCCGCGCGCGAAGCCCTCGGTGATGCCGCGGGCGCGGGCGAGTTCGGCGGCCGTCTCGGGCGCGGTCGCGGCGACTTCCAGCAGCGTCTCGTCCTTCACCAGGCGCTGGCGCGGGATGTTGACGCGCTGCGCCTCGCGCTCCCGCCAGGCGCAGGCGGCGCGCAGCAGGCCGAGGAAGCGCCGGTTGTGGCTGCGCGGCCGGAGGCGTTCCCAGGCGGTGTCGGGATCGGGCCGGTAGGTCGCGGCATCCGCCAGCTCGCCCAGCTCCTCCGCCACCCAGGCCGTCCGCCCCTCCCGCTCCAGCCGCGCGGTCAGGCCCGTGTAGATGCGGCGCAGATGGGTGACGTCGGCGGCGGCATAGGCGATCTGCGCCGGGGAGAGCGGCCGCGCCGCCCAGTCCGAGAAGCGGTGCGCCTTGTCGATCTGCGCATTGGCCAGCGACCGCGCCAGCGCGTCGTAGCTGACCTGGTCGCCGAAGCCGGCCACCATGGCGGCGATCTGGGTGTCGTAGATGGGGGTGGGCACCGCGCCGAAGCGCAGCAGGAAGATCTCCACGTCCTGGCGGGCGGCGTGGAACACCTTCATCACCGCGGGGTCGGCCAGCAGCGCGCCGAGCGGCGCCAGGTCGATCCCCGGCGCCAAAGCATCGACCACCGCCACCTCGTCGTCGCCGGCCAGCTGCACGACACAGAGCTCGGGCCAATAGGTGCGCTCGCGCATGAACTCCGTGTCCACGGTCACGAAGCTTTCGGCGCGAAGGCGGTCGCACAGGGCCGCGAGGCCCGCTGTGTCCGTGATCAGGGCCGGCGCGTCCTCCGCACCGGCCGGCGGGCGGCGGCTCATGACCTGCTCATACTCCCGCGGGCGGAGTCGCGGAAGCGGCACCGGAAGCCGGCCCGCCCCCGCGCCTTGACAGGATGCCGGGCCGCCCCCCCTAACCAGCGCGATCACGCCAGCCAACCGGGCCCGTCCGCCATGCACGCCTATCGCACCCATACCTGCGGCGCCCTTCGGGCCGCCGATGCCGGCAGCACCGCCCGGCTCTCGGGCTGGGTGCACCGCAAGCGCGACCATGGCGGGCTGCTGTTCATCGACCTGCGCGACCATCACGGGCTGACGCAATGCGTGGTCGCCGCCGGCTCGCCCGCCTTCGCCACCCTCGACGCGACCCGCGTGGAAAGCGTGGTGACCCTGACCGGGGAGGTGGTGCCGCGCGAGGGCGCCACCGTGAACCCGAAGCTGCCCACCGGCGAGATCGAGCTGCGGGTGCGGGAGGTGGCGGTGCAGTCCGCCGCCGAGGTGCTGCCCATCCAGGTCGCCGGCGAGCAGGACTTCCCGGAGGAGCTGCGCCTGCGCTACCGGTTCCTGGACCTGCGGCGCGAACGCCTGCAGCGCAACCTGGTGCTGCGGTCCGAGGTGATCGCCTCGATCCGGCGGCGGATGATCGCGCAGGGGTTCCGGGAGTTCCAGACCCCGATCCTGACGGCCTCCAGCCCCGAAGGGGCGCGCGACTTCCTGGTGCCCGCGCGGCTGCATCCGGGCAAGTTCTACGCGCTGCCGCAGGCGCCGCAGCAGTTCAAGCAGCTCTGCATGGTCGCGGGCTTCGACCGCTACTTCCAGATCGCGCCCTGCTTCCGCGACGAGGCCAGCCGCGCCGACCGTTCCCCGGGCGAATTCTACCAGCTCGACTTCGAGATGAGCTTCGTGACGCAGGAAGACGTCTTCGCCGCCATCGAACCGGTGCTGCACGGCGTCTTCGAGGAATTCTGCGGGTTCACCGGCACGCGCCGCGCCGTCACCCCCGCGCCCTTCCCGCGCATCCCCTACGACCAGGCGATGCTGGAATTCGGCTCCGACAAGCCGGACCTGCGCAACCCGCTGCGCATCCGCGACGTGACGGCGCACTTCGCCGGCGGTGCCTTCGGGCTGTTCGCCAGGATCGCGGCCTCCGGCGGCGTGGTGCGCGCCATCCCGGCGCCGGGGGCGGGGGCCAACCCGCGCAGCTTCTTCGACAAGCTCAACGACTGGGCGCGGGAACAGGGCGCGGGCGGGCTCGGCTACATCACCTTCCAGGGCGGCCAGGCGGGCGGGCCGATCGCCAAGAACCTCGAGGCGGAGCGGGTGGCGGCGATCGGCGCCGCCTGCGGCCTTGGGCCGGACGACGCGGTGTTCTTCGCCGCCGGCAAGGCCGAGGCGGCGGCGAAGCTGGCCGGGCAGGCGCGCATCCGGCTGGGACAGGAGCTCGGCCTCTACGAGCGCGACGCATATCGTTTCTGCTGGGTAACGGACTTCCCCATGTACGAGTTGAACGAGGAAACCGGCCAGATCGACTTCAGCCACAACCCGTTCAGCATGCCGCAGGGCGAGCTGGAGGCGCTGAACACCATGAACCCGCTCGACATCAAGGCCTATCAGTACGACATCGTCTGCAACGGCATCGAGCTGAGCAGCGGCGCCATCCGCAACCACCGCCCCGACATCATGCTGCGCGCCTTCGAGATCGCGGGCTATGGCGCCGATGTGGTGGAAGCCCGCTTCGGCGGCATGCTGAACGCCTTCCGCTACGGCGCGCCCCCGCATGGCGGCAGCGCGCCGGGCATCGACCGCATCGTCATGCTGCTGGCCGACGAACCGGCGATCCGCGAGGTCATCCTGTTCCCCATGAACCAGCAGGCCGAGGACCTGATGATGGGCGCGCCCGCCCCGGTGGAGCCGGCGCGGCTCAAGGAACTCTCGATCCGCCTCGACCTTCCGCCCCCGAAGGCTGCGCCGGGGCCCAAGGCGTCCTAGACTGCGCGGGCCGCTCAGGAGTTCCCATGCCGCACGCCCCAGGCCCGAACCGCCGCATCCTCGCCCTCCTCGCGCTCGGGGTTGCGCTCGCCTTGCCGCAGGCCGCGCCGGATGCCGCCCCCCGGCACGGCGTCGGCGAACAGGCCGCCGCCGCCGGCACCGCCCGCATGGCCGCCCACCGCGCCGCCTACCGGCTCGACCTCGGCGAGGCGCGGGGCTCCGGCATCACCTCGGTGCGCGGCGCGATGGTGTTCGACATCACCGACGCCTGCGAAGGCTGGGCGACCCGCCAGCGCATGACCATGACGGTGGTCGACCGCGACGGCAACGAGATCGAGACCATCTCCGACTACGCCACCTACGAGGCGAAGGACGGCACCCGCCTGCGCTTCTCCCTGACCCAGTCCACCCAGGGCGCGGTCAGCCAGCGGATCTCCGGCGAGGCCGAGCTCAAGCCCGACGGCAGCGGCCGCGCCCGCTTCGCCGAACCCGCGGGGCGGGAGGAGGAACTGCCCCCCGGCACCATCCTGCCCATGCGCCACACCGTGCTGTCGCTGGAAGCCGCCCGCGCCGGGCAGCGGCTGCTCGCCGCGCCGCTGTTCGACGGCACGACCGATGACGGCGCGCAGGACACCACGACGATCATCCTCGGCGGCTGGACCGCGCCGGTCGAGCCGCCGCGCTTCGCCATGCTGGCGGGCATGTCCTCCGCCCGCATGCGCATCGCCTTCTTCGAGCGCGGCGCGGCGACCGGCGGCGCCTCCTCCCCCGAATACGAGGTCGGGCTGCGCTACTACGAGAACGGCGTCGCCGACGAGCTGGCGATGGATTTCGGCGAGTTCTCCGTCACCGGCCGGATGCTGGAACTGACGCCCGTGCCCGGCGGCTGCTGAGACGGCGGCGGCCCGGGCTCAGGCGCCGCCGCCCTCCACCACCGCGCAGGTCAGGCGCGAGACGCAGGCCAGCTTCCCGTCCGCCCGGCGGATCTCGGTCTGCCACACCTGCGTCCGCCGCCCGGTGTGCAGCGGCCGGCATTCGGCCGTGATGGGCGCGCCGGGGCGGATGGCGGCCAGGTGGTTGGCGTTCACCTCGATCCCCACCGCGTGCAGCTCCTCCGGCAGGGTCAGCAGGCAGCCGAGCGAGCCCAGCGTCTCCGACACCACCACGTTCACCCCGCCATGCACCAGGCCGAAGGGCTGCAGGTGGCGGTCGTCCACCGGCATCTCCGCCTGCAGCGCGTCCGGCAGGATCGCCGTCAGCCGCAGGCCGAGCAGGCCCGAGACCCCCCGCGCGATGCGCGCATTCACAGCCTCGATCGTCGTCGCCCGCTGCCACAGCGCCATGCGGCCCCTCCCTCGTCCGGGCGCGCCCCGCGCCCCCTGCCTGCGGCGGTCTTGGCCCGGCTGCCGGCGACTGTCGACCGGCGCCGCGGGAAGATAGGTCCGGTTTGCGCCCGATTCCGCCAGGTTCAACCTTTTGGTTTTCCAGGATTAAGTATACGACATACTTTTAGGCTCGACATTCAACCCCAGGCTATGGCCTCACGCCTTCGCGAGCGCTGCCGGCGCCGCCAACGCAGGGGATCAGGGCCATGGGAACCACCACCGACATCAACCCCACGCCGCTCGACATGACCGGCTGGCAGACGGTGTTCTTCGACGGCTTCAACGGCACCGCCGTCGATCGCGGAAAGTGGGCCATCACCTATGGCGGTGGCGCCACCTACTGGAACGGGGCCTTCCGGTGGGAGAACGACATGCTCTCGGTTGGCGACGGCGCGCTGACCATCGGGCTGGAGCGCGAGGCGGACGGCATCTGGAGCGTGGGCGGCCTCTCCACCGCCTCCTACCAGGGCATGCCGGCGGGCACCGGGCATGGCTTCCTCTATGGCCGCGTCGAGATCCGCGCCAAGACCAGCGCCGAGGTCGAGGGTGCCGGCCCCTGCTTCCTGCTCTGGCCGACCTCCAACGACCGCTGGCCGCCCGAGATCGACATCCTGGAGACGCCGAAGGACGGCCAGGGCATGTTCACCGTCCACTGGCCCGGGCCGGACGGCAGCGAGAACGGCCGCGGCTACAAGTCCGAGTTCTTCGACCTCGATCACAGCCAGTGGCACACCTACACGCTGGACTGGCTGCCGGACCGCATGACGCTCTACGTCGATGGCCGGAAGGTCGGCGAGATCCGCGACAACATCCCGAACATCCCGATGTCGGTCGGGCTGCAGGGCCATGTCGGCCGCGCCGATGATGGCTGGTACGGCTCGCCCAACGGCTCCGGCGTGAACCGCGTGGACATCGATGTCGACTGGGTGCGCGTGTCGCAGCTCACCGGCGGCGGCACGACGCCGCCACCGGTGACGCCCCCCACGCCGCCCGCCCCGCGCGCGCCGGCGACGCTGGCGGCCGGCACCGGCCCCGACACGCTGGTGCTGCGCCTGTCGCAGGATGCCTGGGCCGGCGATGCGCAATACGCCGTCGCGGTGGATGGCGT
>JAIYDD010000126.1 GCA_027487675.1 Acetobacteraceae bacterium | reverse complement strand
GTAGCAGCCAGACCTCGTCCACCTTCCAGGGCCGAAAGCTCTTCGTCATGCCGACCAGCGAATCACCGCTCGCACAAGCTGTCGAGCGGATTCACCCGTTACAAGGACAGGCTCCTAGGAGCCCGTCCGGCTATTCGGGAACGCAAGCTCGGCACGCACCATTGATTCGCACGAGTGCCGGCGGCACTTCTTTTCGGGGTACGATATCCCACCCGAGAGCAATATTATATCTTTTTTTGTTACGGTCATGATTACTCGGACGGGCTCCTAGGTGATGCGAAGCGCCAACCTGAAAAAACGATTGGCCAACTAAGATCATTTCGAATAAGTTAAATTCAAGCATGGTAGATGGGCTGGTGCAACGGGATGGCAAGGGCCGACTCGGAAGGCCGCAATTCGGGGCGCCCATGGGTCAATTCCGCTGCCGACCGTTCGGCTGATCGGGCCGCTAGAGCCCGCGAGCTCCTTGCCGCTCAAGCGGCTAAGAAAGCTGCGCTACGGGTTCATCGGCCATCGTTTGCTCAGCCGGTGCTGAGCCGATATGCCGTCGATCTCAGCGGCGAAGGGGCGTGGCGCCGCCCTGATGCTGCGCTGTCCGCAGTGGAGGCGATCCTCGACGCCGTGGCGGACGGCCAAGACCGAAGCTTGCTCTCATGGCCCAGGCGCTGCTGCGACGGCGCGCTCGCCGCAGCATTTGGCCTGCGCGAAGCCAGGGCTACCGGGCGGCTCGCACACGCGGCCTTCGCGGTCTGGCCATGGAGGCCGCACATCGAGGCATCCCATGGCTCCATGGCCCCAGTGCGCTCGGTACACCTGCACCCGGCTGACGCTGCGCTAGTGGGCAGCCGGGTCGCTGACGCGGTGCAGCAACGCGCGCCGTGGACGGTGAGCGACGGTATGGCGCACTACGAGGCGGCAATGGTGGAGATGCGTCTGAGGGACCTTCTGCGGGACGGCGCATCTGGAGGGCGTGACATCGCCCGCAGCCCGACGCTCCGCGAGCTGACCCCAGCGTTCAGTCCCCTCCCAGGCGACGGGTTACCCTACAGTGAAGCTCCCTCACAGATACTGCAACGCGTACTCACGTTCACGCTGGCAGGCCGGGGTGATAAGGGCCTGAACTTGAGGGAGGCCATAGCCGCGGTGGGCAACCCGCTCCGATCGCCGCATGCTCTGTTCGGTCTTCCTCTCACTACCGAGGCGCGGTTGAGCGGTCTCCTGAGGTTCGAACGCTTCAGACGCTTCGGTGTTGATGCAGTCGTGGTGAACCTGACGGGCGCAATCGCACGGGATAATCGCGATGCCTGGGAGAAAGGGCTGGTCGCGCTTCTTGCGGCCCTTGCGCAGGCGCCAGTTCGACGGCCGCCGGTGGTATTGCTCGCTGACGACCCCCACGTTCACCGCCATGCCGATAGCGTGCTCCGCGAAGCCGCTTCGCGCGGCAGGCGCCTGCTTCCGGCCCGTCGCGGTGTATACTGTCCCGTCCACCGCCCCGTCGGTGACGCGGCGGTTGTGCCGAACAACCTACAGCCCCTGCGCGTCCAGGCCGACATTAAGGACGCTGGGCTCGCACCGCTTCGGCGGCGGCTTCTCGCTCTCGCGCGGCTGCACCGCGAGGCTGGCGACGGGGAGGCGGCCCGTGCTTCACGGGTCGCACTCGAAGCGCTGCACCGCGCCGCGAGCATGCCCATCGGGCTCGCCGCTGCTGAGGAAGCAGCCAGGATTCTGTGGAACGGCGATTCCGAGCAGGATCTCCGAGCTGTCGAGCTTTTCCTGCCTGGCCAAGCATGCAAGCGAATGGAGTCTCGGGCGCGCGCCGTGGGACGCGGGGTCGAGGACGCAGCAACACTGTGCGCCGAGATGTTGACGCGGATGGAGTCCTGGCGAGAAAAGACGCCGGTTTCTGCAAAACTCACAGCGATGCTCACCGACCCGGCCTGGAACGCTCGCGACGTACTGGTGTCGCTGCCTCATCCCCGGGTCGCTGACGTGCTTATGGCGGCGGCGCCGATGCCGATCCTCGCCGACGTGGACGATCATCGCGCGCTTGAGGACGGCCGCCCGTTCCGTCGCTTAATCCTGGTCGCGCCGACGCCCGACGCGGTGCGTTCGCTGCTCGTGATTCCGCATGCGCCTGAGCTCGTGGTCGTGCTCGGCGACTGTGCGGGAATCGGTCTCGTCTCCTCCCTTCTGCGGTGCCTTGGCACGCTCGATGGCATGGGGCCGCTCGCGTCTCGCGCCAGGTATCTTGCCGAGCGCATGGCCTTCGGTGGTGCTGACGCCAGCCTCGATACCGCCGAAGCCGAGTTCCGCCTCGCGCCAGACCCGTCCAGCGAGATCCTAGACTTTACCCGTGGCGGTGAGGCTTTCCGTGGCGAGGTCGCCGTAATCCGGCTGCGGCGCGGTGATACTGTGAAGCACCGCGCGAACGCCCTAGTTCCGGCTTACTTCCCAGACGAGGTCCGGCCTTTCCGCCTGGTCCAGGCGCGCTCGCTCTCGGCTGGCGACATGTTTCCCGTATTCCGTGAGGGGCTGCGCTCGCTGCTGCGTTCGGCCATCGCCTCGTCAGGCAAGACAGCCATGCTGATACGCGGGTACCACGCCTTCATCGCCTCAGCCCGGGACCGTTTGCCCGGCGTCGACATTTCAGCGAAGGCCACCGAGGTCGTAGGCCGGATGGGTGGAGCTGGGCGCGGTGAGGAGGGCAATGTTCGGCGTTGGCTTCGGGCCGACCTGGATGCGGCAAGGCTCCCTGACTTGACCCGCGCGAGACCGAACGCCGCTCGCGACTGGCCGCGATTTAGGGCCTTCATGGCCGCTCTTGGCGTCGACGCGGCCGGCGCCCTCGCCTTCTGGCGGACGATGATCGTACCCACGCGCTCCTTCAGCATTCAGGAAGGAGCGCTGTTCCACGAGCAGCTTGCGGCCTTCCTCATCGACCCAGAGGGCGCCGCCAGCTTGGCGCGGGGGCACTCCGCTGACGACCTCATCGAGGCAGTGCGCGAGGCCGTTGATGTCGTGGCATCGGTATCGATTACCAGAGGGGACGGCACAGCATGAACTTGGACGACGCCCTCGCCGCCGTACCCTCGGCGGACCTCCGGCAGGAGCTTAAGGAGGCAGTAGCCGATTCCTACATCGAGTTTGTCCGGCGCTGGACCGCGGGCGAGGGCGACTGGGGACGCGTCATCCTCGGCGGCAAGCCTTCTGAGCGGCTCTGTTCGGGTTTCATCCTGCCGCGCATTGACGCCGACGGCGACGACGAAGCTAGCGACATCCGGATCTCGGTTCACGGCCTAGATGTGGCTTTGCTCCCGCGCGCGACCGGGACGGTCACTGTCGAGGTCCGCTGCGCAACCTACCTCCGAGCACTCCCGACCTCAGCCGAACTCTTTGCTGACGAGGGCCGCCTCCTACCTCCGGCGGAATACAGTGCGGCCAGGAAGTCCGAAATTCGCCAGCGTCTGCGTGACATGAAGCGCACGCGGCTCCGCCCGGACATGAGTCGATCCGAGAAGCGAGCAGCGCTTGCGGCGATCGTGGCAGAGATCGATGCAAGCTACGGTGTCACGACTCCAAGGCCGCCGCCGCCACCTGAGGTCGGCGACGATGAAGTCGGCGGGGCCGGGCCCGACGCGCACTCTGCATCCTCAGGGATCGCCACCCGCAGACGCATCCCCTCGGCGCACAGCCGCTCCTACGGCGTTCCTCCTGCCTGGGCGCGGGTCGAAGTACCAAGCATTCGGCTGGAGCTACCCCTTCCTGTCGAACCTGCTGCCTGGGTTGCCGCCGAAGCACAGGCGCGCGCCACCATCGAGCGCGCGGTTCGGGAGGCCTGCGAGGCTTGGATTGCTTCACCCGCCGGCATCGAGCGCGCATGGCGACGTGCCCCGGCGCCGGTATCGGAAGACTTCTGGACGCCCGAAGCCTGGGATGCCTATCTCACGCGTGCACGGGCTGTTCCGCCTTTGCCCGCGGATCTCGTGCCCGATTACGAGGTGCGGCTTCGGATCGACCCCTTGCCGATCCGGCGCCCGCCTGGCGGGCATTCGGTGCGGATCGCGCTCGAGAACCTGCGCGAGCGCGACGACGAGAAGGAGCACGGACTCTTCAGCGTGCAGCTAGAGGTATCTCTGCCGGCCGATGCTCTCGTACCGATGAGCCTTGAGCGTGTGCGGCGCAGCTACCACCTCGAAGGCTTTCTCTCGCTCGCCGCCATGGGCGTGAACTGCGGCGTGGAGGAACGCGCGGCGTCTGGCGGGCGCGTAGCGCTGCGGACCACTTGGGTGCCGCGCTACGTGCTACCTCGCACCGCGCAGCATGATGTTCCCGGGGTGGAGTTCCGCTTCGCGAGTCTAGCAGCGTCGGCCTTCGACCCCACGGAGCTGGAGGCTCTTCCTATAGCGATGCTAGCCTGGGCGAGCGGCCTCGCTGGCCCTCCAGCAGGCGGCGATGCTGACACCACTGCGCAGCGGGTGCTGTTCGAGCGGGACGTCCAGGCGTGGCGCAGCGAGGCGGAGCGGGTGCGACTTGGCATCCGGCTCCTGTCTCGATCCCGTGCCGCCTGGCACGCCGACGTATCCTCTCCGATGGCTGCTCCTTACCGCGCTTGGCTGCTGACTAATGAGGCGTTCGCGGACCTTTACCCGCCGACGCCGCGCAACTCGGCACCTGGCTGGCGCCTGTTCCAGCTCGCGTTCGTTCTTGCCCATGTGCCGACCCTCGCGTCGCGGGTGCCGGGCTTCGACGGCGAGGAGTTCTTCAAACCGAGCTTCGATGAGGACTCAGCGACGCTTCTCTACATGTCGACTGGCGGCGGTAAGACCGAGGCCTTCTTCGGGACGGTCACCTATGGGCTGTTCCTTGATCGCCTGCGCGGCAAGGCGCGTGGCGTGACGGCCATGATGCACTATCCTCTGCGCCTGCTCACTGTTCAGCAAGCCCAACGCCTCGCCCGCTTGCTCGCGCGCGCGGAGCTGGTCCGTCGAAGGCGTAGCGTCGGCGGCTCAGCCTTCGAAATCGGCTTCTGGGTGGGCGGCGGCAATACGCCCAACGATACAAGGAAGGAGAGCGGCGGACTCAGGCAGGACGTTACCTGCATCCCGGCCGTGGGCTCGGCACGCGGGCGCGACGAGGCGGCACTCATGGACGGTGACACGACCATCCAGGAAAACCGCGACTACCAGCGCGCTCAGGCGGCATGGAACAAGCTCCCGACCTGCCCGTTCTGCGGCACGCCGGGGACCGGCCTCCGCCTCTTCCCGGCTCATGCCGACCGTCTCGGCATCGTGTGCCGCGCGGCATCCTGCGACTGGAATCGAGCGCATCCAGGTCCGGCGGGCTCGGCGCCGCTGCCCTTCCTCCTCACCGACGCCGACATCTACCGCCGCGCCCCCGCGGTGCTGCTAGGCACGATCGACAAGCTCGCTCTTATCGGTCAGGACATATGGAGGATCGCGCGGATTGCCGGCATGTTCGGCCTCGCGCGCCGGATTTTGGGCGGGCCGGAGGGCTTGCTTGAGGTGGGCAGCGACGAGGGCGATCCCCTGGCACCTGCCTGGCCGGGCGGCGCGACACCAATCTTCGACCCGTTCCCGAGCCTCATTGTGCAGGACGAGATGCACCTGCTCGAGGAGAGTCTTGGTACCTTTGGCGGCCTCTTCGAGACCAGCCTATTTGAGTGGTTACGCGAGATCGGCGCCATGATCGGCCCACTAGCGTGCCGCTATCGGAGTGCGCCGGACCGTGTTCGCCTGCCACACATTATTGGCGCGACCGCGACCGCCTCCGACGTCGAGCGACATGTCAGAGCGATTTACCAACGTCGCGTCGTGCAATTCCCGCACCCAGGCCCTGGTCTCCACGAGGGCTTCTACGTCCGCTTGGCGCGCTGGGCGTCCGGCGGAGAGGCTGGTACGGCCCGCGAAGGCGTCCGCGGAACGCCGTGCGGCGACGAGAGGGCGGCCCCCTGGGCGCGCGTGTATGCCTCTGTGATGACCAATGGCCGCAAGCACACAGTCACGACGCTGGCTGTTCTGGCTGCGCATTCGGCTGCTTCGACGCGTTGGCTCGTCGACCTGCGGGACCCAACGACACGTGTTGCGGCGGCGGAGGAGATGGTCGCGCACCAGTCGGACGCACCCTGGCGCGCCCACCGCGAGGCCGCGATCCGCAGCGCGGCGACGGATAGCCACTGGCCAGCGTTACTCTCGCTCGTCGACCTGCACCGCATCATGTTGACCTATGTCACCAACAAGAAGGGCGGCGACCAAATTCTTTCGGCCCTCGCGGACGAGGTGCGGGAGGCGCACCGGCTGATGGGTCCGCGCTACGCGCTCGACGGGCTGGACGGACTCGAGTATGCGACCGCGCTGATCTCCGGCGGCGTGGATATCGCCACCATCCAGAATGTAGTGCGCCAAGCGCAGGGTCGGATCGCCTTCCCCGAAGAGGACGTTCCGTTCGATCCAGAGGTCCACCATCCCCGCCGGGGATTGCGGCAGATCGTCGCGACCTCGGCCGTATCCCACGGCGTGGACGTCGAGAACTTCAACGCGATGGCTTTCGCAGGCCTCCCGTCGGACGTTGCCGAGTACATCCAGGCCTCGAGCCGGGTCGGCCGCACACACGTCGGTTTCTCGCTCTTGGTGCCGACGCCGCAGGTTCGCCGCGACCGCTATGTGGTGGAAGTCCACGAGGCTTTCCACCGCCTACTCGAGCGCATGATCCCGCCACCCGCCGCCGAGCGGTGGGCCGAGCGCGCTATCGTGCGTGCCGTGCCGTCGCTCATCCAGACATGGCTCGCAGGGGTGTACTATCCTCGCCTCTTCATCGGGGCCCCGCCCGACGCGAAGAGCCGAGTTCGTGTCCCGGACACAACAGTCGAGGCAGCACGGATCCTTGACCAGCCTGCGGCCTTTGATGCGTGCGCAGACTTCATCGCACGCGCATTCGGCGTCGACCTAGCGCCCTCCGTCGGCGGCGCGCTCCACCCGCCGCACTACCGACAGGTGATCCGGGAACAACTGCGTAGCTTCCGCGACGCGTCGGCCGACGCGGCGAGCAGGCTGCGTGAGTTCTGGGAGGACCAGATGGGTGATTTGCATCGTCCGATGACGAGCCTCCGGGATGTCGAGGGCCAGGGCGTTGTCCGCCCGGCGACTGTAGTCGGCCGGAGGTCTGTGGACGCGTGGGACATCGTGGCCGCTGTGTCCGGCGTTCGCGCCGGGTCTACGCGCCGGACTCCACGCGGCGGGGAGCTCGACGCGGACGAGGTGGCACCAGCGCCTGGCGGCCGCCGTAGGAGAGGTGGCGCAGTGCGCGATGCGAGGCAAGGGGGCGGTAATGGTGCGGTGGGCAGGCGTCCCACGGCTGCCGGCGAGTAAGGGAGCGAGAGATGGGCCGCACGCCGTTTGAGATGAACCGGTCCCAGAGTCAGGTTTCCCGAGCCTATTCGCCGGGCAGCCTCTTCACCTTCGAAGGTGGCGCTGTGGCATGCCGGGCGCTGCCGGACCACGAGAACCGCGAGGTTGCGGACGGATTATCGGAGGCAAACAGGAGGCAGATCGCCGGACTCATCCAGGAGTATGTTACGTCCTGGCTTGCGCGTGCGCGGCAAGGGAATAACCCACGGCATCCGATCCCGGCACGGCTCTGCGTGGATAGGTCGGTGCTGAACGAACTCGACGCCGTTGACATTCGCATTGGCAATCTCCGGTTCCAGGTGCCCGAGTACGCTGGCTACGAGCCATTCCCGCTCTCCTTTCGCTGCGCTCGGTGCGGATTGCACCGTGAAGCCAGGTCACCCGATACCCTTGCTCGTGAGATGACGGAGTTCCGGCGAGCCTGTCCGACAGGTGAGGGCAGTTGCGCCGATAACTGGCGCCAACTCGACTTCGTCATGGCGCACTGGTCGGGTGGGATAGAGTCGCCTTCGCCGCGCCGCCTCGAGCGCGCCGCCGATGGCAGCATCTACCCAATTTCCAAGTGCACGCACTGTGAGGAAGAACGGTTCCGCTGGCTGGGCATAGGGACGGGCAGCCTGTCGGCCGTCCGCCTCGGCTGCGTCAACTGCGATAATACGCGTGATCTGATCATGAAGGACCGCGAAACGCTGGAGGCTCTCGGGCCAGACCTCGACGCAGGACGCGCGCTTCACGCTGAAATCAACATGGAACCAATCTCCTACCGAGCAAGCGCAGCCCACTACCCGCACGGTGATAGGGTCCTGCTTTTCGCCGACGAGGACCGGATGCGCCTCCTAGAGGCATCGCGTGCAGCCGACCTCGCAGGCCGCCTAAGGGAGTGGTTCGGGTTCCCCGCAGGCGGCGATCTTTCAGACGAGAGAAAACGTGAACTGCTTGCCCAGGCAGATCGACTGGGCGAGTGGGACATGCTGGTGGGTCTTCGGCAGGGTCTGGCGGGGCTGAGGGCAATGGCTGGCATGGAGGCGGCAGTAGCAGCCAACGAAGCAATCATCGCGCGCACCGAGGCGAATTGGGCCGCAACGGTGTTTGCTCAACATCTTGGACCTTCAACAGGGCTGCAAGCGGTAATTGAGAGCCGATCACGCTTCCCGGGGCGCCTTGATCCGGTCCGCATGGCCGTGGAGCATGCTGCGTTCCGAGCAGAGAAGATTAGCGCCGGAGCCTTAGAGGACGGCAGGCTCCGAAGTGTGCCTGTCGATCAGCTCGACGATTTCACTCGTCCCGACGGTTTGCATGCCCCTGGCGACCTTGACCGTGTGCATGCGGCCTCGCGGGAATGGCTGGCTACCCTCGGGATCGCAGAGATGCGCATCGTGCGTGACGTGCGAGTCTGTGAGTTCACGTACGGCTACACGCGGACTTCCTCGCTCCCACTCGTGGAGCGCCGCTCAAAGGCGCCCGGGATTGACCTTCCCGTGCGGCTGCGAATGTTCCCGCAGGTCCAGGTTCCCTCTGCGACCTCGGGTGGCACGGCGAGATGGAAGCATCCCGTGCTCTGCGTCGTGTCTTCGAACGAGGGCATTTACGCCCGGCTTGACCCAACTCTCGTCGAGGCTTGGATCGTCGAGAACGACCTCGACTTGCCTTGCTCTTCGCCCGGCCTTTCGCTTGGCGCTCGGCTGCTTGAGCAAGCGACCTCGACCCAGGTTCTGGCGGCACCCGGCGCGATGAAGCCCTTCTTGGACGAGTTCCGCCGCGAAGGCGAGGTGCCGGAGCTGGCCTATCCGCATGTGTTCACGCTGTTGCACACCCTAGCGCACCAGGTCATTCAGCACACCTCTGCGCTTTCCGGCCTCGATCAAGGCTCGTTCGCCGAGTACCTATTCGTCCCTGACCTCGCCTTCCTAATCTACCGCCGCGGCACGACGATGGATCTTGGCAACATCTCGTCAATGTGGCGGGATCGCGGGTCGGTCGGGGAGGGCAACGAATTCCTTGCCCGCATGGGCAGCGCGGCAGCGCTACGCTGTGGTAGCGAGAGCTCATGTACGCACAAGGGCGGCGCCTGCCCAGACTGCGTGATGATCCCTGAGACCTCCTGCATCACGCGCAACGACCTACTTTCCCGCTCGGCGCTCGCCGGGCGCGGCAAGCCATACTGGGCGCGCTGGAACACGGCACCGCGGCGCGAGATGGTTGGCTATTACGACACCGTTGCACGCGTTCGGGCGGCTGCAGCTGCATCAAGGCGGTGACAGCAGCTATTCCCACAGAGGTCGCGCGCTCGCTCGCCACTAAGCTCGCGGCTTACGCCGACGAGGCGGCGACCCTTTCACGCGCCTTGGAAGAGTGTGCGGAAGGCACACCGCTGCCGGTGCCCTGGGCTGGCGCTCTGCCTGGGCGAGCCGCTGCCCTGCGCGCTGTCGCTGAAGATTTTCGCGCACGGGGATGGGCCGAGCCTGCGCCTGATGGTGCGGCCTGGCACGCGACTGGCGGCGCCCCCCGAGGCTTAGCAGACTTCCTCCAAGGAGTAGCTGCAATGGCCGCGGCGCGGCCAGATCGTGGCACGTTCCGCCCGGTTGTGACACCTCCGTCCGCGCCGAGCGCATTCGCTAAGGCACTTCGATCGGTAGGAATGGCGCGCGCCGATTTGTTGGCCACAGATGAGGCAATGCGGGCCGTCGCCGAGGCCGCAGAGCGGCGCTTAACGGTGCTCACCCCCTTCGCGAACGAGGGAGGTATTGCGTTTGTAGAGGGCTTATTCGCTGCGACACGCGCACGAGAGCGGATTTTAGTGCTGAGGCTCCGTAACGCTTCAACTCGGGCGGCGCATGCTGGTGCAGCGCATCGGCTCCAGGCGCTGAACGTGCGCGTCCTCGACTACACGCTGCCTTCCCTCGACGGAAGCTACGAGACATTCCACGCCAAGGCTGTACTCGCTGATGAAGCAGTTGCGTACGTTGGGAGCGCCAACCTTCTCCATTATGCGCGTCATTCTCTCGAACTTGGCGTGCTCCTTCGCGGTCGAGGCACCGAGGTTGTCGCGGCCGCTGTGCGGGCCGTAGAGCGCGCTGCCAGGGAGATCTCCCCTTCCCGTCTTTCGGAAGAAGGAGGGGCGGAAGAATGACTGTTCGCATCTGCGTCGATAAAACCAGGCGACGCGGCTCGAACGTTCGTGTCACCACGGCAGGATACGCAATTGCGACGTCCGAAGCGGCTGCTATCGTGGCGAGGATCTGCACCTACTACCGCAGAAACCCCGTCCCTAACGCGGACGCCGCTTTAGACGAAGCGCGGAAACTCATCGCCGGAAGAGGGGTCGCGGAGATCCGCGAACTCCTCAAGCTACTCCCTGCGCCCTGGGCGGATCACGCAATAGCCTGCGTCTACGCCATTCTTATGCCGCATCAACAACGGAAACGCCTCGGCGTCTACTTCACACCACCGCATCTAGTCGACCATCTACTACATCGTTTGGATGCCTTGCGAGTTGATGTAGCTGCAAAGCGCTTTCGAGATCCGGCTGCAGGCGGCGCGGCTTTCCTAGTGCCTCTTGCACGGCGTATGGTGGAGCGGTGGGCGGCAGCTGGCATGAGACGCCGGACCATCGCTTCGCTGCTTCGAAAGAGGCTCATCGGGTCCGAGATCGACCGGAATTTGGCGACGCTTGCGAATGCCCTAGTCAGACGGATGCTCCGCGATGAGTACGGTTTCGCGTCGCACCACCTAAAGCTGGTCGGCGCTGTGGTCCGCATCCGCGATGGTCTCGCGCCAGAGACCACGACGTTTGACCATGAGATCGGCAATCCTCCCTACCGCCGACTCGATGCAGTCGAGCATGCTGCAATGAGGGGTGAGTTCGCCGACATAGCGGACGGTAGATTAAATCTGTATGCGATGTTCGTTCGGCGCGCCCTCGACCAGGTCCCCGTGGGCGGACTCGTTGGCCACGTCATCCCGACCTCGTTTGTGGGCGGGCCGGAGTTCGCGGCTTTTCGACGCAGAGTGTCGGAACTAGCCGAGGTGCTGGTGCTGGATGTTGTGGAGAAGCGCAGCGACGTTTTCCTGGATGCCATCCAGGACGCCTGCTTCATCGTGTTTCGGAGGCGCTCTGTGGTGACTCGAAACACAGCGTTCCACACGCCGGTCTCGGGCATCCTCACTCATGAAGGCTCATTGCTGGAGCAAGGTATCCTAACACTTCCCACCGATGGCTCGGCATGGACACTACCAGTGGCCGGGGGGAATGCATCAACTGGTGGGGTATCGCTCCGCGAAATGGGCTGGCGACCAATCGTCGGACACCTAGTCGCAAACCGTGAGCCGCACCGTTTGCACCAACACGCGGCCAAAGGTCGGTACCCTCTGGTTTGGGCGGCCGCAGTCCGCCAAAATGGCACTTTCGACTTCGATAGGGGGCGGTTGTCAAGACAAGCGGCGGGCCGCGGTTACGTCGACGCATCTCCTTGCGCGCCCTACGTCATCAAAGAAGACTGCATCGTACTGCAGCGAACCTCATCGCGCAGCCAGTGTCGCCGACTTGTAGCGGCCCTGGTCCCTCAGGAGCTCGTCCAAACACATGGCGGAATTGTGGGCGAAAACCACACCATACTGCTGGTCCGCACGCGAGCAGATGCCGTCCCGTCGGATCAAGTAATTCAATTCCTTAACAGCCCTGCGGCGAGCGCCGCGTTCAGCCGCGTGGGCGGGTCGGCCTCGATCTCCGCCCGCCTTCTAGCAGAGTTACCGATGCCAGTTTTGCAAACCAGCGTCGGTCCGAGTCACGCCAATGCCTGCGCCGTAGAGCGACGACTCGATGCCGCACTCGCAGGTTTGCGGTGAAGGAGCGTAAAGCACTTGGCGGACGCGCCGGGACAAGAGCGTTACCACCGGTGAATGGCCGTGTAGCCAATCGAATGGCTCGCCTTCAGAGTACGAACCTTATCGAGTGGGATGCGAACCAAAGCTGGCGCAGCTTCCTTAGAACCTACGCTTTTACTAGGGCTTTGGGGCTGCTCACCAAAAGCGGGCAGGTCAATAGGTCCGGAGAGAATTGGCCTCCGGAGAGCGATGTTCGCCCGTCTCCGCGTCCTGCCAGTCAACAGGTCTGCCCCGAAAACCCCAGGAAACCTGCCACTCAGCGCGGCGCTCGGTCTGGCGGAGAGCGGGACGCCTCTGGAAACTGGCGGAGGGAGTGCGACCCGGTACAAGCGGTCTCTCTAAGCCGAAGATGCCCTACGCCGTTCCGAAGTGCGGTAAGCACGCCAAACAGCCACCGAGGATTTGGTGCGTCTCTGCGTCAAATCCCTGAAGATCTGCTCGGCCTAGATCCGACCGCGAAGCTATCGCGCAGCGTAATTATTGGTTGCAGTGACAATTCTGGTGCCGCTTCTTCTGGTCACGAGAACGTAGGTCGCGCGTCCAGGGTGCGCCAGCGCGCGTAACTGCGGCAGGTCATGACCACCTCGGAGGAAACGCGCGAATGGCACACACGATCTTCACCCAGGCCGGGATGAGCTTCTACCACGCCGACTTCACCACCCTCAACAACTCAGGGGTCATAGGGCGCGTCCTCGCCTTCGTCGATGAGAACACGCAGAAGGTGACCTTCGACATCAAGGCAGTTGGTATTGAAGCCGGGCAGGTGCATCCGGCGCATGTGCATGGCTTTGCCGACGACCGAAAGGCGATGACACCGAACCTTGCGTTTGACACGGACAAGGACGGCTTCGTCGAACTCGCCGAGGGCGTGCCCGCCTACGGTCCTGTCCAGCTCAACCTCACCACCCAGCCGGGTGACGGCATGCAGCTCACCGGCATGGGGGCTGCCTTTCCGACAGCCGATGCGAACGGCATGCTCTCATACCGGCAGACCTTCTCCTTTGCCGATCTCGGCATGGAAGGCAGGGAAGCCTTCGACGCGATCTCACCGCTCGACGCCAAGGAGATCGTGCTGCACGGTCTCACGCTCGCCGCCGGGCAGGGTGAAGGCGCAGGTGAGGCAGACGGCACCGCAGGGTACAAGATTGTCCTGCCAGTTGTTTCGGGTGAACTGCACGGCCTCTCCGCCGCAGGCGACGTTGTCGAGGCGGTCGCCCAGCTCGGGCTCGACAAGTCGGCCGTGCTGAATCGCGAGGCCATCGCACAGCAGGTCCAGGCTGACTTCGAAGCCACGGGACAATGGTTCCTCCGCGAGGAGCACCCCGACTTCGACATGCTCAGCACGATGGGCGCGCGGAATGGCGGTGACTTCCTGCAGGATGGCTTCGCCCTCTACGAGACGACCTTCGCCGCGCTCAACAACTCCGGCGTGACGGGCCGCGTGCTGGCCCTGGTGGAGGAGGAAGCGCAGACGGTCACCTTCGACATCAAGGCGAAGGGGATGGAAGCGAACCAGGTCCACCCCGCGCACGTCCACGGCTTCGCCGATGACCGGGAAGCAAGGACACCCACGATCGCGTTCGACAGCGACACTGACGGCTTTGTCGAGCTCGCAGAGGGTGTGCCTGCCTACGGCCCGGTCCAGCTGAACCTCACCACGCAGCCGGGTGATGCCGGGCAGCTCACGGGCATGGGCGCGGTGTTCCCCACCGCTGATGCCGACGGGATGCTCTCCTACCGCCAGACCTTCTCCTTCGCCGATCTCGGGATGGCGGGTATGGACGCCTTCGATGCAATCTCCCCGCTCGGCGCAAAGGAAATCGTGCTGCACGGGCTGACGCTTGCGGCAGGGCAGGGCAGCGGCACGGGCGAGGCGGATGGCACTGCTGGCTACAAAGCCGTGCTCCCTGTTGCCTCTGGTGAGCTGCGGGAAGTGATGGGCGCGCAGGGTGTGGTGGAAGCGGTCGGCGCGATGGACCTGTATGATGCCGGCGCTATCAACTGGGATGCCGTGGCCGCTGACTATGCCGCCAATCCGCCCGCGACGAGCACCTGGTTCCTCTAGCAGGCTGCGGAAATTCGGCTGTTCGGATCGGCGTTGGTCTGATTCGCTGCTGGTGGTGGTGGCAGGTGTGGCGATGCGCGGATCGGATCGGCAGACGAGTTCGATGTTCAGCTATGTGAGCCCGGAGGCGTTGGTGCCTGCGGACCACCCGCTTCGTCCGATCCGGGTTCTGGTGAACCGAGCGCTGGAGCGGCTGTCGGGCGAGTTCGACAAGCTCTACGCGGCAGGCGGGCGGGACTCGATCGCGCCGGAGAAGCTGCTGCGGGCGTTGTTGCTGCAGGCGTTCTACTCGGTCCGCTCGGAGCGGCGGCTGATGGAGCAGGTGACCTACAACATGCTGTTCCGCTGGTTCGTCGGGCTGTCGATGGATGCGCCGGTGTGGGACGTGACGGTGTTCACCAAGAACCGGGACCGGCTGCTGCGGGGCGAGGTGGCGGGCAAGTTCTTCGCCGCGCTGCTCGCCGATCCGGAGGTGAAGCCGCTGCTGTCGTCCGAGCACTTCTCGGTGGACGGCACGCTGATCGAGGCCTGGGCGTCGATGAAGAGCTTCCGCCCGAAGGACGGCTCTGGCGCGCCGCCCGGGCCGGGCCGCAACGGCGAGCGCGACTTCCACGGGGAGAAGCGCAGCAACGAGACGCATGGCTCGACGACGGACCCGGATGCGCGGCTGGCGCGCAAGTCGAACGGGCAGGCGT
>JAIYDD010000288.1 GCA_027487675.1 Acetobacteraceae bacterium | reverse complement strand
GACAGCACGATGATCGCGCCCTGCGCCATCGGCAGGTCGGAGGAGGTGATGGCGCCGACCGCCAGCCGCCCGACGCCGGGCCAGGAGAACACCGTCTCCGTCACCACCGCGCCGCCGAGCAGGAAGCCGATCTGCAAACCGATCAGCGTGACCACCGGGATCATCGCGTTGCGCAGCGCGTGGCGCAGCACCACCAGGCGTTCCGGCAGGCCCTTGGCGCGCGCGGTGCGGACATGCTCGGCGCCGAGCACTTCCAGCACCGCGGTGCGCGTCATGCGCGCGACGGGGCCGACGAAGACGCCGCCGAGCGTGATGGCGGGCAGCGCCACCGCGCGCAGTCCCTCGATGGTCCAGAGCGGGCCGCCGCGCCCGGTGAAGGGCAGCCACTGCCACTGGAAGCCGACGAACCAGATCAGCACGAGGCCGAGGAAGAACACCGGCACGGAGACACCCGCGACGCTGATCGCCATCGCCGCGCGGTCGATCAGCGAGCCGCGCCAATAGGCGCCGACGGTGCCGAGCGCAATGCCGAGGGGGATGGACCAGACCAGCGCGGCGACCATCAGCTCCAGCGTCGGGCCCATCGTGGCGGCGAGTTCCTGCGTGACCGGCACGTTGTTGATGATCGACACGCCGAGGTCGCCCTGCAGCAGCCGCCACAGATAGAGGCCGAACTGCACATGCAGCGGCTGGTCGAGGCCGAGGTCGCGGCGGATGGCGTCCACCACCTCTGCGCTCGCGGTCGGGCCGGCGCGCACCACGGCGGGGTCGGTCGGGACCACCTGCATCAGCAGGAAGCCGACGAGCAGCACGCCGAACATCACCGGCACAGCCAGCAGCAGGCGCTGGATGGCGTGGCGGAGCATCTCAGGCGAGCTCCCCGTGGCGGTCGAAGATCGGGACGCCATCGCGCAGCGTCAGGTCGCAGCGCGTGTCGCGCAGGATCTGCTCCGGCTCGGCGGCGAAGATGTCGCGGGACAGCACGGCGAGATCGGCGAGCATACCGGCTTCCAGCGTGCCGCGCATGCCTTCGGCGAACTGCGTGTAGGCGCCGCACCAGGTCTGGCAGTGCACGGCCTGTTCAGCCGTCAGCGATTCCTCCGCGCCCATCACCGTGCCGCGGTTGGTCTTGCGCGTCAGCATGGTGAAGAGGTTCGCGAAGGGATCCACCGTGCTGACAGGGCAATCGGACGACGCCGCCGGGTGGTGGCCTTCGTCAAGCCAGGTGCGCATCGGGTACGCGTGCTCGGACCGCGCGCGGCCGAGATTGCGGATGTAGAGGTCGCCGAATTCGTACATGAAGACCGGCTGCGGCACCGGCAGGATTCCGCGCGCCTTCATACGACGCCGCTGGTCCGGGGTCACGAAGCCGCAATGCTCGATGCGGTGGCGGCGGCCGGCGAAGGGATGCGCGGGCGCGTCGGCGGCCTCCATGCCCGACAGCACCTGCTCGATCGCGGCATCGCCGATGGCGTGGATGTCGAGCTGCCAGCCTTGTTCGTGGTACAGCTTCAGCAGCGCGTGGATCGTCGCGTCCGGGAAGGTGAAGACGCCGGTGCCGCCGCCGGCGCTTGCCTGGTAGGGGTCGAAGAAGGCCGCGGTCAGGCCGCCGGCCGAACCATCGGCGAAGACCTTCACGGCGCCCCAGCGCAGCCTGTCGTCGCCCGGATAGACGATCCGCGCGCCTTCGCGCGACGGCCGCAGCCCGGCGTCCCACGCTGCCTGCGCGATGCCTTCCGGGTTGCCGGCGAGCACGTTCCACAGGCGCAGGGACAGCTGGCCGTCGCGGCGCGCGGCGCGATACGCCTCGATCTCGGCGAGGCCCGCGGTCATGCCGACATTCATGTCGGTGGCGCTGGCGAAGCCGAATCGCGCCAGGTCGTCGCAGGCGCGGCCGATCGCCGCGACCAGCGCCGCCGCCTCGGGCGGCGCGATCGCATCACGCACCAGGCGCATCGCGCGTTCCTGGAACAGGCCGGTGAGGCGGCCGGCCTTGCGCTCGATGATGCCGCCTTCGGGATCGGGCGTGTTGTGGCCGACGCCGGCGACGCGCATCGCGGCGCTGTTGGCGACGCCCATATGGCCGCAGGTGCGCGTGATGAAGACCGGGTGGTCGGGCACGGCGGCGTCCAGCTCCTCGACCGTCGGATGGCGGCCGATGTCGAGCTCGGCGTGGTCGTAGCCGCGGCCCAGCACCCAGCCGCCCTTCGGCGTCGCCGCGGCGGCGCGCCGCAGGCGCGACAGCGCCTCGTCCAGGGTGCGGACCTCCTCCGCGCGCAGGTTGACGCCGGCCAGCGCAAGCCCGTGCGGCAGCAGGTGCATATGCGCCTCGTTGAAGGCGGGGATGGCGACGCGGCCGTCGAGCGCGAAACGGCGGGCGCCGGGCGCGGCGGCCACCACCGCCTCCGCGTCGCCGACGGCCAGCACGCGGCCGTCGCGCAGCGCCAGCGCCTCGGCGAAGCCCCCGGCCAGTCCGCGGAAGATGCGGCCGCCGGTGAAGACCAGGTCCTGCTCCATCGTCCGCGTCGCGGCCATCCCGTTCTCCCTGCCCCACGACTGTCCGGCGCCCCGGGCCGAGCGTCAACCCGACAGCGGCGCCCCACTTCGCCCGCCGGCGCCAGCCCGCCGCTTCCCCGGGCAGGCGGTGCCGCAACAACAGGCGGCGGGCGGGCGCGGAAAGCGCTTGCGCGGGCGGCACGACATCTGATTGTCTAGCCACATGGACCAAACGGACCTGCCGGACGCGATGCGACGGCTCGGCGCCACGGCGCTGGAGCGAAGCTCCCCGCTGCCGCTGCACGCGCAGCTGCGAAGGCTGCTGATGGGCGCGATCGCCGCCTGGCCGTCGCCCGAGCTGCGCTTCCCGACGGAACGCGAGCTGTCCGAGCATTTCGGCATCAGCCGCATGACGGTGCGGCACGCCTTGGACGAGCTGGTGGCGAAGGGCCATCTGCGACGCAGCCGCGGCGCCGGCACCTTCGTCGCCTTCCGCAAGGTGGAGGAGCGCTTCACGCCGGCGATGGATTTCATCAACCAGTGGGCGCATCACGGCCGCGCCATCGCCTTCCGCCTGCTGCGCCACGGCATCCGCCCGGCGCCGGAAGCGGAATGCGCGGCGCTCGGGCTGGAACCCGGCACGGCCTGCCTCGTCGTGGAGCGGCTGCGGCTGGCGGGGACCATTCCCGTGTCGCTGGATCTGCGCGTGATGCCGGCGGAATTCGCGGCGCATGTGCCGCGCAAGGTCGCCTCGACAGGATCGCTGCTGGATGCGCTGCGCCAGGCGACGACGGTCGTGCGCGCGACGATGGAAATGGAGGCGCTGGGCGCCGATGGCCGCATCGCCGCGCGGCTGGAGGTTGCGGCCGGCGACCCGATCCTGCTGCGCCGCCTGCTCTACCGCGATGCCGACGGGCGGCGCGTGCTCGCGGGCCATTCCTTCTACCGCGCCGACCAGTCGCGCACCGTCGTGGACATCCCGATCGCCCCAACCCCGCCGCCGGAGAGGAAACCCGCCCGATGAGAACCGCCCTTCCCCGCCGCGCCCTGCTGGCGACGGCGCTCGCCGTGCCCGCCATCCGCCCAAGCTTCGCGCAGGCACAGACCTTCAAGGTCGGCACGATCCTGTCCGTCACCGGCCCCGCCGCCTTCCTCGGCGAGGACATGCGCGTCGGCGTCGAGCTGGCGGTGGAGGAGATCAACGCCGCCGGCGGCATCGGCGGACGGCGCATCGAGTGGTTCTTCTACGACGGCGAAAGCCAGACGCAGCGCGCGCTGAACGCCACGCGCCGGCTGCTGTCGCAGGACCGCGTGGACGTGCTGGTCGGCGGCGGCAGCATGAGCGGCATCGCGCTGGCCATGGCGCCGATGGCCGAGCAGGCGCGCGTGCCCTTCATCTCGACCGAGGGCGCGATGAGCATCGTGACGCCCGTCGCGGAACGCCGCTTCGTCTTCAAGTCCACGGTGGACGACGACCAGGTGCTCGAACGCCTGGCCGATTGGTGCCACGCCAACAGCCGCACGCGCGTCGCGATGCTGGCCGACAGTTCCGGCTTCGGGCAGAGCGCGGTGGAGCAGATGCGCCTCGTCGCCGCACGGCGGAACCTGCAGGTGGCCTATGAAAGCTTCAATCCCGCCGACACGGACCTGACCGCGCAGCTGACGCGCATCCGCGGCGGCGACAGCCAGGTGGTGCTGTGCTGGACGACGGCGCCGGTCGGCGTGGTGTTCCTGCGCCAGGCGCGGCAGCTTGGCCTCGGCGACCGGCAGCTGGTGCACAGCTACGGCTTCGTCGCGCAGCGCTTCATGGAGCTGGCGGGCGAGGCAGCGCAGGGGCTGCTGCTGCTGTCGGTGAAGTTCCCGATCGGCGACCAACTGCCGGAGACGGACCCGACGCGCAACGCGATCCTCGGCCTGACGGAGCGCTTCACGGCAAAGTACCGCCGCGCGCCGAACCAGTTCGTCGGCCAGACCTATGACGCGATGATGCTGGCCTCGATCGGGTTGCAGCGCGGCGGCGCGGACCGCAACGCGGTGCGTGACGCGATCGAGGGCATCCGCGGCCATCGCGGCGTCAGCGGCGTGTTCAGCTTCTCGGCCGAGCGGCACAGCGGGCTGTCGAAGGACGACGTCGTGATGCTCGACTGGCGCGCCGGCCGCTTCAACCTCGTGACGTAAGGAAGGACCCCCGCCATGCTGCTCACCCGCGACATGTCGCCGGCGCAGGCGACGGAGATGGTGCAGGGCCTGCTGGGCCAGGCCGAGGACCGCTTCCCCGCCGATTTCGACGCGGAGATCCCGCGCATCCGCGAGCTGTTCCACACCGCGACGCGCAACCAGTGGGACCCGCAGACCGACGTGCCGTGGGAGCTGCTGGACACCGCGAGATACACCGAGGCGCAGCTCTTCTCCGCGCGGCAATACTGGTCGCGCCGCGCCTGGAGCGAATACGGCGCGATCAGCGAAAGCCCGACGCTGCAGATCCGCTTCGGCGTGGAACGCCGGCCCTCCGACATGCAGCTGTTCTTCACGATCCGCAGCCAGGAGGAGACGCGCCACGCGGAGGTCTGCCACCTGATGGCGGAGAAGCTGGGCGGCTACCTGGAGAAGCCCGTCGAGGCCGCCTACCAGGGCAGCGTGGCCACGCATGGCGTGCGGCGCGCGGCGCTCGACACCGCCGTCCCGCTGGAGGCGATCATCGCCGCGCTGGTCTGCACGGCGGAGGAGATCGCCTTCGACGTCTTCCGCCACCTGGTCGAGATCACGACCGATCCCGTCGCCAAGGCGATCTGCCGCAACATCATGCGCGACGAGGTGCGGCACTGCGCCTTCGGCTGGTACTTTCTGGAACACGAGATCGCGCGGATGACGCCGGCGCAGCGCGCGCAGGTGCGCGACGCGGTGATCGTGATGATCGAGAAGGTGGAGCTGAACGGCTACCACTCTGCCTGGCTTGCCCCGCCCTCCCCCGCCAGCGCGGCGGAGGTGGAGGCGGACCGCATCACCTGGGAAGCGGGGCTCGGCGCGACGGTCGAGGAGGCGGAGAAGCCGGTCTTCGTGGACAGCCTGAAGCGCATCCGCGCGCGCATGGACGCCTTCGGGATCGAGCTGCCGGCCTTCACCCATCCGAAGCTCGGCACGGTCTGACAACGCATGGCCGCGCTTCACGATCCGGTCCCGATCCTCGTCGAGCAGCGCTTCCCGCTGAAGCTGTCGGAGGAGGTGCCGGCGCTGCGGCGGCTCTACGAGGAGAGCAAGCGCGCGCGCTGGGATCCACGGCGGGCGGTGCCGTGGGACCGGCTGGGGGCGGAGACGCTGGACCCGAAGCTGCGGGAGGCCGCGGCGGCGTGCTGGCGGCGCCGCGCCTGGTTGGAGGCGACGGCGCTGACCGAGACGCCGGCCTTCGTCGTCCGCTTCTGCATGGAGAAGGGGCGCGAGGCGGAGACGCGCATGTTCCTCACCGTGCGCAACACCGAGGAAGCCTGGCAGGTCGAGGCCTGCGACATGCTGGCGCGTGCCCTGGCACCGCAGGGCGCGAAGCCGCCGGCGCGGCCCGGCACCGATGCCTACGCCGCGCTGTTCAACCGCGGCCTGCACCGCGCCGCCTTCGATGCGCGCAACGCGCTCGACGCGCTGGTCGCCGTGCATTGCTTCTTCGAGGACGGGCTGGAACGCGCCCTGGCCGAGGCGCAGCGCGCGGGCACGGAGAACCTCGCGATCGGCGCGGTGCTGGACCGCATGATCGCGGCGAAGACGCGTCATTCCTTCTTCGGCCAGATCTACCTGGCGCACCGCGCGCCCGGCTGGACAGCGGAAGACCGCGCGCGCATCGCCGCCGCCATCGCGCAGCACATGGCGGAGGTGGAGTTCGCCGGCTACCACATGCCCTGGCTCGCCCCGAACGCCGCGGCGCGGGAGGCGGCGGCGGATGCGCTGACGGCGGAGGCCGGCCTCGGCGCCGCGACGCCGGAGCAGGAGGCAGCGGCGCTGCGACGCTGGCTGCACGATGCGCGGGTGTTCCTCGGCACGCTCGGCGTGGCGCTGCCGGAATTCAGCCACGCCTTGCTGGGCCGCGGCTGATGCCGCCCATGGATGCGGCGGCGCTGTTGCAGGTGCTGTTCGGCGGGCTCGGCACGGGGGCGATCTACGGGCTGGTGGGCCTGGGCTTCAGCCTGATCTATCGCGCCACCGGCGCGGTGAATTTCGCGCAGGGCGAATGGGTGATGCTGGCCGGCATGGCGACGGCGGCGGGGCACATGGCGGGCTTCGCGACGGGGCTGGCGGGCGCGGCATCGCTGCTGCTCGTCGTCGCCGTCGGCGTCGCATCCTATCTTCTGGCGGTGCAGCGGCTGCGCGACGCCTCGCCGCTGCTGATCACCATGGTCAGCATCGGCATCGCCATCTTCACCAAGGGCGCCATCATGGTGACCCTGGGGAAGAACCCGACGGGCTATCCGGGGCCGCTCGGCGATGCGGTGCTGCGCATCGCGGGTGCTGCGATCCCGGCGCAGTCGCTGATCGTGCTGGCGGCCTGCGCAGGCTTCATCTTCGCGCTGCAGGTCTTCTTCGCGCGCAGCCGCACCGGGCTCGCGCTGCGCGCGGCGGCGGCGGATCGGGATGCGGCGGCGCTGGTGGGCGTGCCGGTGCAGCGGATGGTGATGCTGTCCTTCGGGCTGGCGGCGGCGGCGGGCGCGGTGGCGGGCCTCGTCATCACGCCGCTCACGCTGATCGACTACAACCAGGGCACGATGCTGGGCTTCAAGGGCTTCTCGGCCGCGATGCTGGGCGGCATGGGGCATCCGCTGGGGGCGGTGGCGGGCGGCCTGCTGCTCGGCACGCTGGAAGGGCTGGCGGGCTACGCCATTTCGTCGCGCTTCAAGGAGGCGGTGGCGTTCCTGCTGCTGCTCGCGGTGCTGTTCCTGCGGCCCTCCGGCCTGTTCGGCAAGCGCAAGGCGGAGCGGGTATGAGCGGCCTGCCGCATCCGGCCTGGCTCGGGCTCGTCTTCGTCGCGCTGCTCGCCTGGCCCTTCCTGTCGCCGAACGACTACGTGACGCTGCTCGGCGTGGGGTTCCTGGTGAATGTCGGGCTGGTGGTCGGGCTGAACCTGGTGGCGGGCTATTGCGGGCAGGTCTCGCTGTGCCACGCGACCTTCTTCGGGCTCGGCGCCTATGCGTCGGGCGTGCTCGCGGCGCGCTACGGGTGGGACCCGATGGCGGGGCTGCCGGCGGCGGTTGCGCTGGCCTCGCTCGGCGCCGTCATCATCGGCATCCCGGCGCTCAGGCTGCACGGGCACTACCTGGCGATGGCGACGCTTGGGTTCAGCGCGATCATGACGGTGATGTTCAACGAGCTGGTGTCGCTGACCGGCGGTCCGAACGGGCTGCTCGGCGTGCCGGGCTTCGTGCGCGACTTCGGGCATCCGGTGGACATGCCGCTGGGGCAGTACCTGGTGGCATGGTGCTATGCGGGGCTGTGCATGCTGATCGCGCTGCGGCTGCTGGCGTCGCGCACGGGGCGGACGATGCGGGCGATCACCTTTTCCGAACTGGCGGCGGGCGGGCTCGGCGTGGACACGGCGCGGGTGAAGATCGCGATCTTCGTCCTGGCCGCGGCGATGGCCGGCGCGGGGGGCTGGGTCTATGTGCACGTCAACCAGTTCGCCTCGCCCGAGACCTTCGGCTTCCTGCGCTCCGTGCTGCTGCTGACCGCGGTCGCGATCGGCGGCTGGGGGCGGTTCTGGGGGCCGCTGCCGGGCGCGCTGGTGCTGACCATGACGCCGGAAGTGCTGGGCCGCTTCCACGATTTCGAGATGCTGATCTTCGGCGGCGCGCTGGTGCTGGTGCTGCTGGCCTATCCGGGCGGGCTGGCGGCGCTGGGTGCGGCGCTGCGCGGGCGGCTGCGGCGGGCGCGCGCATGACGGCGCTGCTCGAGCTGCGCGGCGTCTGCAAGCGGTTCGGCGGCGTGCAGGCAGTGGCGGACATCGCGCTCTCCGTCCCGCCGGGGCAGCTCGCCGCCGTCATCGGGCCGAACGGCGCGGGCAAGACGACGCTGTTCAACATCATCGCCGGCGCCGTCGCGCCGAGCGCCGGCGAGGTGCGGCTGGACGGCGCCGACATCGCCCGCGTGCCGATGCATGGGCGCGTGAAGCTCGGCCTGGCACGCACCTTCCAGAACCTGCGCATCGTGCCGGACCTGTCGGTGGCGGAGAACGTGCTGCTCGGCCTCGACGCGCACCGGCCGGGCGGCGTGCTGCGCGACCTGCTGGGCGGTGCGACGCGCCGCGCGGCGGAGGAACGGCGGCAGGTGCTGGCGCTGCTCGATCGCGTCGGGCTCGCGGCGCGCGCCGACGACCCCGCGGGCGGGCTGGCCTATGGCGAGGGCAAGCTGCTGGAACTCGCCCGCGCGCTCGCCTCCGCGCCGCGCCTGCTGCTGCTGGACGAGCCCGCCGCCGGACTGCCGCATGCCGAGGCCGGGCGCATGGCGTCCCTGATCCGCGGCATCGCGCGCGACGGCACGACGGTGCTGCTGGTGGAGCACAACATGCGCCTGGTGATGTCGATCGCCCAGCATATCCTGGTGATGTCGGGCGGGCGGCAGATCGCGGCCGGCACGCCGGACCAGGTCAGCCGCGACCCTGCCGTGATCGAAGCCTATCTGGGCCGCGACGACGATGCTTGAGGTGCGGGGGCTGACCGCCGGCTACGGCAGCGCGACGGTGCTGCGCGGCGTGGACCTCGCGGTGCCGCGCGGCGGCTGCGTCTGCCTGCTCGGGGCCAACGGGGCGGGCAAGACCACCACGATGCGCGCGCTCTCCGGCCTTCTGCGCGTGCGCGCGGGCCGCGTGCTTGTCGAAGGGCGCGACATCACCGACCTGCCGCCGGAAGCGCGGCTGGAAGCGGGGCTGGCCATGGTGCCGGAAGGGCGGCGCGTCTTCGCCCCCCTGACGGTCGCCGAAAACCTCGCCATCGGCGCCTACCGCGCCGATCCCGCCGCCGCGCGCCGCGCGCGCGAGCATGTGCTGGCGCTGTTCCCGCGCCTTGCCGAACGCCTGTCGCAGGAAGCCGGCACGCTGTCGGGCGGGGAGCAGCAGATGCTCGCGATCGGGCGCGCGCTGATGGGCGGGCCGCGCATCCTGCTGCTCGATGAGCCCAGCATGGGCCTGGCGCCGATGGTCGTGCGCGACATCTTCCGCACCATCGCCGCGCTGAACGCGGAGGGCCTGACCATCCTGCTGGCCGAGCAGAATGCGCGGCTCGCGCTGCGTGTCGCGCAGCAGGGCGCGGTGCTGGCGGAGGGCACGGTCGCGGTGCGCGGCACGAGCGCGGAGCTCGCCGCCGACGAAGCGGTGCGGGAGGCCTATCTGGGTGTGTGACGCGCCCACCATCGATCCCGCGCTGGAAGCCGACTACGCGCTGCGCGCGCGGCATCCGGAGCGCGACGCCGAATATGCCCGCATGCGCGCGGCCAGCGATCCGCTGCGCGCGCAGCACGCCGCGACGCTCGACCTGCGCTATGGCGATGGGCCACGCATGCGGCTGGATTATTTCGGCGCCGGCGAGGGCACGCCGCTGCTGGTGTTCTTCCATGGCGGCTACTGGCGCGCGCTGGAGAAGGAGATCTTCGGCTTCCTCGCCGGCCCGCTGCTGGCGCGCGGCATCTCGGTCGCGCTGCCGGGCTATGATCTGGCGCCGGCGGTCAGCGTGCCGCAGATCGTCGCGCAGGCGCATGCGGCGCTGGCCTGGCTGGCGCAGGCGCGGCTCGGCTGCGATGCCGGCCGCGTCGTGCTGTCGGGGCATTCGGCGGGGGCGCAGCTGGCGGCCATGGCGATGCTCGATCCGCGCTCGCCGCTCGGGTTGCGCGGCCTTCTTGGCGTCAGCGGCGTCTATGACCTGGCGCCGCTGCTGCGGACCAGCGTCGGCGCCTCGGTCGCGCTGACGGCGGCCCAGGCGCGTTCCGCGAGCCCGCTGCACGCGCTGCATGACGGCGCACGCTTCCCCGCGCGGCTGGTCGCCGGCGCCCGGGAGACACCGGGCTTCGTCGGCCAGACGCTGCGCTTCGCCGAGGCGCTGCGCGCGCGGGGCGAGGAGGCGGAGGCGGTGCTGGTGCCGGGCACCACGCATTTCTCGGTGCTGCACGACCTGTTCGACGCGCCGACGCTGGACGCCGTGCGCCGCTGGCTTCGCTGAGCGCCGGGCGTCGCCGCCTCAATACCCGCGCGCGGGATCGTAGAGGTTCCGCAGCGCCCCGCCGGCTTCGAAGGCGGCGATCTGCTGCGCGACATACGCCACGCGTTCCCGCCGCGGCGGCAGGCTGGCGAGGTGCGGCGTGACCAGCACGCCGGGATGCGTCCAGGCCGGGTGGTCCGGCGGCAGCGGCTCCTGCTCGAACACGTCGAGCACGGCGCCGGACAGCTGCCCGGCATCGAGCGCGGCGAGGATGTCCGCCGTGCGCTGCTGGCTGCCGCGGCCGACCTGCACCAGCCCCGCGCCGCGCGGCAGCTTCTCCAGCAGGGGCGCGGCGATCAGGCCGCGCGTCTCCTCGGTGGCCGGCAGCAGGCAGACCAGGATGCGGCTGCGCGCCAGGAAGGCGTCGCGTTCCGCGTCGCCGCAGAAGCTCTCGACGCCGGGCAGGTCCTTGCGACCGCGCGACCAGCCGATCACGGCGAAGCCCAGGCCCTGCAGCATCCGCGCCGCGGCCGCGCCCATATGGCCGAGGCCCATGATGCCGACGGTCGTCTCCGGCGCCGTGCGGTCGGGTTCGAAATAGTCCCAGCGGCGCTCCGCCTGGCCGGCGCCGATGCGGCGCGCGCCCTTCAGCAGCGACAGCGCTGCCCAGCAGACGAATTCGGCCATGCGCTGCGCGGCCCCTGGCGTCGCCATGCGCACCAGCGGCAGGTGGCGCGGCAGGTCCGGGTCGGCGGTGATGAAATCCACGCCCGCGCCGGTGCCGAAGATCACGCGCAGGTTTGGCAGCTTCGCCAGCCGCCCCGGCTCCGGGTCCCAGACCAGCACGTAGCGCACGGCCTCGCGGTCCACCGTCGCGTCGTCCCACCAGCGCGGCTCGAGCTGCGGGGCGAGTTCGGCGAAGAGCTGGCGCCATTCGGGCATCGAGGCCTCGCCGCCCGACTTCACCAAGATGATCGGCTTGTCCACGCGCACCCCCGCCCCGGCCCTCGGCGGGCTTTCTGCCGCCCCCGGCGCGCGCTGCCAAGCGCGGATGCGGGTCATGCGTTGACGCTGCGCCGCATCCGGGGCTTGCTGGCGCCATGGGCTTACGAAGGCCGCGCGAGGCGGCCGTGACGGGGGAGGAACCAGGACCCATGCACCGCCGCCACCTGCTCGCCGGGGCCGCCGGCCTCGCCGCGCTCGCCGCCACGCCCGCCTTCGCCCAGGGCGGCTTCGCGCCGCAGAACCCGGAATGCATCGCCGGCGCGGCGCCCGGCGGCGGCTTCGACCTCACCTGCCGCACCGCGGCGCGGGCCTTCCAGGAACTCGGCCTGATCGCGCCGCCGATCCGCACGGTGAACATGCCGGGCGGCATCGGCGCGGTGGCCATCAACCACATCAACGCGCAGCGCCGCACCGATCCCAACGTGATCGTCGCCGTCTCCACCGGGTCCTGGGTGAACATGGCGCAGGGCCGGTTCGGCCGCTGGGGCGAGAACGACGTGCGCTGGCTCGGCACCATCGGCGCGGATTTCGGCGTGATCGCGGTGCGCCGCGACAGCCGCTTCCAGACTCTGGCGGACCTGGTCGCCGCGCTGCGCCAGGACCCGGGCAGCGTGCCGATGGGCGCGGGCGGCGCGGTGGGCAGCCAGGACTGGACCAAGGCCGCGCTGATCGCGCGCGGGGCGGGCAGCGATCCGCGCCGCATCCGCTACGTGCCCTTCGAGGGTGGCGGCCAGGCGATGGCGGCCCTCCTCGGCGGGCATATCCAGGTCTTCCCCGGCGATGCGACGGAAGTGCGCGGCCAGCTGGAAGCCGGCGAGATCCGGCTGCTGGCCGTGCTGGCGCCGAACCGCCTGCCCGGCGCTTTCGCGAATGTGCCGACCGCGCGCGAACAGGGCATCGATGCCGAATGGACCATCGTCCGCGGCTTCTACGGCCCGCCGCAGATGCCCGACGCGGCCTATGAGTATTGGGTGGAGGCGCTGCGTCGCCTGCAGGCGCATCCGGGCTGGACCGCGATCCGCGACGGCGCCGGCCTGTTCGAATTCAACATGGCCGGCCGCGACTTCGAGGAACTGGCCAAGCGCCGCACCGCCGAATACCGCGCGCTGGCACGCGAGGTCGGCGTCATCCAGCAGCAGAACTGAGATGGCCGCGCCGCTTCTCGCCGACCGCGCGCTGGGCGCCGTGCTGGTGCTGGCCGGCGCCGGCGTGGGCTGGCACGCGCAGTCGCTGGAAGTCGCCTTCGCCGCCGACCCGATCGGTCCGAAGGCCTTCCCGACGCTGGTGGCACTCGCCATGGCGGTCTGCGGCGCGGTGCTGATGGTCGCACCCGCGACGCGGTGGGAGAAGGCGGAGCGCGTGCTGCCCGGCATCGCGGCCACGGTCGCGATGTTCGTCTACGGGCTGGCGCTGCCGGAGATCGGCTTCATCCCGGCGACCTTTGCCTTGTGCGTCGTGATCGCGCTAGCCTTCGGCGCGACGCCCCTGCGCGCCGCGGCGTCGGGGGCGGTGACGGCGCCGGCGCTGTGGCTGCTGCTCGACCGGCTGCTGGATTTGCCGCTGCCGCGCGGCCCGCTCGGGATCTGACATGGACGCGATCGCCGCGCTGATGGGCGGCTTCGCCGTCGCGTTGACGCCGACGAACCTGGCGCTGGCGCTGGCGGGATGCCTGATCGGCACGGCGATCGGCGTGCTGCCGGGCATCGGCCCGATGAACGCCATCGCGCTGCTGCTGCCCTTCTGCTTCGCGCTGAAGCTGCCGCCGGAAAGCGCGCTGATCCTGCTGGCGGCGGTCTATTACGGCAGCGGCTATGGCGGGCGGATCACGGCGATATTGCTGAACATGCCGGGCGAGCCCTCGGCCGCGATCACCACCTTGGATGGCCACCCGCTGGCGAAGCAGGGTCGCGCGGCGGCGGCGCTGATGGTCACGGGCATCGGCAGCTTCGTGGGGGCCACGCTGTCGGTGGTGATGATGACCTTCCTCGCCGTGCCGCTGGCGCGCGTGGCGGTGGGGTTCTCGCCGGCGGACTATGTGGCGCTGATCGTCTTCGCGCTGTCGCTGCTGGGCGCCGTCGCGCCGGGGAATGCGGTGAAGGCCTGGGCGGCGGGGTGCTTCGGCATCCTGCTGGCGCTGGTCGGCGTCGATTCCGGCACGGGGATCGAGCGGCTGACCATGGGCTCGATGGAAATGCTGGGCGGCATCGACTTCACCGTCCTCGCCATCGGGCTGTTCGCGATCGGCGAGGTGCTGCTGCTGCTGGAGACGCGGATGCGCGTGGCGGCCGCGGCGCTCGGCCATGGCGAGCGGCTGACGCTGGCCGAGCTGGCGCGCTGCATCCCCGCGATGATGCGCGCGACGGGCATCGGCTTCGCGATCGGCGTGCTGCCCGGCGCGGGGGCGTCCGTCGCCGCGGCGTTGTCCTATTCCACCGAACGCCACATCGCGGAGCGCGGCGAGCACCGCTTCGGCAAGGGCGACATGCGCGGCGTGGCGAGCCCGGAGACGGCCGACAACGCCGCGCAGATCGGCAACCTGGTGCCGATGCTCTCGCTCGGCATCCCGGGGTCGGGCACCACGGCGGTGCTGCTTGGCGCGTTGCTGATGTATTCGATCACGCCCGGGCCGCTGCTGTTCGCGCAACGGCCGGAAGTGGCCTGGGGCCTGATCGCCAGCATGTATATCGGCAACGTCATGCTGCTGGTGCTGAACATCCCGCTGGTCGGGCTGTTCACGCGGCTGCTCGCGGTGCCGGCCTGGGTGCTGTATCCGGGCGTCATCGCGCTGTCGCTGGCGGGCGTCTGGGCAGTGGCCAACTCGCCCTTCGACCTGATGCTGGCGGTGGGTTTCGGCGTGCTGGGCTATGCGCTGCGCAAGCTCGACGTGCCGCTGGTGCCGATCATCCTGGGCTTCGTGCTGGGCCGGCTGCTGGAGGACAATTTCCGCCGGGCGATGGCGCTGTCGGATGGCGACGTGGCGGCGCTGTTCGCCTCGATCCCGTCGCTGCTGCTTTGGGCCTGCACGGCGGCGGCGCTGGCCTGGCCGATGCTGCGCCGCCTGCGCGCGTGAACGCCGCGCCCGATCGGCTGCCGCTGCCGGCGGCGTCGCTGCTGGTGCTGCTGTGCGCGACCTGGGCGCTCGGGCAGATCACCATGAAGATCGGGCTCGAGGGCATCTCGCCCATGGTGCAGGCAGGGCTGCGATCGGTCATCACGATTCCCTGCCTGCTGGCCTGGTGCGCCTGGCGCGGCGTCGCGGTGTTCCGGCGCGACGGCAGCCTCGGCGCCGGCGCGCTGGCGGGTTTCTTCTTCGCGCTGGAATTCTGGGCGCTGTACGAGGCGCTGGCGCTGACCACGGCGGCGCGTGTCACCGTCATGCTCTACACCGCGCCCTTCTGGGCGGCGCTCGGCGCGCATTTCTTCGTGGCCGGGGACAGGCTGACGCCGCGCAAGGCGGCCGGGCTGGCGCTGGCCTTCGCCGGGCTGGTCGCCGCCTTCGGCGACAAGCTGGCGGGGGGGCCGACCGACACGCTCGCGGGCGATGTGCTCGCGCTGGCCGGCGGCGCGCTGTGGGGCGCGACGATCGTCGTCATCAAGGCGACGCGGCTGACACGCATCGCGCCGGAACGCACGCTGCTCTACCAGCTGACCGCGGTGCTGGCGCTGTTGCCGCTGGGCTATGCGATGGGCGAGCCGGGCGTCTTCGACCCGAATGCGCGGGTGGTCGGCGCGCTGCTGTTCCAGTCGGTCGTGGTCGCCGGCATCTCCTTCACCGCCTGGTTCTGGCTGGTGGCGCGGCACAAGGCATCGCTGCTGGCGCCCTTCCTGTTCCTGACGCCGGCCTTCGGCGTGGGCTTCGCGGCGCTGCTGCTGGGCGAGCCGGTCACCTGGTTCCTGCTGCTGTCCCTCGGCCTGATCGGCGCGGGGATCTTCGTGGTGAACCGCGGCTGAGCGGTCAGGCGCGACGCGTCAGCGCCAGGCGCTTCGGCGCATCCGGCACGCGCGCCGCGTCGAAGGCGGCCAGCACATCCTCCGGCCAGGGCGCCACGCGGCGCGTCGCGAGATCGACGCAGAGGAACAGCACCTCGTTCTCCGCCGAGAGCCAGCCTTCCTCGGCATGGTGCAGGCGGTGCCGCACGACCAGCCGCTTGGCGTCGAAGGCCAGCACCGCGCTCTCGGCCGCGAGAGGCGCGTCCAGCACGACTTCCCGCACATAGCCCTGCCAGGATTCGACGGCGAAGGTGCCGAGCCCGCGCGCGCGGAAGCCCCCGCCGAGGTTGAGCGACGGCCAGAGCGCATCGGTCGCGAGGTCGAAGACCACCAGGTAGTAGGCGAGGTTCATGTGGCCGTAGTGGTCCACCCATTCGGCGCGCACGCGCGCCAGCACGTCGCGCATCAGCCGCACCCCGGATAGGCGAGCCAGCCGAGCTCGCGCCCCGCCGCATCGGTCACGCGCCAGGCATCCACGCAGCGCCGTTCGGGCATGAAGGCGCGCAGGCCCTCGCCCGGCCGGCGGTCCTGCACGGCGACGGGGTCGCGACGCGTGACGCTGCCGCCGGGATAGCTGGTGCAATCGAAGCGCGCGCCATCCGCACCCCGCAGGCGCGCGACCAGGCCGCCGCCCTCGGCAGGCCAGGCGTCCACCACCATCGCGCCCGGAAGCGGCGCCAGGCAGGCGCGCAGCGCAGGCGCGATGCCGGGCAGCATCGCCTCCCACCCCGCCGGCTGCGCAAGGGCCGGCATGGCCAGCAGCACGCCGAGCGCGGCCGGCGCCGGGTTCAATGGATCTCGTCCTGCCGCGCCATCGCCTCGCGCAGCTTCGCCACGTCGAAATCCGGCTCGCGGCAGATGTCGAGGATCACCTTCTCGCGCCGCGCGATCAGGTCGATGGCGGCGGGCAGCTTGCGCACGGCATCGTGCGGGATGACGACAGCGCCGTGGCGGTCGGCATGCACCACTTCCTCATGCGCCACATGCATGCCGTGCACGCTGACTTCCTGCCCGAAGGCGACCACATGCACGAAGGCGTGGCTGGGGTTCACCACGCCCGCGATCAGCTGGAAGCCCGGCGCCAGCATGTCGAGGTCGCGGATCGATCCGTTGGTGACCACGCCGAGCGCGCCGAGCGCCTTGTGGATATTGGAATTGACCTCGCCCCAGAAGGCGCCGACGCCCGGCGTGTCGTCCAGGTCCTGCAGCACGGCGATGGTGGGCAGCGACGCACGCGCGACATATTCATACCAGCCGAGTCGCGCCGCACGCTCCTGCTCCCGCGGCCGGCCGGACGGCGCGGCGGCGCGGATGGTGCCGGTGCGCGCCAGGCCGCAGATCGGCGGCAGCTTCGGATCGGCCGCGAGCATCGGGCGCACGGTGAAGCCATGCCCGCGGCGCTGCGGAACGACGAGTTCCAGCGCGTTGCAGATCGTCGGCGTGTCCCATTGCCGCAGCGCTTCCAGGTCTTCGCGCGTGAACGGATGCTCGGCCATGGCGTGGTCCTCTCCCTCTGCCGCGGGAGCATCCGCGCGCCGGCGCCGCCCGTCAAACCCGGCCCTGGACGCGCGGCATGGGGGGCGTTACCACCGCCGCGGCCCGGCCGATGCGCGCCGGCGCGCGACTTGAACGGAGTCTGACGTGATCCCGCGACGTCTCCTGCTGGGTCTTGGTGGCCTCGGCCTGCTCGCCGCCTGCCAGACGCCGCCAGCCGGTCCTCGGCGCGCGCTGCCGGAGGACGGCACGATCGACCTGCTGTCGCTGCTGCGCGACAAGCCGGAGCACAGCCGCTTCACCAGCGCGCTGCTGCTGAGCGGGCTGGAGTCGCGGCTCGGCCGGCAGAACGGCGCGGTGACCTTCTTCGTGCCCGCCAACGACGCCTTCGACGCGCTGGCCGCGGAGACGCGCGCGCTGCTGGACAACCCGCCGGCGAACCCGACGGCGGAGCAGCGCCAGCGCATGGCCGCGCTGGTCTCGGCCAACGCTGCCTGGGGCCTGCTGCGCCTGGCCGACATCGCCCCGCGCCGCGGCCAGGTCACCACCTGGGATCGCGCGCGGCTGCAGGTCGCGCAGACCGGGGAGCGCAGCGCGACGATCCAGCGCGTCGGCGTGCAGCCGGTGGCGGGCCGCGCGCCGGTGCAGATCCTCCGCGCCGACGTGCTGGCCAGCGACGGCGTGTTCCACGTGACCAGCGCGCCGATCCTGTCGGCCGCCTAGCGGCGCGCCGCCAGCGCGCGCCAGATCCGCTCCGGCGTCAGCGGCATGTCGAGATGCGCGACGCCGAGCGCATCGCAGGCGGCGCTGACGATGGCGGGCGGCGCGCCGCACGCCCCGCCCTCCCCCGCGCCCTTCACGCCGAGCTCGTTCACCGGCGTCGGCACGATGTGGAAATCGAGCGCCAGGTCCGGCAGGTCGGTCGCGCGCGGCATCGCATAGTCCTGGAAGCTGGCGGCGAGCAGCTGGCCGCTGTCGCTGTCATAGACGGCATTCTCCAGCACCGCCTGGCCGAGGCCCTGGGCGATGCCGCCATGGGATTGGCCATGCACCAGCAGCGGATTGAGCACGTTGCCGACATCGTCGACCGCGGCGTAGCGCACGACCTGCAGATGGCCGGTGTCCGGGTCGATCTCCACCTCCGCCACGTGGCAGCCATTCGGGAAGTTGCATTCGCTGCTGCGCTTGTAGAGGACGTTCTCGTCGAGCCCCGACGCCTCCCTGGCCGGCAGGCGCGCAGGGTCGGATGCGGCGGTGGCGATCTCCGCCCATGTCACGCCGAGATCGGTGCCGGCGACACGGAAGCGCGCGCCGTCGCGCTCGATGTCGGCGGCGTCCGCTTCAAGCAGATGGGCCGCGATGCGCTTCGCCTTGGCGAGAACGGCATCCGAAGCGCGCAAGGTGGCGACGCCGCCCATCTGCGAGGACCGGCTGCCACCGGTGCCGAAGCCCTGCTCGACCAGGTCGCTGTCGCCCTGCACCAGCTCCACCTGCTCGAAAGGAATGCCGAGCGTGGCGTGCACGATCTGCGCGAACGCCGTCTCGTGCCCCTGGCCATGGCTGAAGGTGCCGACATGCAGCCGGGCGCGGCCTTCCGGCGTGATCGCGACGCGCGCCCATTCCTGCGGCTGGCCGCCCGAGGCCTCGATGAAGTAGCCGGTGCCGATGCCGCGCAGCCTGCCGCGCGCGGCGGCTTCGGCGCGCCGCGCCGCGAAGCCGTCCCAGTCGGCCAGGCGCAGCGCCATGGCCTGCGCGCCGCCGAAGTCGCCGCTGTCGATCACGTTGCCGACGCAGTTGGTGTAGGGGATCTGGTCGGGGCGGATGAAGTTGCGCCGCCGGATCTCGTCGCGCCCAAGGCCGAGTTCCGCCGCGCCGAGATCGAGCAGCCGCTCGATCGTATAGGCGATCTCCGGCCTTCCGGCGCCGCGATACGCGTCCGTCGGCACGGTGTTCGTGAAGGCGCAGCTGACCTCCATGTTGACCGCCTGGATGTCGTAGACGGTGCCGGCGATGCGCGCGCCAGCGACCGTCGGGATGCGCGGACCGAAATCGAGCAGATAGGCGCCGACGGCCGCGATGGTGCGCACGCGCAGGCCGAGCGCCTTGCCCTGCGCGTCGAAGGCCATCTCCGCGCGCGTGACGTGGTCGCGGCCATGCGGATCCGACAGGATCGTCTCCGTCCGGTCCGCGCGCCACTTCACCGGCCGGCCGAGCCGCTTCGCCGCCCAGAGCACCATGGCGGATTCGGGGAAGATCTTGCCGCGCAGGCCGAAGCCGCCGCCGACATCGGGGCTGACGACGTGGATCGCCTGCTTCGGCACCTTGAACACGAACTGCGCGAGCGCATCGCGCACGCGGAAGACGCCCTGCGTCGGGGAGACCAGCTCGTAGCGCCCCGCCGCCGCGTCCCAGTCGCCGATGGCCACGCGCGGCTCCATCGGGTTGCCGACGACGCGGTTCTGCACGAGCTCGATCGAGACCGCGCGGTGCGCGCGCGCGAAGGCGGCATCCGTCTCCGCCGCGCGGCCATTGGTCCACAGCACGCAGAGATTGCTGCCGCGGTCCGGCCAGACCAGCGCTGCACCTTCGTCGAGCGCGCGGCCGGTGTCGGTGACGGCCGGCAGCGGCTCGTAGTCGATGGCGACAAGCTCCAGCGCGTCCTGCGCCTGGGCGCGCGTCTCGGCCACCACCAGCACGACCGGGTCGCCGACATAGCGCACGGCGTCGCGCTGCAGCAGCGGCCGCGGCGGGATGAAGAGCGGCGGCGTGCCGGGCTTGGCGGGGATGTCGACCATCAGCGGCAGGTCGCCGAGCCCGTCTGCCGCCACATCCGCCCCGGTCAGCACCAGCGCGACACCCGGCGCCGCGCGCGCCGCCGAGACATCGAGCGAGACGATGCGCGCATGCGCGTGCGGGGAGCGCAGGACGCACAGATGCAGCTGGCCGGGAAGGTCGATGTCGTCGGTGTAGCGGCCGCGCCCGGTCAGGAAGCGCGCATCCTCCTTCCGCCGCACGGGCTGGCCGATGCCGAACTGGTCCATGCCGCGTCCCCCTATGCGCCCGCGATGCGCGCCGCTTCGCGCCCGGCGATGCGGCCGAGCGCGACGGCGCTCAGCAGCCCGTTGCCGGAGAGATAGCCGGATGCCTCCGGCCCGCTCACGCCACAGGCGGCGCCGCCCGCCGCGAACAGATTCGGCACGATCCCGCCGCCCGCAAGCCTGACGCGCGCCGCATCATCCACCGCGAGGCCGCCCTGGCTGTGGAACAGCGCGCCGGTGACACGCACGGCGCAGAAGGGCGGCGCGAGCGGGGCTGCGCGCGACCAGTCCCGGCCGAAGCCATCGATGGCGCCGTCGCGCTTCAGGGCCGCCACCTCCGCGAAGCGTGCGACGACCGCATCGGCAGGCAGCCTCGCCGCCTGCGCCAGCGCCTCCGGCGTCTCAGCGATCATCACGGCGCCCTGCGCCTCCGCCATCCGGAAATCCTCGAACTGGCGGGCGATGGCGGCGATGCGCGCATCGAAGATGTCGAAGGCCAAGCCATCCGGCTGCGACAGCACCGCCTGGCCCGCTTCCGAATAGCCGCTGCTCTCGTTCCAGAACCTCCGGCCTTCGGCGTTCAACTGGAAGCCGCCTTCCATGATCACCGCCCAGGTGACGAGGATCCCTTGCGGATGCGCGACCGAGCCATGCCCCTGATGCCCCGTCATGTCGCGCAGCGCAGCGCCGAGCTGTTCCGCCCACAGCACCGCCTCGCCCTCGTTCCCCGGATGGCCGAAATGGAGCGCATCAGCCAGCGCCGGGATGTAGCGCCGCACCAGCGCCTTGTTGCCGGCATAGCCGCAGCAGGCGAGCACGATGGCACGCGCGCCGATGCGTTCCGTGCTGCCATCCGGACGCTCCGCCACCAGCCCGCGCAGCGCGCCGGATGCGTCGCGGAGAAGCGTGGTGACGCGGGCTTCCGTCAGCAGCGGGATCGCGGCGGATTCGGCCGCGGCGCGCAGCCGGTCCACCAGCTCCGCGCCGCTGCGGCTGGGCAGGCCGTGCATGCGGCGGCGGGAATGGCCGGGATAGTCGAAATCATGCACCACGCTGAACGGCAGCCCATGCACATCCGCCAGCCAGTCGATGGCCGGCGCCGCCTCCCGCGCCAGCAGCGCGACCAGCGCGGGATCGGCCTGCCCATGCGCCTTGCGCTGGATGTCCTCGGCGAAGGTCGCCGCATCGTCCGCGATCCCATGCGCCGCCTGGAAGCGCGTGCCGGCCGCCGGGATCAAACCCGCGGACAGGCTGGTGGAGCCGCGCGGCACCGGATCGCGCTCGATCAGCAGCGGCTCCACGCCGGCACCGCGGCAGGCCAGCGCCGCGATCAGCCCGGCCGCGCCGGCACCGATGATGGCGACCGGGACCTCCACCTCGAAGACGGGGTCGCGTTCGGTGACGACATGCGCGGCGGTCATGCGAGCTTTGCCAGCTCGGCCGCGACGCTGCTGATCCCGGCCACGGGACGCAGCGCGGCGATGGCGGTGTCGTGCAGCTCCTGCGTGAAGGCGGCGCAGCCATCTTCCAGCACGGTGACGTGGAACTCCCGCACATGTGCGCCGCGCACGGTGGAGGCGACGCCGCCATTCGTCACGATGCCGGCGACGAGCAGGCGCCGGATGCCGGCCTTGCGCAGGATCCATTCCAGCCGCGTGGCGTAGAAGGCATCGTATCCCACCTTCTCCACCGGCAGATCGGAGGGCGCGAGTTCCTCCACCACCTGGTGGCCCCAGCCGCCGATCGCGAAATCGCCTTTCGTCAGGAAGGGCCGCAGCGTCGCGAGATGCGGATCGATGAAGGGCTCGCCGCCCCTGCCGGTGAACAGCGTGAAGTGGGTGGAGGCGATCCAGCCACCGCGCGCACGCACCGCCTGCGCCAGCGGCGCGAGACGCGCGGGCAGGGCCGCGATGGCGGGCGCCGTCTGCCCGGCGCGCCCATAGGCGCCGCGCGGGTGGATGAAGTCGTTCTGCAGGTCGCAGAGCAGCAGCGCCAGATCCTGCATCCCGCTCACTCCCGCTCGATCACCAGGTTGCCGAGCCCGTCCACGCGCGCCACCAGGCCGGGATCCACCACCACCGTCGCGTCGGGCTGTTCCAGGATCGCGGGACCATGGATGCGCGCACCGACCGGCAGGTCGAGCCGCGACCAGACCGTGGCCGCGTGCCAGGCGCCATCGAACCAGACCTGCCGCGCGCCGCGCGCCGCGCCTTCCACCGTCGCACCCGCGGGCGGCGCCAGCGCGGCGAGATCGAAGTCCGGCCGCACGCCGATCGCCGCCGTGCGCAGCGTGACGATGCGCACCGGCAGACCGGGAAGCAGGCGGGAAAAGGCCTGGGCGTAGGCCGCCTCGAAGGCGCTCAGGATGATGGCGCGGCTGACGCCGGTCGTGCCCCCCATCACATGCAGCGGCAAGGGCACGCCGACCGTGTGCGTCTGCCCGGCGTAGTGCATGTCGAGTTCGAAGCGGATCTCGATGCGCGAGACCGGAAGCCCCGCCGCTTCCACCACCGCGCGCGCCGCGGTGGCCTCCGCCACCATGCGCGCGTCCAGGGCCGCGGTATCCAGCGTGTCAAGCGAGAGGTTCAGCGTCCGCACCTGGTCGTGCCGCACATCGGCGATGACGCAGCCGAGTGCCGAGGTCACGCCGGGGAAGCGCGGCACCAGCGCCGCGCCGAGCCCGACCTCCTTGATCAACGCGCCGACATGCAGCGCGCCGCCGCCGCCGAAGGGCAGCGCCGCGAAGCGCTGCGGATCGTGCCCGCGCTCGATCGAGACGAGCCGGATAGCACCCGCCATCCGGGCATTGGCGACACGCACGATCGCCTCGGCCGCCGCCATCGCGTCCAGGCCGAGCGGCGCGCCGACATGCGCGGCGATCGCGGCCTTCGCACCTTCCGTGTCCAGGCGCGACAGGGCGCCACCGATCGGCCGTTCCGCATTGATGCGGCCGAGCACGAGGTTTGCATCCGTCAGCGTCGGCCGCGTGCCGCCCTGGCCGTAGCAGACCGGGCCCGGGCGGCTGCCGGCGCTCTCCGGGCCGACCTGCAGCAGCCCGCCACGGTCGACATGCGCGATGGACCCGCCGCCGGCGCCGATGGTGGTGATCTCGATCATCGGGCTGCGGATGACGATGCCGAAATCGATGGTGGCCTGTGCGGCGAGCGCCATCCGCCCGCCCGTCACCAGCGAGACGTCGAAGCTCGTGCCGCCAAGGTCGCAGGTGATCGCGTTGTCGAACCCTGCCGCGCGCGCGATGGCGGCGGCGGCGATCACGCCGGCGGCGGGGCCGGAGAGCGCGGTCCGCACCGGCACACCACGCGCCGTGGCGGTGGACATGATGCCGCCATTCGACTGGACGATGTGGAAGCGCCCGCCGAACCCCGCGTCACCCAGCGCTGCCTCCAGCTTGCCGAGATAGCCGGCCACAACCGGCTGCAGATAGGCGTTGAGCGCGGTGGTGGAGGCACGCTCGAACTCCCGGATCTCCGGCAGGATCTCGCTGCTCACGGAGACATGCGGGTTCGGCCACATGGCGCGGACCGCCGCGGCGGCGGCGCGCTCATTCGCCGGGTTGGCGTAGCTGTTGATGAAGACGATCGCGCAGGCCTCCGCGCCGCGCGCGAGAAGGTCCCGCGCCGCGGCCTGAACGGCGGCGGCATCGACCGTCGTGCGCACCGTGCCGTCGGCCAGCGTGCGCTCCGCGACCTCGGCGCGCAGGTCGCGATCCGCGATCGGTGTGAAGTCGCCCCAGAGGCCCCAGGTGTGGCGGCGGTCGCGGCGGCGCATCTCGAGCACGTCACGGAAGCCCTGCGTGGTGATCACGCCGAGCTTCGCGCCCTTGCGTTCCAGCAGCGCGTTCGTGCCGACCGTGGTGCCGTGGACGATGGCCTCGAACCCTGCCGGACCGCCGAGCGCGCGCAGCCCGTTCATGAAGCCCACCGCCTCGTCGCCGCGGTTGGACGGCACCTTGGCGGTGCGGAAGCGCTGCGTCCCCGGGTCGCACAGGAACAGGTCGGTGAAGGTGCCACCGACGTCGACGCCGACGATCATGGCGCGTAGCCGTAGTCGCGCATAGCCGCCGCGGGCGAGACATGCCCGAGCCGGATGTCCCGCGCGATCAGTTCGCGCGGTCGCTGCATCGGATCGCCCCAGCCGCCGCCGCCCGGCGATTCCAGGCGCACTCGCTGGCCGGCGGAGATCTTCACGCCGACCACCTTGCTCGCCATCGGCGGGCTCTCCCACCCCGCATCGGTCTGCCAAGCGAAGCGGTTCAGCGCCGCGTCGCCCCCGCCATTCACGCCGAAGGGCGCGTAGCGGCCGCGCTCGCCGAGCAGCGCGACTTCCGTGACACCTGGCGACAGCGCCTCGATCTCATACACGGCGCCGACGCCGCCGCGATGCAGGCCGGGCCCGCCGCTGTCGGGGCGCAGAGCCCATTGCGTAAACATCACGGGATAGGCGGCCTCCAGGATCTCCGCAGGCGGGATGGTCGCGGTGGAAATCGGGTTGTTCGCGTGATGCAGCCCGTCGCTCTCCGGATTGCCGCCGAGCCCGCCGCCGAAGAAGGAGAACATCACCCAGCGCGTGCCATCGCCGCGCTGGCCCGACAGCGACAGCGCGTTGATCGTGCCGAAGGGCGCGGCCGTGGCGCGCGCAGGCACGGCGCGGCCGAGCGCGCCGAGGATGACGCCGATCAGCCGCAGGATCGTCTCCGTGTAGCCCGCGACGGGTCGCGGTGCGCGTGCGCCAAGCAGGGAGCCATCGGGGATCACGAAGCGGGTCGGCCGCAGCACGCCGGCATTGGCGGGCACGTCGGGGAAGGCGTGCTTCAGCGCGACATAGCAGGCCGCGACCGTCGTCGCCTCGCTGATGTTGATCGGGCCGAGGCAGGCGCCGCTGCTGCGGGAGAAATCCAGCGTCAGCACACCATCGGCCACCGTCATGTCGAGCGCGATGGTGAGCCGCTCGTCGGTGACGCCGTCATTGTCGAGGTAGTCCTCGAACACATGCGCCCCTTCGGGCAGCGTGCGGATCTCTGCTTCCATCAGCGCCGCGGCGCGGTCGGCCAGCAGGTCGAAGGCGGCGTGCAGCTTCGCCTCGCCATGCTCATCGAGCAGCGCGTGCAGCCGCCGCTCGCCGAGATCGAGCGCGTTCAGCTGCCCGTTCAAATCGCCCCAGTTGGATTGCGGCACGCGGGAATTGGCGGCCAGGATGTCCAGGATGTCCTGCTGCATCACGCCCGCGCGGATCAGCTTCACGGGCGGGATGCGCACGCCTTCCTGGTGGCTTTCCGTCGCGCGCGGATTGTAGTTCCCGGGCACGTTGCCGCCGATGTCGAGCCAATGGCCCACGCTCGCCAGCCAGCAGAACAGCCGCCCTTCGCGGAACAGCGGCCGCACCAGGCGGAAATCGTTGAGATGCGTGCCGCCCTCATACGGGTCGTTGAACAGGAAGGTGTCGCCCGGCTCCAGGCCCGCGCCGGCCTGCACGCGGCGGATCACGGCCTGCACGGCGAAGGACATGGCGCCGACGAAGATCGGCAGGCCCTTGGTGCCCTGCACCAGCGTCGCGCCGGTCTCTGCGTGATAGAGGCCGTGGCAGGCATCGCGCGCTTCCGCGATGATCGGGTTGAAGGCGCTGCGGTAGAGCGTCGCGTCCATCTCGTCCGCGACCTGCTCCAGCCGGCCCTTCAGCACGGCGAGCGTGACGGCGTCGAGCGCGCTCATCGCGCCAGCAGCTCCACGAAGCCCGCGGCTTCGTCGTGCGGGCCGAGGCGGAGCGTCGCCTCCTCGATCGCGCGGGCGCGGTCGTCGCCGAAGACGGGCCCGGCCAGTTCGCGGAACTTGGCGCGGATCTCGGCCTCGGTGTAGGGGTCCTCGGTGTCGCCGCGGTTGGTCGTGACCTCGGCGATGTGCGTGCTGCCATCGGCGAGCGTCACGCGCACGCGCGCCGGGCGCAGGCCGGGCAGCATCGCGGTCAGCGACGGATCCTCGTTCACCACCACGCGCGCGGCCAGCGACTGGATCGCGGCATCGGCGCGCGCCGGCGCGCGGAAGGCCGGCACGGTCGCCGCGCCATGCGCCAGGAAGGTCGCGACGGCGAAGGGCAGGCTGAACTTCGCGGCCAGCATGTTGGGCGCGGCGGAGCTGTCGAGCTGCGCGGCCCAGACATAGGTGTCCACCTCCACCGCGCGCACCTGGTCCAGGCCGAGCGGCCCGGTGCGCCCGAGGATCGCGGCCAGCGCATCCAGCGCGCCATGCGTGTAGCGGCAGGCGGCGTGGCGCTTGAAGTAGTTGCGCGCGACCTCCCACCGCGTGCCGAGATCGGCCACCATCTCGGCAGGCTGGAAGTCGGTGGCGACGACGCTGCCGAAGATGGTGGCGACGCCGTCGCGCTCGCCCTCGAAGCCGGCGCGCGCCAGGTCCCAGGCCGTCAGGCCGAGCATGTTGGCCACACCCGCATAGGCGTTGCGCACGGTGCCGCCTTCCAGCATCGTCCGGCGCGACGTCGCGAGGCCGAGCGTGCTGGCGATGTTGATCACCGCGCGCATCTCCTCGGCGGTCGCGCCGTGCAGCTTGGCGACGCCCATCGCGGCCCCGAGGGTGCCCCAGGTGCCGTGCGGATGCATGGTGACGACGAGCTTCGACGCGATGCCGACGCGCGCGCCCAGTTCGTAACCCAGCACCAGCGCCAGCAGCAGCGCCGCGCCGTCGCCGCGGGGTGCGGCCAGCAGCGCGGGCACGACATGGATCGCCGGATGGCCGCGGCAATACTGGTTGCCCTCGTCCAACTCCAGCATCGTGCCGGACGTGCCGTTCAGGAAGGCCGCGGTGCCGGGCCGCGCCGCGTGCGGAAGGCCGATGACGGGCGCCGCGCCATGGCCCTCGCGCTCCACCATACGCGCGGCCAGCGCCTGCATCTCGGGCTCCGCCGCGCCGGCGGCGATGGCGCCGATGCAGTCGAGCAGCACCAGGCGCGACCGCGCCACAACCTCGGCCGGCAGGTCCGCGAAGCGGCTGCGCGCCGCGAAGCCCGCCCATGCCGCCAGCCAGGGATGCGGCGGCCGCGCGAGAAGCGCGGAGGCCGGCACGACACCTGGCGTCACGATGGCCATCGCCTTCCTCCCCTCACAGCCCCAGATAGGCGCGCTTGAGCTCCGGGTCCTCCGCCACCTGCGCGGCGGGGCCGGACAGCGCGAAGCGCCCGTTCTCCAGCACATGGGCGCGCGACGCGATCTCGAGGCTCTGCGCCACGTTCTGCTCGACCAGCATGACCGCGAGCCCGTCGGCGTGCAGCCGGCGGATCAGCGCGAACATCTCCTCGACAAGCAGCGGCGACAGGCCGAGGGAGGGCTCGTCCAGGATCAGCAGCCGCGGCTCCGCCATCATGCCGCGGCCGATTGCCAGCATCTGCTGCTCGCCGCCCGACAGCGTGCCGGCTGCCTGGCCCACGCGTTCGCGCAACCGCGGAAAGGTGGCGAAGACGCGTTCCAGGTTCCGCGCGCGGTTGGGCTTCGCGCGGCGGTACGAGCCGAGTTCGAGATTCTCGCGCACCGACAGGTTCGGGAAGATCTTGCGCCCTTCCGGCACCTGGATCAGCCCCTGCGCCATCACCTCGGGCGGCGACAGGCCGGTGATGTCGCGGCCATCGAAGCGCACACGGCCGGCGCGCGGCTTGACCAGGCCGCTGATCGCCATGTTGAGCGTCGTCTTGCCGGCCCCGTTCGAACCGAGCACGGCGACGATCTCGCCGGCGCCGACGCTCAGCGAAACGCCTTCCAGCACGCGCGTCAGGCCGTAGCCGGCGTGCAGGTCTTCCACCTCAAGCATGGGCGGCACCGGACAGGCGCTTCGCCGCGCCGTGGCCCAGATAGGCCTCGATCACCGCGGGGTCGGCGACCACGGAATGCGGCGTGCCGCTGGCGATGATGCGGCCCTGCGCCAGCACGTGCACCGTCTCGCAGAGGTTCATCACGGCCTGCATGACGTGCTCGATCATCAGCACGGTGACGCCGCCGTCGCGGATGGCGCGCACCACGGGGACGATGTCGCGCACCTCGGACGGGTTCAGCCCCGCCAGCACCTCGTCCAGCAGCAGCAGCTTCGGCTCCGTCGCCAGCGCCTTGGCCAGCTCCACGCGCTTGCGTCCGGCCACCGTCAGCGCGGCGGCGGGCTTGTCGAGTTCCGCGGACAGGCCCACACGCTCCGCCACGCGCTCCGCGACCGCGATCGCGTCCGCACGCCGGCGATGGCGCAGGAAGGCGCCGACGGCGATGTTCTCCCGCACGCTCAGGCCGGCGAAGGGCTGCACGATCTGGAAGGTGCGCGCCAGTCCATCCTGCGCCAGGCGGTGCGGCGGGCGGCCGGTGATGTCCTCGCCGCGCCAAATGACGCGGCCCGTCGTCGGCTGCTCGAAGCCCGAGGCGATGGCGAAGAGCGTCGTCTTGCCCGCGCCGTTCGGGCCGATCAGGCCGGTGATGCTGCCCTCCGCGACCTCGAAGCTGGCGTCGGACACCGCGAGCAGCCCGCCGAAGCGCTTGGATACGCCCTGGACGGACAGGAAGCTCACGCGGCTCATCGACGCCACCGCTTCAGCAGGCCAGGGATGTCGCGCGGCGGGAAGCGGACCACCAGGATCAGCAGCGCGCCGAAGATCACCAGATCCACGCCCGGGATGCGGCCGACCAGCGTCTTGGTGAACTCCGCCAGGCTGTGCAGGATGATGCCGCCCAGCACCGGGCCGAAGACCGTGCCCGCGCCGCCGATGATCGGCGCCAGCAGCGCCTCGACGCTGATCCAGGTGCCGTAGGCGATGTTGGCGTCGAGATACAGGAAGTACTGCGCGTAGAGCCCGCCCGCCGCGCCGGTGACGGCGCCCGACAGCGTGATGGCCGAGAGCTTGACCGACAGCGCATCCACGCCGAGCGCGCGCGCCGCGCTTTCGTTCTCACGCACCGCGACGAGCTGCGCGCCGAGCCGCGAGCGTTCCAGCCAGCGCGTCAGCACCAGCGCGCCGGTGACGAGCGCCAATGCGATCCAATAGAAGTTGGCGCGCGATTCGAACTGGAAGTTCTCCGGTCGCACATCGAGCTTGATGAGCAGGCCGGCCGCGCCGCCCGTGACCTCCGCGGAGTTGGCCAGGACCCGGAACACCTCGGCGAAGGCGAGCGTGACGAGGGCAAAATAGCTGCCGCGCAGGCCGGAGCGGAACGCCAGGACACCGATGATCCAGCCCACTGCCGCGGCCGCGGCGATGCCGGCCGCGAAGGCCGGATAGGGGTTCACGCCGTAGCGCAGCTGCAGGATTGCGGTGCCATAGGCTGCCGTGCCGAAGAAGGCCGCATGGCCGAAGCTGTACTGCCCGCCGAAGCCGCCCAGGATGTTCCAGCCCTGCGCGGCGAGGCAGATGATCAGCGTGAAGATCATGAAGTTCAGCCAGGTGCCGGCCGTCACGAACAGCGGCAGCAGCGCCGCGGCGGCGGCGAAGCCGGCGATCGGCAGCAGGTCGCGCGGCGTCACGCCTTCGCCCCGAACAGGCCGGTCGGGCGGAACAGCAGCACCAGGATGAAGATCAGGAAGATGCCGATCTGGCCGAGGCTCTCGCCGAAATAGAGGCCCGACAGGCTCTCCACCACGCCGATGAACAGCCCGCCCAGCAGTGCGCCCGGCACGCTGCCCATGCCGCCGAGCACCACGATCGTGAAGGCCACCAGCACGAAGGCGTTGCCGACGCGCGGGTTCACGTAGAAGAAGGGCAGCAGCAGGCAGGCCGCGACCGCCAGGCACGCCGTGCCGATGCCGAAGGTCACGGCGTAGACGTGGCGCACATCGATGCCGACCAGCGCCGCGCCGGTGCGTTCCTTCGCCACCGCGCGGATCGCCCGCCCGGTGTCCGTCATGCCCAGCACCACGAACAGCACCAGCGCGACCAGGAACGCCACGCCGAAGCCGACCACGCGCGGGAAGCCGAGCAGCATGGGCCCGAGCTCCACCACCTCCATCGCGTAGGGAACCTGCACCGACAGCGTGTCGGACCGGAAGATGGCCAGCAGCCCGTTCTCCAGCACGATGGACAGGCCGAGCGTCACCAGCAGGATGTTGGAATCATCCCCCCGGCTGGCCGGCCCGATGACGAAGCGCTGCACGCCATAGCCGAGCGCGAAGAAGATCGGCACCAGCGGCAGGATCGCGACATAGGGATCGAGGCCGAACACCGACCACGCCACGAAGGCGCCGTACATCGCCAGCGTCAGCAGCGCGCCATGGGCGAAGTTGATGATGTGCAGCACGCCGTAGACCAGCGTGAGGCCCAGCGCCACGAGCCCATAGACGGCGCCGGTGAGGAGGCCGTTCAGCACGGCCTCCGCGACGATCTCCGGCGGGTAGGATCTCATGCGCCCGGGCGTCCTTCAGCCCGGGCGAGCGGCCGAAGGGCCGCCGCGGCATGTGCGTCGCGCCGGAGGCGCGCCTCCGGCGCGACGAAGCCAAGGCAGCGGAGCGGCCGCCCGGCGATCGAGGGCGTCCATGTATATCAGGTCGGCCAGGGGAAGACCGGCCGCGCATCGGCGAAGTCGGCCGGGAAGATCACCCTGATGTCGTTGTCCTGCACCTGCGTGTTCACCGCCTGGGCCGACTGGTTCTGGCCGTTCACGAAGCGCGTCGGGCCATAGGGCATGATGTGGCGGTCGAAGCCCGGCCCGGTCGCGGCCAGCGCCTCGATCAGCGCCACGCGGTCGGCGCGGCCGGCGCGTTCCAGCGCGTCCACCACCAGCATCACCGCCGAATAGTTCAGCGGCGTGTTGTACAGCCAGAAGCGGTTGGTGGCTTCCACCTGGCGGCGCAGCTCGGCGGTCTTCGGCTTGCGCGGATCGGCCCAGTGGTTGACGTCCATCACCAGGTTCGCCGCATCGGGGAATTCGCGCACGAAGCGGAAGTTGGACGCGGCACCGTTCAGCACGCAGTAGATGCCCTTCGGGCGGATGCGGCGCTGCTGCAGGGTGCGCGACAGCAGCACGAACTCGGCGTAGTAGCTCGACGGGATGATCAGGTCCGGGTTCAGCGCGCGGATGCGCAGCGCGATGTTGGACATGTCGCGCGCCGGCGTCGGGTGGCTGATCGTCTCCAGGATCTCGAAGCCGCGGCTCGGCAGCTCGTTGCCCATCAGGCGCGCCATGCCCGATCCGAACAGCCCGTCCTCATGCACCACGACAACGGTGCGCGCGGGGCGCCCGGCCGCGTTGTTCAGCGTGACCAGGTTGTCGAGCGCGGCGCGGGTGACGGCGCCGAAGCCCGGCCCGAAGCGGAAGGTGTTGCGAAGCCCGCGGGAGACGATCTGGTCGGACACGCCGACATCGACGATGTAGGGCAGGTCGTAGCGCGAGGCCGCCTGCGACGCCGCCAGGCAGATCGGGCTGGCGAAGCCGCCGACCACGGCCACCACGCCCTCGCCCTGCATGCGCTCGACTTCCGCCGTGCCGCCCTCGGGGTTCGAGCGCGCGTCGCCGAACACCATCTGGATCTGCGCGCCGCCCAGCGCGCGGATGCCGCCCGCCGCATTGATCTCGTTGATTGCCAGCTCCGCGCCGAGGCGCCCGTACTCGCCATCCTGCGCCAGCGCGCCGGTCACGGGCTGGAGGATGCCGAGCCGCACCGGGGCCGGCTGGGCGCCGAGCAGCCGCGGCGCCGCCAGGGCGCCGGCCGCGCCCAGCAGCAGCCCGCGCCGCGAGGCGCCGCCCGTGCCGGGCGGGATGGCCGCATGGCCGGCGGGCTTGGTGGCGGTCGGCATCGACGCGTCTCCCTCTTCGTTGCGCGGCCCGGCGGGCCCGCGGCGTTGATGCGCCGGGCGGCGGCGGCTGGCAAGACAGTGCGGCAGCCCGCGCGTTGACGCACGCGCGGCGCCCCCCTATGCCATGCGGGGCGCCGACCGGCGCGCCGATCATGGCCCAGCGCTTTGTTTTCCAACGGGATTCATCCGGTCCCCGGGGGCTACCTGCGCGCGCGGCCAGGACACGAAACGCCAGGACTTCACACGGGAGGTGGGCGATGCGATCCCATGACGGCCAGTTCTCCGACAACCGCCCGATCCGCCGCACCGCGCAGGAGAAGCGCAAGCTGCTGGCCGAGCTGAAGGACACGCTGGCCGGGCTGAAGCCGCATGCCTCGCCTTCGCTCCGCACCACGCTGACGGCCCGCATCAAGGAGCTGGAGGCGGAGCTCGCCGCCGAACGGCGCTGAGCGGCCCGGGCACCATGCCCGGGATGGCGGTCCGCGCCAGGCCGGCGGGCGCTGCGGCCCGGGCTCGGGTCCCGCCGGCATGGTGACGCGCGACCGCCCCCGTTGCGCGCGCCGCGCCCGGGCGTAGCCTTGCCGCGATGACCACGCCCAGCCCGCCTGCCCGGGACGCGCGCCGCGCCCTGGCGGGCATGGGGCTGATGGTGGCCTGCTGCCTGTGCTTCGCCGCGATGGGCGCCTGCTTCCGCGGCGCGATGCAGGAAGGCCTGCCGGTCGCGCTGATGCCCTTCGCGCGCGGGCTGGTCACCGTGCTGGTGCTGCTGCCCTGGCTGCTGCGCGGCGGCTGGCGCGACCTGCCGACGCGCCAGCCGGGCGCGCACCTGTTCCGCGCGGCGGCCGGGCTTGCCGGCTTCTTCCTGCACATGCTGGCGATCCTGTGGCTGCCGCTGGCCGAGGCGATTGCCATCATGCATGCCCGCCCGCTCTGGGCGCTGCCGCTGGCCTTCCTGCTGCTGGGCGAGCGCATCGGCTGGGACCGCGCCATCGCCGCGGCGATCGGCTTCGCGGGCGTGCTGATCATCGTGGCACCGGGCGCGGAATTCGCCGAAGGGCTCTCGGCCGGCACGCTGGCGGCACTCGGCGGCGGCGTCACCGGGGCGCTGGTGCTGATCGCCATCAAGCGCCTGTCGGCGACCGAGCCGCCGGGGCGCGTCGTCGCCTGGTATGCGATCGCCACCGTCGCCTTCTACGGGCCGATCAGCGCGCTGGTCTGGGTCACGCCGTCCTGGTTCGCGGTGGGGCTGATCGTGTTGGGCTCGCTGCTCGCCGTGGTGGGGGATTTCCTCGCCTCCTGGGCGGTGCGGCGGGCGCCGGTCGGGCTGCTGGCGCCGATGGAATATGTGCAGATCCCGGCCTCGGCCGTGCTGGGCGCGGTGTTCTTCGCGGAAGCGCCGGGCTGGCACCTGCTGTGGGGCACGCTGATCATGGTGGCGGCGACGCTGTACCTGGCGCGCGGCGCCGGGCGGGGCTGACGCCGGCGGAGCAGGCTGCCCAAGCGCGCGGCAGGCGCCTGCCCGGATGCGGCGCTTCGCCCGCCGCCCGGGCGGTGACAGGCCCCGAATCCGCGGTATGGTTGGCCGGACGCGCCCGCCCCCGAAGCAAGGACCGCCCCCGCATGATCCGCCGCCGCCACCTGCTTGCCGCCACCGCCGGCGCCGCGCTGCCGCTGCCCGTGATGCGCAGCGCCGCCGCGCAGACCGCGCTGCGCTTCAGCCTGGATTGGGCGCTGCAGGGCAACCACGCCATGTGGTCGCTGGCCGATGACCGCGGCATCTACCGGCGGGAAGGCCTGTCCGTGCGCATGGACCGCGGCTTCGGCTCGGGCGACACGCTGGTGAAGGTGGGGTCGGGCGCCTATGACATCGGCTTCGCGGACTTCGCCGGCGCGGTGAAGTTCAACGCCGACAACCCGCAGAACCGGCTGGTGATGCTCTACCCCGTGTTCGACCGCACCGCGGCGGCGATCGTCACGCTGCGCGGGCGCAACATCAACCGGCCGCAGGATGTCGCCGGCCGCAACCTCGGCGCGCCGGAAGGCGAGGGCAGCCGCATGCTGTTCCCCGCCTTCGCCCGCGCCGCCGGGATCGATGCGCGCAGCGTGCGCTGGACCTCGATGGCGGCGAACCTGCGCGACACCATGCTGCGCCAGGGCCAGGTGGATGCGGTGACGGGCTTCCTGTTCACCGTGCATTTCAACCTCGTCGGGCTCGGCATCGCGGAGGACCAGATCCTCGGCTGGCCCTATGCGGAGAACGGGCTCGACATCTTCGGCTCCGGCGTCTTCGTCCGCGCGGACTGGCTGGAGCGCAACGCGGACACGGCGGCGCGCTTCGTCAAGGCCTCGGTCGAGGGGCTGAAGCTGCTGCTGAACGACGTCCCCGGCGGCATGGCCTCCCTCAAGCGGCGCGAGCCGCTGTTCGACGAGGCGCTGGAAGCCCGCCGCTTCGCGATGACGCGCGACCGTTCCATCCTGACGCCGAACACCCGCGCCAACGGGCTCGGCCACCTCGACATGGACCGCGCCCGCACGCTGGTCACGGTGAACGCGGAGGCGCTGGGGGTTGCCAACCCGCCGACCGCGGAGAGCATGTTCACCGACCGCTTCCTGCCGCCGCGTTCCGAGCGCATGGTCTGAGGTCTGCGCGGGGGGCAGCCCGCCCCCCGCCCGGTTCGGCACGAGGACGGCCATGGCGAAGCTTCTGGTGCGCGGCGCGCGCGTGCTGTCGGCGGATGCGACCGCAGCGCCCTTCGCCGAACTGCTGATCGAGGACGGGCGCATCGCCGCGCTGCTGCCGCCGGGCACCGAGGTGCCGGATGCGAAGCCGCACGATGCCTCGGGCCGGCTGGCGATCCCGGGCCTGGTGAACGGCCACACGCATGGCCATGGCGGGCTCGCCAAGGGGTCCGGCGACAAGTGGGACCTGGCGCTGCTGCTGGCGCATGCGCCCTGGATCAGCGGCGGGCGGACGCTGGCGGACAAGCAGCTCTCCACCACGCTGACCGCCGTGGAGATGCTGAGGAAGGGCTGCACCGCGGCGTTCGACCTGCCGGCCGAATTTCCCGCCCCCACGCTCGATGGCCTGGATGCGATGGCGGAGGCCTACGCCACGGTCGGCCTGCGCGCCGTGCTGGCGCCGATGGTGGGCGACCTGACCTTCTTCCAGGCCACGCCGGGCCTGGTCGAGGCGCTGCCCGAACCCTTCCGCGCCCGCGCCGCGGCGATGCGCGCGGCTTCGGCGGAGGAGATCCTCGGCGCCATCGGCAGCGCCGCGCAATCCTGGTCGCACAGCCGCCGCAATATCCGGCTCGGCTGCGCGCCGACCATCCCGCTGCACGGCACCGACGATTTCCTGAAGGGCTGCCGCGCGCTCTCGGCCGAATACGGGCTGCCGATGCAGACCCATGTCGCCGAGGCCCGCTACCAGGCCGCCGGCGGAGAGATCCGCTACGGCGGCGCGACGCTGCTGGAGCACATGGACAGGCTCGGCCTGGTCGGGCGCTGGTTCAGCGTCGCGCATGGGGTCTGGCTGACGCAGTCCGACCTCGAACTGCTGGGCAAGCGCGGCGCGGGGCTGTCGCACAACCCGGGCGCCAATATGCGCCTCGCCTCCGGCATCGCGCCGGTGCGCGCGGCGATCCGCGCCGGCGTGCATGTCGGCATCGGCACCGACGGCTCCTCCTCCTCCGACAACCAGAACATGTTCGAGGCGATGCGGCTCGCCGCCTTCGCCTCCCGCCTCTGGGAAGACGCGGAGGAAGCCGACTGGCTCGGCACGGCGGAGACAGTGCGGCTGGCGACCCGCGGCTCCTCGCACCTGGTCGGCCATGACGAAGGCGGCAGCCTCGAGCCGGGCAAGGCCGCCGACATCGTGCTGCTCGACCTCGCCCATGTGAACTGGGCGCCCTTCAACGACGCGGCGAACCAGCTGGTCTGGACCGAGGATGGCAGCGCGGTCGCCGACGTGATGGTCGCCGGCGAGTGGAAGCTGCGCGACCGCCGCGTGCTGGGCCTGGACGAGGCGAAGCTGGCGCGCGAGGCGCAGGAAGCCGCCGACCGCCTGCGCACCACCAACGCGGCGATCCGCGCCTGGTGCGAGGAGGTCGCGCCGCATGTGGCCTGCCATTGCCGGGCGCTCGCGCGCGGCTGGACGCGGGGGCGGCGCCTGCTGCGGGCGGAGTGAGGCGCCGCGCGCGCCGTCACAGCTTCCGCGACAGCGCCGCGACGTAGCCGCGGTTGTGCGTCGGCGTGATCCAGGCCTCGTTCAGGCAGACATGCGGCGGCAGGCAGGCGACGTAGCGGATCAGGTCGCCGACATCCTCGCTCTGCACCATCTTCGCGCGTTCCTCGGGCGGGACGGGGTTCGGGCGCTTGTCGAGGATCGGCGTCGCCACCTCGCCCGGGCAGATCACGGTGGAGCGGATGCCGTTGACGCATTCCTCCTGGTTGATGGTGTGGCTCATCGCGACGACGGCGTGCTTCGCCGCGGTGTAGCCCGGCCCGCTGAGCAGCGAGATGTTGCGCCCGGCCATGGACGCCGTGTGGATCAGTACCCCGTCGCGCTGCCCGCGCATGAAGGGCAGCGCCACCGTCACGCAGTAGAAGGCGGAGGAGAGATTGCCGCGGACGAGTTCGTCCACGCCCTCCGGCGTCAGCACCGCCCATTGGCGCGGCGTGATGTTCAGCCCGGCATTGTTGACCAGGATGTCGAGCCGCCCGAAGCGCGATGCGATGAAGGCGCCGATCGCCTTGGCCTGCGCGGCGTCCATCAGGTCCGCCGGCTGCACCTCCGCCATGCCGCCGGCGGCGGCGATGCGGGCGGCCACATCCTCCAGCGGTTCGCGGCGCCGGCCGGTCAGCACGATGGCGGCCCCTTCCTCGGCGAGTTGCAGCGCCGCCGCCTCCCCGATGCCGCTGCCCGCGCCCGTCACCCAGGCCACCTTCCCGCGCAGCCTTGCCATGCGATGTCCCTCCCCTTGCCGATGGTCGAAGGCTAGAGCAACGTCCATCGCCTCGGGAACGGGGGGAACGACATGACAGGGCCGCGCATCCTGACGCCGGCGCTCGGCGCGCCGGCCGGCTACGGCTTCGAGATGGAGGCGCTGGCGCGCCTCGGCGCCGAGATCGTCGAGCACGCGCCGACCGAGGACGCCTTCCTCGCCGAGGCCGCAGGCGCGGATGCGATCTACCCCAAGGGCATGAAGCTGACCGCGCGGATGATCGCGGCCGCGCCGCGCGCGAAGGTGATCACCTGCGCCACCGTCGGCGTGGACTATGTGGACGTCACGGCCGCGACCGCGCGCGGCATCCCGGTGACGAACTGCCCCGACACCTTCATCGAGGAAGTGGCCGACCACGCGATGATGCTGCTGCTCGCCGCGCATCGCCGCTGCATCGAGCAGGATCGCTGCGTGCGCGAAGGCCGCTGGGCGCAGGGCAGGCCGCAGCTGAACAAGGTGCCGCGGCTGATGGGCTCGACGCTTGGCTTCGTCGCCTTCGGGCGCGTGGCGCGGCTTGTCGCGAAGCGCGCGGCGGCCTTCGGGCTGCGCATGCTGGCCCATGACCCCTATGTCGACGAGCTGACCATCGCGGCGCATGGCGTGGTGCCCGCCAGCCTCGACCAGGTGCTGGCGCAATCCGACTTCGTGTCGATGCACGCGCCGGACACGGCGGAGACGCGGCGGATGCTGGGTGCCGCGCACTTCGCGCGCATGAAGCCGAGCGCGATCTTCATCAACACCGGCCGCGGCCCGACGGTGGACGAGCCGGCGCTGGTCGCCGCGCTGGCGGAAGGGCGCATCGCCGGCGCGGGCCTGGATGTGTTCGAGGTGGAGCCGCTGCCCGCGGACAGTCCGCTCATCGGCATGCCGCATGTGATCCTCTCGCCGCACAACGCCAGCGCCAGCGCGCGCTTCGACGAGGCGCGCAAGCGCCGCGCGGGCCAGGAGCTCGCGCTGGTGCTGTCCGGCCGCTGGCCGATGTCCTGCGTCAACCCGCAGGTGCTGGCGGCATCGGGGCTGCTGCGCTGGCAGCCCTATGCGATGGAGCGCGGGCCCAACAGCTGATCGGAGGTTCTCGGGCGATGGCGCGGGCAGGCCTGGATTTCTGGTTCACCTCGGCCAGCACCTACACCTACCTGACCGTCGGCCGCTACGAGGCACTGGCGCGGGCGGCCGATGTGGAGGTGCGGCTGCGGCCGATCCGCAGCGTGGGCGCGCTGACCGGCGCGACGCAGCTGCCGTTCCTGGAAGGCACGGCGAAGATGGCGCATATGCGCCGCGACATCGAACGCCGCGCCGCGCGCCACGGCCTGCCGGTCCGCGTCCCCTTCCCCTATCCGGCGCCTGATGTCGGGCGGGCCAACGCCGTGGCGATGGTCGGCGTGCGGGAAGGCTGGGGCGCGGCCTATCTGCGGGAAGCCTATCGCCTGTGGTTCGCCGAGGGCATCGGCAACGGCAGCGAGGCGAATCTGCGCCGCACCTTCGCCGCCATCGGGCTGGGCGACGAATTGGCGCGCATCCTCGCGCTGGCCGCGAGCGAGGAGGTGGGATCGGCGCTGGCGGCGGAGACGGCGGAAGCCAGGCGCCTCGGCGTCTTCGGCTCGCCGAGCTTCGTGGTGCGCGGGGAAGTGTTCTGGGGCGACGACCGGCTGGAGGATGCGATCGAATGGGCCCTGCATGGCAGGCTCCGCGCCGCGCCGGTTCCCTCCGCCGCGCCGGCGTGCCAGTAACCCTGCCCACAGAAGAACCGCTCGGAGGAGCTCGCCCGTGACCTATCCCGACACGCATCTGTTCATCGCCGGCGAATGGCGCCCAGCGCGCAGCGGCCGCACGCTGCCCGTGCTGAACCCCGCCAACGAGGAGGTGATCGGCCAGGTTGCCCATGCCTCGAAGGACGACCTGGACGAGGCGCTGGACGCCGCCGCCAAGGGTTTTGCTGCCTGGCGCAAGGTCTCGGCCTATGATCGCGCGAAGCTGATGCGCAAGGCTGCCGACATCCTGCGCGGCCGCGCCGACGAGGTCGCGCGGCTGATGACGCTGGAGCAGGGCAAGCCCGTCGCGGAAGCCCGCGTCGAGGTGATGGCCGCCGCCGACATCATCGACTGGTTCGCCGAGGAAGCCCGTCGCGCCTATGGCCGCGTGATCCCGGCGCGCGGCGAGGGCATCTACCAGCTGGTGGTGAAGGAGCCCGTCGGCCCCGTCGCCGCCTTCACGCCGTGGAACTTCCCGATCAACCAGGTGGTGCGCAAGCTCTCCGCCGCTGTCGCCACCGGCTGCTCGATCATCGTGAAGGCGCCGGAGGAGACGCCGGCCTCGCCTGCCGCGCTGGTGCGCGCCTTCGCCGATGCCGGCCTGCCGGCGGGCGTGGCGAACCTGGTCTATGGCGTGCCGGCGGAAATCAGCGAATACCTCATCCCGCATCCGGTGATCCGCAAGGTGACCTTCACGGGATCGACGCCGATCGGCAAGCATCTCGCGGCGCTGGCCGGCGCGCACATGAAGCGCGTGACGATGGAACTCGGCGGCCATGCGCCGGCGATCGTCTTCGACGACGCGGATGTCGAGCTCGCCGCGAAGACGCTGGCAGCCGCAAAATTCCGGAATGCCGGCCAGGTCTGCGTCTCGCCGACGCGCTTCCTGGTGCAGCAGAAGCTGTACGACACCTTCGTCGACCGCTTCGTCGCCATCGCCGCGGGGCTCAAGGTCGGCGACGGGATGGACAAGGACACGCAGATGGGCCCGCTGGCGCATGACCGCCGCGTGCCCTGGGTGGAAGGCCTGGTCGCCGATGCCCGCCAGAAGGGCGCGGAGGTCCGCACCGGCGGCGAGCGCATCGGCAACAAGGGCTATTTCTACCAGCCGACCGTGCTGACCGGCGTCAGCAGGGACGCGCGCATGATGAACGAGGAGCCCTTCGGGCCGCTCGCCATGATCGCGCCCTTCGGCGAGCTGGACGAGGTGGTGGAGGAAGCGAACCGCCTGCCCTTCGGCCTCGCCTCCTACGCCTTCACGCGCAGCGCGAAGACGGCCAACGCGATCGCCTCGCGAGTCGAGACGGGGATGATGACGATCAACCATCTCGGCCTGGCGCTGCCGGAAGTGCCCTTCGGCGGCGTCAAGGATTCCGGCTACGGCAGCGAAGGCGGGTCGGAGGCGATCGAGGCCTATCTGAACACCAAGTTCGTCAGCCAGGCGGGGCTGTAGCCGCCTGCCGCCCTCCCCCGCCGCGCGGGGGAGGGTTTTCCGGGCGCGCGTGCCGATCCGGGTGGAGGCGCCGTCTTCCCGCGCCGCGCATCAGCGCAGCGAGGGCGCCCACATCAGCCCGCCATCGCGCGCCAGCCGGTTCGGCCCGCGTTCCAGGCCGAGCGGGCCGAGGTTGCGCCCAAACGTCTCGCCGTAATTTCCGACGGCACGGATCGCCGCGGCGGCCCAGCCATTGTCCACGCCGAGCGCCTGGCCGAGATCGCCCGTCGCCCCGGTCAGGCGCTGCACGGCCGGGTCGGAATCGCCCCGCTTCTCATCGACATTCGCGGCGGTCACGCCGAGCTCCTCCGCGGCGATCAGCGCGTAGCCCGTCCAGCGCACCAGGTCGAACCAGCGGTCGTCGCCCTTGCGCACCATCGCGCCGACCGGCTCGCTCGACAGCCGCTCCGGCAGAACGCGCAGCCCAACATTGGCGTGCTGCGCGCGGAAGGCGCCGAGATAGGAGCCGTCATTCGCCCAGGCATCGCAGCGCCCGGCGAGGAAGGCCTGCTGCACCTCGTTCACGCCACCGATCTGCACCGGCTGGAAGGCGATGCGGCGCGTGCGGAAGAACTCCGCGACATCGAGCTCCGTGCTGGTGCCGGGGATCAGGCACACCGACGCGCCGTCGAGCTCGGTCGCCGAGGCGACGCCGGCGCTTTCCTTCACCACGAAGGCCGTGCCGTCATGGTAGTTGACGAAGGCCATCATCAGGCCGAGCGAGGCTTCCCGCGTCAGGGTCCAGCCGGTGTTGCGCACCAGGAGGTCCACCTCGCCGGATTGCAGCGCCGTGAAGCGCGCCTGTGGCGAGAGGCTGACGAAGCGCACGCGCCCCGCATCGCCCAGCGCGGCGGCGGCCACGGCGCGGCAGACATCCGCATCCAGCCCGCGCATGTCGCCGCGCTGGTCGGGCAGCGAAAAGCCCGGCGATTCGCCCGACACGCCGCACACGAGTTGTCCGCGCGCGCGCACCGTCTCCAGCGTCGGCGATGGCTGCTGCGCCATCGCGGGCGTGGCGGCAAGCAGCAGGGCTGCGGCGAGGCGTCGGATCATGGCAGGCCTTCCGGATGGGGCCTGCCGGCAACGCGTCGCGCGGTGCGCGGTTCGGCGCGCCCTGCCGCCGCCTGCCCGGGCGGCAGTCCTTTCCCGTGCCGTCCCGCCATCAAGCCTGCAGGTCGAGAAGCCGCGACGGATCAGGCCGGAACGGCGGCGGTTCCGGCCGGCTCGGCTCGGTGGCCAGGCGCGCGGCCGGCGCGGGGCCGACGGGATCGATGCCGCGTTTCGCCTTCGCCACATCGGCGCAGTCGCGGCAGGGATAGCCGTTCACCATCTCCATGCGGCGAGCCTGGCACGGAAATCTTGACCAGGGGTTGTTGTCGTGCCCACCGGATGCTGCCGGGATGACCTGCCTGGCGGCGGCGCGGACGGCGGAGCGGGAGCGGCGGCGACCGAAGCCTCTCCGAACCTCTTCTTTCGTCAGCCGGCCGCGGCGGTCGCGCGGGCGGCGGGTGTCGGCGCGCGCGGTGCGGCCCCCCCAGCTTCCGGCCCGCCGGCACCGCCAGGCGCCTCGGCGAGGGAGGACCCGAATGGGGAAGCTTCCGAAGCTCGTCTTCCTCGGCGACAGCCATGTGCGCGCGGTCGAGACCGCGAAGCAGCGCGGCCTGTTGCGCGGCTTCGCCGCCGAATTCGTCCACCGTGGCGGCGCGACGGCGGTGGGGCTGCGGCACCCGACGTCCAAGACCCAGGCGCTGAAGGTCTTCCGCCGCCACCTGCTGCCGGCGAAGCCGGACCTGATCCCGATCTTCCAGCTCGGCGAGGTCGATTGCGGCTTCGTCGTCTGGGTTCGCGCGCAGCGCTACGGCGAATCGGTGGAGGAGCAGGTGGCGCAGTCCATCGCCGCCTATTGCGGCTTCCTGCGCGAGGTGCGCGAAGCCGGCTACGAGGATGCGCTGGTCACCTCCGCCGTCCTGCCGACCATCGGGGATGGCGAGCTGGATGGCGAGGTGCAGCACCTGCGGCGCGAGGTGCAGCAGAATCAGGTCGAGCGCACGGCCCTGACGCTGCGCTACAACGCGGCGCTGGCCGCGGAGGTCGCGCGCATTGGGCTGCGCTTCCACGACTTCACGCCGCGGCTGCTGGACCCGGCGACGGGCGTGATCCACCGCCGCTTCCGCGCGCCGGATGTGCGGGACCACCATCTCGATCCGGTCGAGGCCGCCCCGCTCTGGGCGGAGGCGGCCGCGGTCGCGCTCGCGCCCTGGCGGGCGCGGCAGCGGGCCTGACGGCACGCACCCTCCGGCAGCATGACGGACGGCGAAGTGGGCTGAGAGCCCCCGGGCCGATGCGTGGCTGGCCGGCGCCCCCCGCCCCGTCAGGGGACAGGGACGCGCAGCGTCACTTCAGTTCCGTCCCCGCCTGCGGCCCGTCCAGGAACACGTTGGGCCGCAGGAAGAAGGACAGCACCAGCGCGCCATCCGGCGCGCGCGCGACGTGGCGGTTGCCGGCGGGGCGCCAGACGTAGTCGCCGGCCAGGACCTCGCCTTCCTCATCCACCAGGCGGCCTTCGAGCACATAGGTCTGCTCGATGTCGACATGCTCGTGCAGCGGCAATGCGCTGCCTGGCGCCCAGCGGAACAGCGCGGTCAGCAGGCCGGTCGAGGGCTGCTCCATCAGCACCTTCATCTCAATGCCCGGGAAGGGCGTGGGCTTCCACGGCAGCGCCGCCACCGACATGTAGCGCGACGCCAGCGGCCCCAGCGCGCTGTCGTCCAGCCCCGGCGTCCGGGGCAGGCCCTGCGTGGTCATCCCGTCCATCGTCGCTACTCCGCCGCCTGCTTCTGCGCGGGCGCCGCCTGCTGCTCCAGCAGCTTCAGCAGCATCCGCCGCATCAGCACGCCGGGGCGGTCGGACGGCATGTTCATCTCGATGCCCGCCTGGTCGAGGGGCACATCGTAATCCGTGCTTTCCAGGATGTCGCGGTCTTCTTCCGTCACGATGCGGTCGAAGGCGATGATGTCCTCGGCCTTCGCGTCGGCCTCGGTGTCGTTGCGGTAGACGAACTGCACGACCTGGCTGGAGGCATCGTCGATCGGGGTCGCGGCCGTGATGATCGAATGGCTCAGCCCGTTCGGGTAGCGGATGCGCAGCTTGCGCATGAAGGGCATGTACCACCGGCCGCGCATCATGCGCACCGTGGTGTCGCTTTCCATCCGCAGCACCTTCTTCTGGATCTCCGGGTTGCGGACGGGAACCTCGGTGATGAACAGGAAGCCGTCGTCGTATTCCTCGACCTCCAGCTTCGCCGGCTCGGGGTGGCCCTGGTCGCCGAAGCTGCGGCGATGGACGAAGGAGAAATGCGCGTTGTCGAAGCTGTTCTCCATCAGGCGCAGGCCGGCGCAGTTCCAGACCTCGTAGAATTCGTCGATGCGGCGGCAGCCCTCCGCCTCCTCCTCGAAATCGGGGATATCGAAGAGCGGCTCGTCGAGCGCGACCCAGACATAGCCGTAGCGCGCGGCGGCGCGATAGGCGGGGACGCGCATGTTGGTGGCGCCCTGGCGGTCCACCGGGCGCTGCGGCACGCGCATCACGCGGCCGTCCGCGCCGAATTCCCAGCCATGGTAGCCGCAGGCGAGCCAGCCATTGCTGTAGAAGCCCTTGGACAGCTTGGCGGTGCGGTGGCAGCAGCGGTCGTCCATCGCGGCCGGCGCGCCGCTGCCGTCCACCCACAGCACGATGTTCCGGCCGAGCAGCGTGAAGGGCTTCGGGCCTTCCTTCAGCATCTCCAGCGGCATGACGGGGTACCAGAATTTCTGGAGGATCGGCGTCTCGGTCACCCGCATGGTGGCTTGCCCTCTTCGCATCGGCCGGTCCCGCATCGTGCAAGCGGCGGACCAGCGCCGTCCAGCCCAGCGGGGCGGCGCCGCAGGCCAGGCTGCCCGCCCCGCGGGCAGGCTGCGCGATGCTTGGGCAGGGCGGCGTACCGGCACGCCCGGGTGCCCGCTGGTCCGCGGCTTGCTACCCACGGCGGCCCTGTCCTGGCATACGGGGCGGGCCAAACACGCACCGAAACGCCGGAGAGACGCCGTGATCCGCCGCCGAGACGCCCTTGCCCTGACCGGGGCCTCCGCCCTCGCCGCGCCCGCCGTCCAGGCGCAGCAGTTGCTCGATGTGCGCTTCACATTGGACTGGGCTTTCCAGGGGCCGCAGGCGGCCTTCCTGCTGGCGCTCGACCGCGGCTATTTCCGCGAGGCCGGGCTGAACGTCACGATGGACCGCGGCTTCGGCTCGGGCGACGTGCCCATCAAGATCAGCTCCGGCGCCTATGATGTCGGCGTCGCCGACCTGAACCCCACCATCCGCCTGCGGCTGGAGCGGCCGGATGTGGACCTGTTCACGCCCTTCATCGTCTATGACGCGACGGCGCTGGCGGTGATGACGCTGCGGCGGGAGAACATCCGCACGCCGCGCGACCTGGCGGGCAAGCTGATCGCGTCCCCGGAAAGCGATGCGGGCCGGCAGCTCTTCCCCGCCTTCGCGCGCGCCGCGGGCTTCGATGCATCCAGCGTCCGCTGGCAGACGGTGACGCCGCAGCTGCGCGAGCCGATGCTGGCGCAGGGCCGCGCGAATGCGATCACCGGCTTCATCACCTCGGGCATCTTCTCGCTGCGCGGGCTCGGCATCCCGGAACAGGACATCGTGACGATGCTGTTCAGCGATGTCGGCGCGGATTTCTACGCGACCTCGCTGATCACCAGCCGGCGCTGGGCGCAGGCCAATCCGCGCGCCGTCACCGGCCTGATCCGCGGCCTGATCCGCGCGCAGTACGAGAGCCTGTCCGACCCGCAGGCCGCCATCATGAACATGCGCCGCCGCGAGCCGCTGACCGACGTGGCGCTGGAGACGGAGCGGCTGCGCATGTCGCTCGAACGCCTGACCTTCACGCCGCATGTGCGCCAGAACGGTTTTGGGCGCGTGGACACCGTGCGGCTGCAGCGCAGCATCGACAGCGTGCGCGACGCCTTCGCCATCGTCCGCCCGATGACGGCGTCCGACATCTACGACCCGGCCTTCCTGCCGGCCGCGACCGACCTCAAGCTGGCATGAGCACGATGCCCCTCCCCACCCGCCACTGGCAGGAATTGCCCTGGCCGGCCTTCCGCGACCTGCCGGCCAACACGGTCGCCGTGCTGCCCGTGGCCAGCATCGAGCAGCATGGGCCGCATCTGCCGGTCTCGGTGGACACCACCATCAATGGCGGCGTCGTCGGGCGCACGCTGGCGCGCATCCCGGCCGAGCTGCCGGTGCTGGTGCTGCCGACGCAATGCATCGCCGTCTCCGTCGAGCATCTGCGCTTCCCCGGCACGCTGACCACCTCGCCGGAGACGATCCTCGACCTCGTCACGGATATCGGCGCCAGCGTGGCGCGAGCGGGGGTGAAGCGGCTGGTCATCGTCAACAGCCATGGCGGCAATGTCTCGACGCTGGATTTGGCGGCGCGGCGCATCCGCATCCAGTCGAACATGCTCGTGGTGAACGCGATGTGGGCGCGGATGGGCAAGCCGCCCAGCCAGACCGACCCGGTCGAGAACACCTACGGCATCCATGCCGGGCGCGACGAGACCTCCGTCATGCTCGCGCTGACGCCGCATCTGGTGGACATGGGCAAGGCCCGCAACTTCGTCAGCCGCTGGCAGGGTGCGGCGAATGTCGCGCCGCGCGTCGCGCCGCCCGCCGGCGCGCCGCTGGCCTGGCAGGCGCAGGATCTGAACCCGATGGGCGCGGTGGGCGATGCCTCCGCCGCCACAGCCGAACAGGGCGAGGAGATCCTGGATTTCGCCGCCCAGCGCATGGCGGAGCTGTGGCAGCAGGTCGCCGCCTTCGACGTGGACGCCTGGCTGTCCAACGAGCCGACGCCCCATGGCTGACATCGCCGCGCTTGCCGCCGCCCTCGACGGGATCGAGATCGCGACCGACCGCGCGCTGCTGCGCCAGCGCAGCCGCGACTTCTACTGGTACAGCCCGATCCTGAAGCAGCGCCTGGACGGCAAGTCGGCCGAGTTGCTGGCGCGGCCGAAGGACGAGGCGGAGGTGCTGCGCGTGCTGACCGAATGCCGCGCGGCACGCGTTCCGGTCACCGTGCGCGGCGGCGCCACCGGGAACTACGGGCAATGCGTGCCGCTGGACGGCGGCGTGCTGCTGGACATGACGGCGATGGCCGCGCCCGTTGCGCTGACCGATGGCGTCGTCGAGGTGGAGGCGGGGGCGAAGATGATCGACCTCGACCTCTGGTGCCGCGACCGCGGGTGGGAACTCAAGCTCTGGCCCTCCACAAAGCGCACCGCGACCATCGGCGGCTTCGTCGCCGGCGGCGGCGCCGGCGTCGGCGGGATCAGCCACGGCACGATGCGGGAGCGCGGCAACCTGGTCGGCGCGCGCGTCGCCACCATGCAGGACCCGCCGCGGATCCTGGACCTGGAAGGGATCGCGGCGAATCCGGTCAACCGCACCTATGGCACCACCGGGGTCCTCACGCGCATCCGCGTGCCGCTGACGCCGGCCCAGGCCTGGCGCGACGTCGCCATCGCCTTCCCGGATTTCGTGCCGGCGTCGCGCTTCGCGCTGGACCTGTCCTTCGCCGACGGCATCCCGAAGAAGATGTGCGGCGTCTTCGACAGCCAGCTGCCGCCCTTCTTCCGCGGCATCGCCGAAGCGGTGCCGGCGGGCCATGCGCTGGCGCTGGTGATGGTCGCCCCCGCCGCGATGACGGCGCTGCGCGAACTCGCCGCCGAGCATGGCGGGCGCATCGTGGCCGAGCAGGACGCCGTCGAAGCCGAGCGCGACGCCGAGAAGACGCCCTTCTACGAATACTGCTGGAACCACACCACGCTGCAGGTGCTGAAGCGCGACCGCGGCGTCAGCTACCTGCAATGCCGCTTCCCCTTCGAGGACACGCTCAAGGCCGTGGAGGCCGTGCGCATCCCCTTCCGCGACGAGGTCTGGATGCACACCGAATGCGTCCGCTTCGGCGGGCGGCTGACCATGTCGGCGCTGCCCGTCATCCGCTGGACCAGCGCCGAGCGCCTTTATGAGATCATCGCCGCCTTCGAGGCGCAGGGCATCGGCATCGCCAACCCGCATGTGCTGACGATCGAGGAAGGCAGCGGCTATCGCCGCGTGCCGGGCGACCAGCTCGGCTTCAAGCAGATGACCGACCCGCTCGGCCTGCTCAACCCCGGCAAGATGCGCGATTTCACACCTCCGGAGCCCGCCGCCGCATGACCGTCAGCGCCGTGATGGAGGCCCTGCCCGGCCTCGCCTGGACCACGGATCCCGCCCTGGTGCGCCAGAAGTCGCGCGACTTCTTCTGGTATTCGCCGGTGCTCAAGCGCCAGCTCAACAAGGTGACCGGCGAGGCGCTGGTCGCCCCCCGCGACGAGGCCGAACTGCGCGCGCTGCTCTCGGCGGCCTATGCGCAGGGCGTGCCAGTGACGCCGCGCGGCGCGGGCACGGGCAATTACGGCCAGGCGATGCCGCTGAAGGGCGGGATCGTGCTGGAGATGACCGAGTTCAACCGCGTCGTCTGGACGAAGCCCGGCCTGGTGCGCGCGGAAGCCGGCATCAGGATCATGGACCTGGATGCGCATCTGAAGCGGGAGGTGGGCGGGGAGTTGCGCTTCCATCCCTCCACCAAGCGCACCGCGACGCTCGGCGGCTTCATCGCCGGCGGGTCGTCGGGGATCGGCAGCACCACCTACGGCATCCTGCGCGAGCCGGGGAACATCCTCGGCCTCAAGGTGATGACGATGGAGGCCGAGCCGCGCGTGCTGGAACTGCGCGGCGCGGACATCAACAAGGCGAACCACGCCTACGGCACCAACGGCATCATCACCGAGCTCGAGATGCCGGTCTCCCCCGCCTGGGACTGGGTGGATGTCGTCGTCGCCTTCCCCACGCTGATGGGCGCGGCGCGCTTCGCCGACAGCTTCTGCCGCATGGATGGTGTCGCGAAGAAGCTCGCCTGCGTGGTGCCGGCGCCGCTGCCGCAGGACCACTTTCGATCGTGGGGCGGAAGGGTTCCCGCGGGGCACTCGGTGGCCTGCATCATGGTCGCGCCCCCGTTCCTCGACATCCTGCCGGCGCTGATCGCATCGCATGGCGGCGCGGAGATCCTGCGCGAGCCGTCGGACGCCGCCGAGGTGCCGCTGTATGAACATTCCTGGAACCACACCACGCTGCAGGTTCTGAAGACCGACAAGCAGATCACCTACCTGCAGACGCTGTTCCCCGCGCCGAACCACCTCGACCTGATCGCGAGGATGGAGCGGATGTTCGGGGACGAGGTGCTGCTGCACCTGGAATTCGTGCGCTTCGGCGGCACGGTCTGCGCCTTCGGCCTGCAGGTGGTGCGCTTCACCACCGAGGAACGCCTCGCCGAGATCATCCGCCTGCACGAGGAGAACGGCGCGCCGATCTTCAACCCGCACACCTACACGCTGGAGGATGGCGGGATGAAGCTGGTGGACCAGGCGCAGCTGGATTTCAAGCGCCTGGCCGATCCGAAGGGCCTGCTGAACCCCGGCAAGATGGCGGCCTGGGACGACCCGGACTGGAAGCCCGGCGCCGGCAAGTCCGTGCATCTCTACGAGACGGACTACGCCGCGCCGGCCGAGCTGCTGGAATAGCTTTTTCCGCGCGGCGATGCGCGCTTGCCCTCGCCCGCCTCAGCCCCACTGCCAGGGCGAGGGCGTGAACCCAAAACCCTGCCCGCGCGCCTCGATGTGCCCGAGGCCCGGGAAGGGAAAGTGGTAGCCCAGCACCTGCACGCGGTCGGTGCGCGCCATGTCCAGCACGCGCCGGCGCGTCGCCGCGGCCTGCGCCGGGTCGGCGTCGAAGCCGAAGGGCCAGGCGGGGTTGGCAAGTGCCAGCACGTGGTGGTTGGCGACGTCGCCCATCACCAGCAGCCGCTGGCCTTCGCTCTCGACATGGAAGCAGACATGCCCGCCGGTGTGGCCGGGCGAGGCGACGGCGCGGATGCCCGGCGCCACCTCGCCATCGGGCGCCAGCGTCGCGAAGCGGGCGCGGCGCGGCAGCACCACGTCGCGCGTCACCGAGACCAGCGTCCGCAGCGGCTCGGGCAGCGCCAGGTTCGCCTCGGCGGTCCAGAAATCAAGGTCCGCGCCGGTCATCGCGAAGCGCGCATTGGGGAAGACGTCGCGCCCCGCGCCATCGACGATGCCCCAGCTGTGGTCGCCATGCGCATGGGTGAAGGCGACCAGGTCCACCTCGGCGGGCTGGATGCCGGCGGCCGCCAGCGTCTCCGCCATGCGGCCCGCGCCGGGGCCGAAGGCGGGCGAGGCGCCGATGCCGGCATCGAGCAGCACGACCTGCCGCCCGGTGTTGACGGCCAGGCAGTTGATCTGCGCCGGCAGGCGGTCGGTCGGCAGGTTGGCGTCGCGGAGCGCGGCGGCGACCTGCTCGGCGGTGACGAGGCTGCCGCCGAAGGTCGGGTGCGGCGCGCCGAGATCGAGCGCGCCGTCCGACAGCACCGTGCATTCGAAGGCGCCCAGGCGGAAGCGGTACCAGCCCGCGGTCTGCCCGCCGCGGAAGGGCGCGGCGGCGCGCGCCGGCAGGATCGGCGCGGCGAGCGCGGCAAGGCCGGCGCCGAGGGCAAGGCGTCGCGTGAGCAAGGGGTCTCTCCCGTCCTGGCCGGCGCACGCGGCGCCGGATCGCCCTCCAGCAGGTCGCGAGGGAGCGGTCTCCGTCAACCCCGCCGGCGTTACGGCCCGGCGCGGCCCGTCGCCGCGTCGGTCAAGCCGGAGGCGGCGGCGGCGAAGCGCGCCGGGTCGGCGATGACGCGCGGCACCTTGTGCTGGCCGCCGGCCTTGCCGATGGCGCGCATCCAGGCGGCGAAGGTGCCGCTTGGCAGCAGCACCACCTCCGGCGCCAGCATCTGGCCGCCGGCGCGGTGCGCGGCGTAGTCGGCATTGGCGGCGACCAGCGCGGCATCGAAGGCGGCGGCGAAGCGCGGCGCATCCCCGCCATCCGCTTCCGCCAGCAGCCGGTGGCGGCCGAGGCTGCCCGCGAATGCCGGGCCGCAGCACCATTCCGCGACGGCGGTGCCGGTGGCGGCGCCAGCGCTGGCAATCGCGGCGGCGATCTCCTCGCCCGTCACATGCTCGCCGAAGGCGGAGAGCATCCAGGCGGTGCGGCCTGTCACCAGCAGCCGCGGCGGCGCGCGTTCGACGAAGCGCACCACGTCGCCGATCACATAGCCGAACAGGCCGGCATTGCTGGACAGCACCACGGCATAGTCCACGCCGGTCTCGATCGTCGCGGCCCAGTGGCGCGTGGGGTTCGGGCCGTCCAGCTCCTCGACGGGGACGAATTCGAAGAAGCAGCCGCGGTCGAGGACGAGGCGCATCCCCTCCCCTTCCCCGCGGTCCTGTATGGCGCAGAAACCTTCGCTAGCCGGATAGACTTCCCGCGTCGCGCAGCCGCGCGGCAGGAAGGGGGCGATCCGGTCGCGATACGGGCCCCAGGCGACGCCGCCATGGATCAGCAGTTCGAGATTCGGGAAGGGCAGGCCCCCGCCGTCGCGCGACATGCGGTCCAGCAGCACCAGCAGCCACGAGGGCGTGCCGGTCAGCACGCGGATGGCGTCCCGCGGCGCCTCACGCGCCATCGCGTCCAGCTTGGCGTCCCAGTCCGGCATCAGGGAGAGCCGCGGCGGTGGCCAGGCGCGGCGCCGCAGCAGGCGCGGCACCTCGACCGTCGCGATGGCGGAGAGGTCGCCGGCGCGCACGCCCGGCGCCAGCGCCTCCAGCGCGGTCGAGCCGCCGAGCATGAAGGACAGGCCGCCGAAGGGCCGCGACCGCGGATGCGCCGCCATGTGCCAGGCCAGCGTGTCGAGCGCCGCGCCGCGGTTCGCCGCCATCTGCGCGGCCGTGACGGGGATGTGCTTGGTGGTCCCCGAGGTGGTGCCCGAGGACAGCGCGAAGTAGGGGATCAGCCCCGGCCAGGACACGTCGCGCAGCAGCGGGAAGGCGGGCTTCCACCATTCCTGCCACATCGCCTCGTAGCGGCGGAGCGGCACGCGGGCCTGGAATTCGGCGACGGAGCGGATCGCGTCGAAGCCATGCGCGCGGCCGAAGGCGGTGCCGGCCGCCTGTCGCAGCAGGCGCAGCAGCAGCGCTTCCTGTGTCGCCGCCGGGTCCAGCGCCTGCATCCGCCGCAGGCGCGCGGCGGCGAACAGGCGCAGCAGCGGCGTGCCGTCCAGCATCAGCGCGCAAGCCCGCGGCGCGGGGCCGCTTCGCGCGCCCAGCGCGGCTCAACGTCGCGCGCCCAGCGCGGCTCAACGTCGCGCGCCCAGCGCGGCTCAACGTCGCGCGCCCAGCGCG
>JAIYDD010000097.1 GCA_027487675.1 Acetobacteraceae bacterium | reverse complement strand
TGCTTCAGCTTGCGCAGCGCCTTCGCCTCGATCTGGCGGATGCGTTCGCGCGTCACGTTGAACTGCTGCCCGACCTCCTCCAGCGTGTGGTCGGTGTTCATGCCGATGCCGAAGCGCATGCGCAGCACGCGCTCCTCGCGCGGGGTCAGGCTGGCCAGCACGCGGGTGGTGGCCTCCCGCAGGTTGGACTGGATCGCGGCGTCCAGCGGGATGATGGCGTTCTTGTCCTCGATGAAGTCGCCGAGATGGCTGTCCTCCTCGTCGCCGATCGGCGTCTCGAGGCTGATCGGCTCCTTGGCGATCTTCAGGACCTTGCGCACTTTCTCCAGCGGCATGCCGAGCTTTTCCGCAAGCTCCTCGGGCGTCGGTTCCCGGCCGATCTCGTGCAGCATCTGGCGCGACGTGCGCACCAGCTTGTTGATCGTCTCGATCATGTGGACCGGGATGCGGATGGTCCGCGCCTGGTCGGCGATGCTGCGGGTGATCGCCTGGCGGATCCACCAGGTCGCATAGGTCGAGAACTTGTAGCCGCGGCGATACTCGAACTTGTCCACCGCCTTCATCAGGCCGATGTTGCCTTCCTGGATCAGGTCCAGGAACTGCAGGCCGCGGTTGGTGTACTTCTTGGCGATCGAGATCACGAGGCGGAGGTTCGCCTCGATCATCTCCTTCTTCGCCTGGGTCATGTCGCGCTCGCCGCGCGCGACGGTGGCGTAGACCCGCTTGAACTCGTCCACCGGCAGGCCGGTCTCGCCGGCCACCTTGCCGAGCTCGGCGCGGATCAGCTCGACCTCGTCCTTCGACCGGCCGACGAAGTTCTGCCATGCCTTGCCCTTCAGCTTCGACAGCCGCTCGAACCAGGCGGGGTCCAGCTCATGCCCGCGCCATTCGCCGATGAAGTCCTCGCGCTTGACCTTGCTGCCTTCGGCGAGGCGCAGGATCTGGCCCTCCAGGCTGGTCAGCCGGCGGTTGAGGCTCTTCAGCTGGTCGACCAGCTCCTCGATCCGGTTGTTGTGGAGATGCACCTTCTCCACCAGCGCAACCAGCTCGCCACGCTGCTTCTCATAGGCCTTCTCGTTGCGCGCGCTGCTCTCGCCGCCGCCGGTATAGGCCTCCATGCGCTTCGACGACAGCTTGTGCAGCTTGGCGTAGAGCGCCTCGATCTCCTCGAAGGCCTTCAGCGCCTCGGGCTTCAGCTTCTCTTCCAGCGCCGAGAGCGAAAGGCCGACGCCCTCGCCTTCCTCGCCTTCCTCGAACTCCTCCTGCGCCGCCTCGGGCGTGCCGATATCGGGGTTGTCGGCGGCGGCGGTGGCTTCCAGGTCGATCACGTCGCGCAGCAGCATGCGGCCTTCCTTGACCGCCTCGTGCCAGGCGACGATCGCCTTGAAGGTCAGCGGGCTCTCGCAGAGCCCGCCGATCATCATGTCGCGCCCGGCCTCGATGCGCTTGGCGATCGCGATCTCGCCCTCGCGCGACAGCAGCTCGACGCTGCCCATCTCGCGGAGATACATGCGCACCGGGTCGTCGGTGCGGCCGAGGCTTTCCTCGTCGACATTGCCGGAGGCGTCGTCCTCGCCCTCGCCCTCGCCTTCCTCCGCCTTGGCGGCGGGCTTCGGCGCGGCGGCGTCGCCGTCCTCCGTCTCCTCGGATTCGACGACGTTGATGCCGAGCTCGGAGAGCATCGCCATCGTGTCCTCGATGGTCTCCGACGACACCTGTTCCGAGGGCAGCGCGGCGTTCAGCTCGTCATAGGTGACGTAGCCACGTTCCTTGCCGCGGGCGACCAGCTTCTTGACCGCGGCGGACTGGATGTCGAGCAGAACGCCCTCCACCGCCTCGTCGCGGCCTTCCGCCGTCTCCGCCCCGTTCGCGACCTTGCTCGCCATGCGTCCAACCGCTCCGTCCCGAACCGCGCCGACAGGGCCGCGCCGTGCGCGCCCCCGGAGAGTGGCCCCCGGGCGCGCGCGGATCCCTCTACCCTATGGGGTGCCGCCTGCCGCGCCGGCGCCCGTCTCGGCGGCGGTGCCGGCCTCGCCGAAATCGCCCCGGCGGAGCGCCTGCAGGGCCTCGGTCAGGCGGACCAGCCGAAGCCAGGCCGCTGGATCGCTGCTCTCGTCCCATGCCCGCCTTGCTGCGGCCTGGTCCTCGACCAGATCCGCCGCACCGCGGAGAAGGCCGAAGAAATGCCACCAGGCTTCGAGCACCTCGGCCGGCTGGGCGCCGGCCTGTGCCGCAGCCGGCAGGGCCGTATCCCGCAGAAGATCGGCGGCGAACTCCCCCATCCCGCCTTGGGCGAGGTGGTCCATCAAGGGGCCCGAGTCAAGCGCGCCGCCCCGGTGCGCCCAGTCCAGCATCGCCGCGCGGCACGCCGCCGCCGCGCCCTCGCCGAGATCGAGCAGGCCGAGGCTCTCCTCCACCTCGCCCAGCACCCAGGGATGGCGCAGCGTCACGGCGAGCAGCGCGCGGGCCTGCGCGCCGCGCCGCCGCGCCACGGTGATGGCGGGCCGCGGGCCGACCAGCCGCGCCGGGGGTTGCCCCGGGCGCATCGGCTGGCCGGGGCGCGGGCGCTGGCCCGGGCGCTGCGGGCGCGTCGCCTCGAAGAAGCGGTCCAGCAATTGCCGGCGGATCTCGCCGGCGAGCGGCCGGTCGGCGATGCGGCCGGCCACTTCCTCCAGCCGGGCGCGCAGCGCGGCGCGCTGTTCCGCCGTGCCGGTGGGGCGGCCGCCCGCGACCAGCCCGTAGAGCGCGGCGGAGAGCGGCTGCGCGGCGTCCAGCACCGCCTGGAAGGCGGCCGGGCCGGCCTTGGCCACCAGCGTGTCCGGGTCCTCGCCGCCGGTGAGGGTGGCGAGCTTCACCGTGCGTTCGACGGAAATCATCGGCAGCACCATCTCGGCCGACCGCGCGGCCGCGCGCGCCCCGGCGCCGTCGCCATCGAAGCACAGCACCGGCTCGGGCGAGAGGCGCCACAGCTCCTCCACCTGCTCGGCCGTCAGCGCGGTGCCGAGGGGGGCGACCGCGCCCCCAAACCCCGCCTGGTGCAGGGCGATGACATCCATGTAGCCTTCCACCACCACGACCGGCGCGCCGCGGAAGGCCGCTTCCCGCGCGAGGTCCAGCGCATAGAGGCTGCGCCGCTTCTGGAAGACCGCCGTCTCCGGCCCGTTGACGTATTTCGGCTGGCCGTCGCCCAGGATCCGCCCGCCGAAGCTGATGGTGCGCCCGCGGCGGTCGCGGATCGGGAACATCACGCGGTTGAAGAAGAGCTCGGTCGGCGGGCCGTCCTCGCGTTCGCGCAGCAGGCCGGCTTCCAGCAGCTGCTCGGGCGCGATGCCCTCGGCCTTCAGGTCGGCGACCAGCGTGCCGCGGCCGGCGCCGGACCAGCCCAGGCCGAATTGCTGGATCGTCGCCTCCTTCAGGCCGCGGCGACGCAGATAGGCCAGGCCGTCGGCGCCTTCCGAGAGGCGCAGGCGGCGCTGGAAGGACGCGGCGGCGGCGTCCAGCACCTGGTGCAGGTCGCGGGCGCGGCGGTCGCGGGCGGCGGCCTCGGGCGTCGGCTTCGGAACCTCGAGGCCCGCCTCGCCGGCCAGGCGCTCGACCGCTTCGGGAAAGGACGCGCCCTCGGCGCGCATGACGAAGGTGATGGCGTCGCCATGGGCGCCGCAGCCGAAGCAGTGGAAATGGTCGTCATAGACGTAGAAGGAGGGCGTCTTCTCGCCATGGAAGGGGCAGCAGCCCTTCCAGTTGCGGCCCGATTTCGCCAGCCGCGTCTTGCGCCCGATCAGCCCGGAGAGCGGGGTGCGGGCGCGGAGCTCGTCGAGGAAGGCGGGGGGCAGCGCCATGCGGGGGCGGTTCTAGCACGCCGGCGCGGCGCGCAAGCGGCGGCGGCCCGCGCCGCTCAGCCGAGCAGCGCCGGGACGGGCAGGCGCACGCCCGGCAGCAGCGCGGGTTCCTGCGCTTCCCCGGGCGCGGCTTCGCGGATGTCGCGGTAGCCCTCCGGCGACGGGTCGCGGTGCAGCAGCAGCGCGCCGGTGCCGACATCGAGCAGCCAGTAGTCGGCGATGCCGTGGCGCGCATAGAGCGCGGCCTTCACGCCGCGGTCGTAGCGCAGCGTGCTGGCCGCGACCTCGATCACCAGCAACATGTCGGCGGGCTGGGGCGGGGTTTCGGTGCGGGTCGCGTAATCCGGGCGGACCAGGGCGATGTCCGGCTCCGGCTCGCTGAAGGCGCCGAGGCGGATGGCGGCCTGCACGGCGACCAGCGCCGCATCGCCGACGGCGCGGACCAGCAGGCGGGTCAGCATCATGACCCGGAACACATGCGGCCCGCCCTGCGGCGACATCGCGATCAGCTCCCCCTCGATCAGCTCGACCCGGTCCTCGGGGCGCAGGATCCCGGCCTCGCCCATGCGCTGGTACTCCGCGGCGGAGAGCTTCCGGCGGGGGACCCAGTCGGGCTGCGGATGTGCCGGCAGCTTGGGGGAAGCGTGCCCGTCCATGGCGCGGAGACTACCCCGCGAGCCGGGCCTTCACCAGCGGATTGGCCCGCGCCATGTCGAGCGCGGGGCCGAGCTTCTTCAGCTCCGCCATCACCTTGCCCATGTCCTTGACGCTGGCGGCACCGGCCGCGGCGATCGCGGCATCCACCGCGGCTGCCAGCGCGGCGTCGTCCATCTGCTGGGGCAGGAAGCCCTCGATCACCGCGATCTCGGCTTCCTCCTTCTCCACCAGCTCGGCGCGGCCGCCCTGGCGGTAGAGCTCCACGCTCTCCCGCCGCGACTTCACCATGCCGCGCAGCATGCCGACGATCTGCTCGTCCGGCACCTTCTCGACGCCGGAGGGGCGGGCGGCGATGTCCACCTCCTTCAGCTTGGCGATGATCATCCGCACGGTGGAGGTGGCGGCGGCGTCCTTGGCCAGCATCGCGGTCTTGAGGGCGGCGGTGAAACGGGTGCGCAGGTCTTCGGACATGGCGGCGGTCTCCTCGGGGTCGGGTGATTAGCAGCCCGGGGGGAAACGGGAAGGCGGCGGGCCGGCTGCCCAGGCTGGGAAGTTAGTTCCCAGGCGGCGCTGCACTGGACTTGGGAAGTTTTTTCCCACATAAGGGCGGCCATGCGGACGGTCGAGGACATCGTCGCCCTGCTCGGCGGCGCGGAGGCCGCGGCGGCGCGGCTCGGCATCGGGACGGAGGCGCTGCGCAAGTGGCGCCAGGCCCGCGCCATCCCGGCGAAGCACTGGCCGGCCGTGCTCTCGGCCACCGGCCTCGCGCTCGACGACCTGCCGAAAGGCGGCAACACCCCCCGCAAGACCCGCACGGAGGACGCCCCGGTGCCCGAACACGCCCCCGCCCCCGAAGCTGCGACGACCCCCCGCGCGCCCGAGGGCGTCCCCACCTCCCGCGCGCCCGAGGGCGCGACCGCCCCCCGCGCGCCCGAGGGCGCCATCGCCTCCCGCGCGCCCGAGGGCGCGACCGCCGCCCTCGTCCTGGCCGACGGCACGGTGTTCTGGGGCCGCGGCTTCGGCGCCAACGCAACCACGGTGGCGGAAATCTGCTTCAACACCTCGATGACCGGCTACCAGGAGGTGCTGACCGACCCGTCCTATGCCGGCCAGACCATCTGCTTCACCTTCCCCCATATCGGCAATGTCGGCGCCAACCCCGAGGACATCGAGGCCACCACCCCCGTCGCCCGCGGCCTGATCGTCAAGCAGGATGTGACGGAGCCGTCCAACTACCGCGCCACGCGCCACCTGGACGATTGGCTGAAGTCGCATGGCGTGCCCGGCATCGCAGGCGTGGACACCCGCGCCCTGACCGCCCGCATCCGCGATGGTTTTCCTCCCAAGGGGGGCGCGCCGAACGGCGTGCTCGCCTTCCCCGCCGATGGCCGCTTCGACATCGCGGCCCTTGTCGCCCAGGCCGCCGCCTGGCCGGGCCTGGAAGGGATGGACCTGGCGAAGGAGGTCTCGACCCGCCAGACCTACGAGTGGGACGAGACCGAATGGGCCTGGGGCGGCAGCTACGGCAAGCTGACCGCGCCACGCTTCAAGGTCGTCGCGGTGGATTACGGCGCCAAGCGCAACATCCTGCGCTGCCTGGCCTCGGCCGGCTGCGCGGTGACGGTGGTGCCCGCGACCGCGACGGCCGAGGACATCCTGCGCCACCAGCCCGATGGCGTGTTCCTCTCGAACGGCCCCGGCGACCCGGCGGCGACCGGCGCATACGCCGTGCCCGCCATCCGCGGCGTGCTGGAGACAGGCGTGCCGGTGTTCGGGATCTGTCTTGGCCACCAGCTGCTGGCCCTCGCCCTGGGGGCCAGGACCTACAAGCTGGACCGCGGCCATCGCGGCGCCAACCAGCCGGTGAAGGATCTGCGCAGCGGGCGGGTCGAGATCACCAGCCAGAACCACGGCTTCGCGGTGGACGAGACGACGCTGCCGGAGGGCGTGGAGGTCACGCATCGCAGCCTGTTCGACGGCTCGAACGAGGGCATCGCCAGCACGACCCGGCCCGCCTTCAGCGTGCAGTACCACCCGGAGGCGAGCCCGGGCCCGACCGACAGCCACCACCTGTTCCGCCGCTTCACGGACCTGATCGCCCGGCACAAGGCGGCGGCGTGACGGCCATGGCCCAGGCGGCGGAGTTCGCGCCCGCAGGTTGCGAATCCTTTATCTTCCTGGGACGCGCGATGCGGCCCCTTCCCTCCGCCGGAGCGTTATCCACACAGTCGCCCGGAAGGCTGCCGAGGTGCGGGATGGCGACGGACAGGCATGAACGGGCGGTGCTGGCGGGCATGACCCGCGCGCTGCTGGACAGCGGGGCGCGCTGCGTCGCCCTGCCTGCGATCTTCGAGGGCTGCAACCGTGCGCTGCCCGTGCCGGTGATCCTGGAGGTGCTGGAGCGCCTGGCCGCCGCGGGCCTGGTGCGCCCGGCGGGCGCCGCCGCCGGCGTGGTGCAACTGGTGCAGGCCGGGGCCGGGCGGGCCGCCTCCGCCGCGCCGCCGCCCGCCGCCGAGGCCGGCTACGTGATCACCGAGGCCGGCTTCCTGGCCCACGTCAAGGCCGCCGAGGCGGAGGCGCAGGCCCTCGCCGCGGAACTGCCGGGGCTGCTGGCCGGCGCGGGCATCGGCCAGGCCGAGCGCGACCTCTGGGCGGAGCTGCACGACTACCTGTCCTGGCGACCCGACCGGACCGTGCATCTCGGCAATTTCGGCCTCGGGCGCAAGCTGCGGGCCGAGGCGCTGCGGCGGTTCCAGGATTCCCTGCTGCGGCTTGGCCTGCTGGAGCGGACCCGGGCGGAGACGCATTTCAGGCTGACCGAGCTCGGCCGGCGCATGCCGCGCCTGCCGCGGTGACATGGCGGGCCGCGGCGGCGCGGCGCCCGCGAGGGAGAGGAAGGGCAGCATGTTCGACCTGACCGGGCGGGTGGCGCTCGTCACCGGCGGCAATTCCGGCATCGGCCTCGGCATGGCGCGCGGCCTGGCGAAGGCCGGCGCGGCGGTGATGGTCGCGGGGCGCGACGCCGCGAAGAACGCCGCCGCGGCGGAGGCGCTGCGCGCGCTGGGCGCCACGGCCGACAGCGTGGAGGCCGACGTCACCGACGCCGACGCCGTGGCAGCGATGGTCGACGCCACCGTGGCGCGCCTCGGCCGGCTCGACATCCTGGTGGCCAATGCCGGGACCAGCGTGCGCAAGCCGCCGCAGGCGCTGAGCCTCGATGAATGGCGGCATGTGCTGGACACCAACCTGACCAGCAGCTTCACCGCGGCGCGCGCGGCCTATCCGCACCTGAAGGCCTCGGGGCGCGGGCGCGTCATCACCAACGGGTCGATGCTGTCGCTGTTCGGCGCGCCCTTCGCGGCGGCCTATGGCGCTTCCAAGGGGGGCGTGATGCAGCTGACGCGATCCCTCGCGGTGGCCTGGGCGCCGGACGGCATCACGGTGAACTGCATCCTGCCGGGCTGGATCGACACGCCGCTGACCGTCGGCGCGCGCGCGCAGGTGCCCGGCCTGAACGAGCGCGTGCTGGCGCGCACGCCGGCCGGCCGCTGGGGCGACCCCGCCGATTTCGAGGGGATCGCGGCCTTCCTCGCCTCCGACGCCGCGGCCTTCGTGACCGGCACGGCCATCCCGGTGGATGGCGGATACGCCGTCGCGATCTGACATGCCCTCCGCCGAGACGATCCTGGTCTTCGCCGCGCTGTCGCTCGGGCTGGCGGTCACGCCGGGGCCGAACATGCTCTACCTCGTCTCCCGCGCGCTGGCGCAGGGGACGGGGGCGGGCATGGTCTCGCTGATCGGCTGCCAGGCCGGGTCGCTGGCGATCATGCTGGCCGCCGCGGCGGGCATAACGGCGGCGCTGCTGGCCATTCCCTATGCGTGGGACGTGCTGCGGCTGGGCGGCGCGGCCTATCTGCTGTTCCTCGCCTGGCAATGCGTGCGGCCGGGCGGGCAGCCGCTGTTCAGCCCGCGGCCGCTCCCGCGGGAGCCGCGCGGGCGGCTGTTCGCGGTGGGCTTCGCCACCGCCGCGCTGAACCCGAAGGTCGCGCTGTTCTACATGGCGGTGCTGCCGCCCTTCCTGGATGCGGATCGCGGCAGCGTGCTGGCGCAGGCGGTCTTCCTCGGCTTCGTGCAGATCGCGGTCTGCACGGCCTGGGATGCGGTGCTGGTCTGGGGTGCCGCGGGCACCGCGCGGTTCCTGTCCACCAAGCCCATGTGGATGGCGGTGCAGCGCTGGGTGCTGGGCGCGGCGCTGGCGCTGCTGGCGGTGAAGCTGGCGACGGAGGGCCGCGCGGCATGATGGAAGGCGCGCTCGGCCTCTTCGCGCTGGCCTATTCGGGGCTGGTGCTGTTCGTGCTGGCGGGCAGCCTGAAGAAGGTGCTGCCGCCCTTCCGCGCGGCGCTGGCGGCCTTTGCGCTGTCATCGGCCGTGCATGGCGCGACGACGCTGCTGATGGGGGAACAGGCGCTGATGGCGCTGGCCTTCTGGGGCATTCCCCATCTGATGATCCTGCCGCTGCTGCTGTTCGCGGCGCGGCGCCAATCCAACACGGCGGACCGCTGACCGACATGCCGAAGCGCACCGACATCAAGTCCATCCTGATCATCGGCGCCGGCCCGATCGTCATCGGCCAGGCCTGCGAATTCGACTATTCCGGCGCGCAGGCCTGCAAGGCGCTGCGGGCGGAGGGCTACCGCGTCATCCTGGTGAACTCCAACCCCGCCACCATCATGACCGATCCGGGGCTGGCGGACGCCACCTACATCGAGCCGATCACGGTCGAGATCGTCGAGAAGATCATCGCCAAGGAACGCCCGGACGCGCTGCTGCCGACCATGGGCGGGCAGACCGCGCTGAACACCAGCCTCAAGCTGGCCGAGGCCGGGATCCTGGCGAAATACGGCTGCGAGCTGATCGGCGCGAAGGCCGAGGTCATCGACAAGGCCGAGGACCGGCTGAAATTCCGCGACGCGATGTCGAAGATCGGCATCGAGAGCCCGAAGAGCGCCATCGCGCATTCCATGGCCGAGGCGCATGCCGCGCTCGACCAGGTCGGCCTCCCCTGCGTGATCCGGCCTTCCTTCACGCTCGGCGGCACGGGCGGCGGCATCGCCTACAACCGCGAGGAATTCGAGCAGATCGTCTCCGCCGGCCTCGCCGCCTCCATGACGTCCGAGGTGCTGGTCGAGGAGAGCGTGCTGGGCTGGAAGGAATTCGAGATGGAGGTGGTCCGCGACCGCGCGGACAACTGCATCATCGTCTGCTCGATCGAGAACCTCGACCCGATGGGCGTGCACACGGGCGATTCCGTCACCATCGCGCCGGCGCTGACGCTGACCGACAAGGAATACCAGCGCATGCGCGATGCCTCCATCGCCTGCCTGCGCGAGATCGGCGTGGACACCGGCGGGTCCAACGTGCAGTTCGGCATCAACCCGGCGGACGGCCGCATGGTCATCATCGAGATGAACCCGCGCGTGTCGCGTTCCTCCGCGCTGGCGTCGAAGGCGACGGGGTTTCCCATTGCCAAGGTCGCGGCGAAGCTCGCCGTGGGCTACACGCTGGACGAGCTGGCGAACGACATCACCAAGGTCACGCCCGCCAGCTTCGAACCCACCATCGACTATGTCGTGGTGAAGATCCCGCGCTTCACCTTCGAGAAATTCCCCGGCACGCCGGCGACGCTGACCACCTCCATGAAGTCGGTCGGCGAGACGATGGCGATCGGGCGCAGCTTCGCGGAGGCCCTGCAGAAGGGGTTGCGCGGGCTGGAGACGGGGCTGTCGGGCCTCGACGAGATCGGCCTCGATGGCGACCTCACGGCGATCCGCGCGGCGCTGGCCACGCCGAAGCCCGACCGCAGCCTGGTGGTGGCCGAGGCGCTCCGCGCCGGCATGCCGGTGGAGGAGATCCACGCCGCCTGCAGGTTCGACCCGTGGTTCATCCGCGAGATCGACCGGATCGTGCAGGCCGAGGCGCGGGTGAAGGCGGAAGGCCTGCCGAAGACCGCGACCGCCTTCCGGAGCCTGAAGGCGCTCGGCTTCTCCGACCGGCGGCTGGCGAAGCTGGCGGGGCTGACGGAAGCGCAGGTGGCCGCTTCGCGGGAGGCGCTGAAGGTGCGTCCCGTGTTCAAGCGCATCGACACCTGCGCGGCCGAATTCGCCTCCGACACGCCCTACATGTACTCGACCTACGAAGGCGGCTTCGGCGATCCCGTCTGCGAATCGCGGCCCACCGACCGCCAGAAGATCGTCATCCTCGGCGGCGGGCCGAACCGCATCGGCCAGGGCATCGAGTTCGACTATTGCTGCGTCCACGCCGCCTATGCGCTGCGCGACGCCGGCTTCGAGACCATCATGGTCAACTGCAACCCGGAGACGGTCAGCACCGACTACGACACGTCGGATCGCCTCTATTTCGAGCCGCTGACGGCCGAGGACGTGATTGCCCTGGTCCGCAAGGAGCAGGAGCGCGGCGAGGTGCTGGGCTGCATCGTGCAGTATGGCGGGCAGACCCCCCTCAAGCTGTCCCAGGCGCTGCACAAGGCGGGCATCCCGATCCTCGGCACCAGTTCCGATTCCATCGACATCGCGGAGGACCGGGAACGCTTCCAGGTGCTGCTGAAGGGCCTCGGCCTGAAGCAGCCGGCCAACGGCACCGCGCGCACGCTGGACGAGGCGGAGGCGGAGGCCGAGCGCATCGGCTACCCGGTCGTGGTGCGCCCCTCCTACGTGCTCGGCGGCCGCGCGATGGAGATCTGCCACAACCGCGAACAGCTGCGCCGCTTCGGCGCGGTCGCGGTGCAGGTCTCGGGCGACAACCCGATCCTGGTGGACCAGTACCTGGCGGACGCGATCGAGGTGGATGTGGACTGCATCGCCGACGCGGCGGGCGATGTCTATGTCGCCGGCGTGATGGAGCATATCGAGGAGGCCGGCATCCATTCCGGCGACAGCGCCTGCTCCCTGCCGCCCTATTCCCTGCCGCCCGCCATCATCACGGAGCTGAAGGCGGAGACGGAAGCCATGGCCCGCGCGCTGAAGGTGCGCGGCCTGATGAACGTGCAATACGCGGTGAAGGACGGCGAGATCTTCGTGCTCGAAGTGAACCCGCGCGCCAGCCGCACCGTGCCCTTCGTGGCGAAGGCCACCGGCGTGCCGGTCGCCAAGATCGGCGCGCGCGTGATGGCCGGCGCGAAGCTCAAGGAATTCGACCTGGACGATTCCGCCGTCTCCCGCCACGTCGCGGTGAAGGAAGCGGTCTTCCCCTTCAACCGCTTCCCCGGCGTCGACGTGCTGCTGGGGCCGGAGATGAAGTCGACCGGGGAGGTGATGGGCCTCGATTCCAGCTTCGAACGCGCCTTCCTGAAGTCGCAGCTCGGCGCCGGGGTGAAGCTGCCGGAAGCCGGCACCGCCTTCCTCTCCGTGAAGGATGGCGACAAGGGCGCCGCGGTGACACTCGCGCGGAGGTTGCTGGAGATGGGCTTCAAGGTGATGGCCACGCGCGGCACGGCGGCCAGGCTGCGCGATGCGGGGCTCGACTGCAGCGTGGTCAACAAGGTGCTGGAAGGCCGGCCGCATTGCGTGGACGCGATCAAGTCCAGCGCCATCCAGCTGGTCATCAACACCACCAGCGGCGGGCAATCCGTGTCGGACAGCTTCGACATCCGCCGCAGCGCCCTGACCCATGGCGTGCCGCACTACACCACCATGGCGGGCGCCCGCGCGGCGGTGCATGCCATCGCGGCGTTGAAGGGCGGAACCCTTGATGTGGCCCCCCTGCAAGCCTACTTTCAGCGATCGTTCTGACCGGGCGGCGGTGGGTTTTTGCCTGCCCCGCCCTTGCTCCGTTGCGCCCGGGCCAGTCCCGGGCGTCGTTGTGCCCAAGCCTGGTTTCCCCGACACTTGTCTCCCCGCCCCATGCCAAGCGCCCGCCCCGGTCGGGACCGCACCGGCAGCCAGGCGGACCGTGCGAAGGAAGGACCATCGTGCAGAAGATCCCCATGACCGCGGAGGGTCTCGCCCGGCTGCAGGATGAGCTTCGGCTGCTGAAGTCCGAGGAACGCCCCGCCGTCATCCGTGCCATCGCCGAGGCCCGCGCGCATGGCGACCTGTCGGAGAACGCCGAATACCACGCGGCGCGCGAACGCCAGTCCTTCATCGAGGGCCGCATCGCGGAGCTGGAAGGCATCATCCCGGCCGCCGAGGTCATCGACAATTCCAAGATGTCCGGCAGCCAGGTGCGCTTCGGCGCGCATGTCACCGTGGTGGACGAGGAGACGGAGGAGGAGAAGACCTACCGCATCGTCGGCCAGTACGAGGCGGACATGAAGGCAGGCTCCATCTCGCTCTCCTCGCCGCTGGCGAAGGCGCTGATCGGCAAGAAGGTCGGCGACAGCGTGGAGGTGCCCGCCCCCGGCGGCGCCCGCACCTACGAGATCGCCGCCGTCCGCTTCGCCTGACCCACGCCGGAACGCCCTGACATGTCGCCGCTGCGCGCCGTCCATCCCGCCGTCGCGCCGCCGGCGGCGCCCGCCGTCACTCTGGCCGATGTGCGCGCCGCCGCCGCGCGCATCCAGGGCGCGGTGATCCGCACGCCGACCATCCGGTCGGATGCGCTGTCGCGCGCCACGGGTGCGACCGTCTTCCTGAAGCTCGACAACCTCCAGGCCACCGGCGCCTTCAAGGAACGCGGCGCCGCGAACCGCATCGCGCTGCTCTCGCCGCGGGAACGCGCGGCCGGCGTCATCGCCATGTCGGCCGGCAACCATGCGCAGGCGGTGGCGCGGCACGCCTCGCTCGCCGGCATCGCCGCCACCATCGTCATGCCGAGATTCACGCCGGCCACCAAGGTGACGCGCACCGAGGCCTGGGGCGCGCGCGTGGTGCTGCATGGCGAGATGCTGGCCGAGGCCGCCGCCCACGCCCACGATTTGGCGCTGCGCGAGGGGCTGACCTTCATCCACCCCTATGACGATCCCGGCGTGATCGCCGGCCAGGGCACCGCCGCGCTCGAGATGCTGGAGGACGTGGCGGAGATCGACACGCTTTCCGTCCCCGTCGGCGGCGGCGGGCTGCTGGCGGGCTCGGCCGCCGCGGCGCTGGAGCTGCGCCCCGGCATCCGGGTCTATGGCGTGGAGGTCGAGGGCTACCCCGCCATGGCGCAGCGCCTGGCGGGCCAGCCCGTCTCGGTGGGCGGACCGACGGTGGCCGAAGGCATCGCGGTGCGCGACGTCGGCGAGCTTCCCCTCGCGGAACTGCGTCGCCATGGGATCGAGGTGCTGGTGGTGCCCGAACGCGCGGTGGAGGAAGCCATCGCGCTGCTGGCGGAAGGCGGCAAGCTGGTCGCGGAAGGCGCCGGGGCGGCGGGCCTTGCCGCGCTGCTGGCGCATCCCGCGCGCTTCGCGGGCCGGCAGGTCGGCATCCATGTCTGCGGCGGCAACATCGATGCCCGCGCGCTGTCCAACGTGCTGCTGCGCCAGCTGCTGCGCGACGGCCGCATCCTGCGCCTGACCTTCGACATTCCGGACCGGCCCGGCATGCTGGCCGACATCGCCGCGCGCATCTCGGCGCTGGGCGGCAACGTGATCGAGGTGCAGCACCAGCAGCTGTTCGGCGCGCCGACCGTGCAGAGCACGGAGCTGCACCTGATGGTGGAGGTGCGCGACGGCGCGCAGGGCAACGCCATCCTCGCCGCGCTGCAGGCCGGCCAGTACGTGGTGCGGCGCAGCTGACGCGGCGGGCTTGCCCGATCCGCCCGGCGCGGCGCACCCTCGGGCGGCCATGCAATCTCCCCTGGACCGCGCCGCGGCCTTCTGCGCCCGCTTCGGGTTGCGCGCGCCCATCCTGCTCTCGCCGATGGCCGGCGCCTGCCCGCCGGCGCTGTCGGCGGCGGTCGCCAATGCCGGCGGGCTCGGCGCCTGCGGGGCGCTGACGCTCTCGCCGCCGCAGATCCTGGACTGGGCGGCGCGCTTCCGCGCGGCCAGCAACGGCGGCTTCCAGGTCAACCTCTGGATCCCCGACCCGCCGCCGCCGCGCGACGCGGCGCGGGAAGCCGTCATGACGGCCTTCCTGGAAGGCTGGGGCCCGCCCGTGCCGCGAGGCGCGGCCGACCAGCCGCTGCAGGATTTCGCGGCGCAATGCGAGGCGCTGCTGGAGGCCGCGCCGAATGCCGCCTCCTCCATCATGGGCGTCTTCCCTTCCGGGTTCGTGGAACAGCTGAAGGCGCGCGGCATCGCCTGGTTCGCCACCGCGACCACGGTGGCCGAGGCGGAGGCGGCCGAGGCCGCCGGCGCGGACGCCATCGTCGCCCAGGGCATGGAGGCCGGCGGCCATCGCGGCGCCTTCCGGGCGGAGGAGGCGGAGCGCGCGCTGGTCGGGCTGATGGCGCTGGTGCCGGCGGTGGCGGATGCCGTGCGCATCCCCGTGGTGGCCGCCGGCGGCATCGGCGATGCGCGGGGCGTTGCGGCGGCGCTGGCGCTCGGCGCCTCGGCGGTGCAGCTGGGCACCGGCTTCCTGCGCTGCCCGGAAGCCGCCATTCCGCCGGCCTGGGCCGCGGCGCTCGGCACAGCCCGGCCGGAGGCGACGATGCTGACGCCCGCCTTCAGCGGCCGGCTGGGGCGCAGCATCGCCACCGCCTTTGTCCGCGGCGCCGCCGCGCCCGGTGCGCCGGCGCCGGCGCCCTATCCGGTGCAACGCGGGCTGACCGCGGCGATGCGGGAGGCAGCGGCCAGCGCCGGCGATGTGGACCGGATGCAGGCCTGGGGCGGGCAATCCGCGGCACTGTCCCGCGCCGCGCCGGCGGGCGAGGTGCTGCACGGGCTGTGGTCCGGGGCGCAGGCGCTGCTCGGGCGCTGACCCGGGTGGCGGAGGAAGCGCCGCCGCCCTGCGCGCTGTGCGGCCGGCCGATGCCGGGCGCGGCGCGACCGACGCGCCACCATTTGGTGCCGCGATCGAAGGGCGGGGCGCGGGCGCCGACGGTGCTGCTGCACCGCATCTGCCACAACGCGATCCATGCGCGCTTCAGCGAGGCCGAACTCGCACGGCGGCTGGCCGACATCGACAGCCTGCGCGCCGAGCCGGACGTCGCGCGCTTCATCGCCTGGGTGGCCGGCCGGCCGCCCGACTTCCATGCGCCCACGCGGCGGGCGGGCACGAAGCGCGGGCCGAGGCGCGGACGGATGGCCTGATGCCGGGGGCCGCTTCCTGCGAGCGGTCGGCATGCGGTCCTGCGCCCTTGAGCGCCGGGCGCGGCCTGCGGCCGCCTGGCGCGGCGTGCCGGAGGCACGCTTGCGGCCTGTGCCGGAGGCACGGCTGCGGCCTGTGCCGGAAACACGCCGGGGGTGTGACGCACCAACGGCGGGGGCAGCCGCAGGCCCTGGGCGGTTTGTTGGATTTGTCCCAAAAAACTTAACAGTCCCTTGCTGCCCGTGGGCTGTCCTGGCATGTGTTGCCGGGCGGTGAACGTGGCGCGAGCCACCCCGACCCGCCTCCCCGCAGGATGCGTGGCACGCCGGCAGCGCCGGCCTTCCTGCCCGAGAGGCCATGTGATGCCCGCGTCGCGCCTGCCGGCCCTGGATGCCGCCGACCCGCCTGCGACCGGCTCGGCGCTGACGCCGATCGAGGCGATCGCGCTGGCCGACTTCATGCGCCTGGGCGTGCTGGCGGCCATGCCGGTGCTGCCGCCGCCGCTGGCGCTGCCGGCCGGCTGGAGCTGGGCGGCACCCGCCCCGGGCGAGGTGGCGACGGGCGAGGCCCCGCATCAGCCGCCGCGCGCCGAGGCGCTGCCGGGACCGCTCGCCGGCACGCCGGCCGGCACGCTGCCTGACCCTGGGCCCGAGGCGCCGGCGATGCCGACGCCCGGGCCCGCCTGCCGCGACCTGCCGGGCCCGGCGGACGCGCCGGCGCCGGCCGGGGCGCCCGCATCGGTGTCCGGCGCGGAGGCCGATTGCCGCGCCGAGGCGATCGCCGCGCTGTTGCCGCTGGAGGCGGCGCGCGAGGCGCCGGCGGCCGACCTGCCCGGCTGGCTGCGCCTGCTGCTCGGCGGCGGCGAGGAGCTGCTGGCCTCGCTCGGCCATGCCATGCCCGCGCCCGCAGAGACGCCGCCGGCGCAGGACGCGCCGGCCACCGCGCCGGATGACGGGCTGGAGGCGGCCATCGCGCTGACCGCCGCCTTCTGGGGCGGCTTCCGCGCCGCGGTGACGCTGACCGCGACGCGCGACATCACGGAGTGGTCGGTGGCGCTGCGCAGCGACTGGGAGATCCGGCACGTCGCCGGCGCCACGCTGCACCCGGACGGCGCCGAAGGCTGGCTGCGCCTGGAGGATGAGGGCTGGAACGGCGCGCTCCGCGCCGGGCAGAGCGTGACCATCGGCCTGGTCGGCGCCACGGGGCTCGAGGAGGTGGCGGATGCGGCCGCGATCCTCGACGCGATCTGGCTCGGCTGAGAAGGCGGCGCCATCTGCGCGCCCGCCGGGGCTGGGCGACGCGCAGCGGTTGATGCGCCGGGCATGACGGGCGCCGGGCGCCGCAGCCCCGCGGTTGGCAGCCCCCCGGGCGGCGGGATACAAGCCATGCCCTACCCGCACTTCCGGAATACGACGCCGATGCCCGCCTGGCAGTACATCTACGTGATGAAGGATCTCACCAAGTCCTATCCGGGCGGGCGAGAGGTCTTCAAGGGGATCACCCTGTCCTTCCTCCCCGACGCCAAGATCGGCGTGCTCGGCCCGAACGGCGCGGGCAAGTCCACGCTGCTGAAGATCATGGCCGGCATGGACAAGGAATATGGCGGCGAGGCCTGGTGCGCCGAAGGTGCCCGCGTCGGCTACCTGCCGCAGGAGCCGCACCTCAACCCCGACAAGACCGTCGGCGAGAACGTGATGGAGGCGTTCACCGCGCTGAACGCGCAGCTCGCCCGCTTCAACGAGATCTCCGAGAAGTTCGCCGAGGAGATGTCGGAGGACGAGATGAACGCGCTGCTCGCCGAGCAGGCGGAATTGCAGGAGAAGATCGACGCCGCCGAGGGCTGGGAGATAGAGCGCCGCGTCGAGATCGCGCTCGACGCCCTGCGCTGCCCGCCCTTCGACAGCAAGGTCGCGCACCTGTCGGGTGGCGAGAAGCGGCGCGTCGCGCTGTGCAAGCTGCTGCTCGAGAAGCCGGACATGCTGCTGCTCGACGAGCCGACCAACCACCTCGATGCCGAAAGCGTGTCCTGGCTGGAAAAGACGCTTCGCGAATGGCAGGGCGCGGTGCTGGTGGTCACGCATGACCGCTACTTCCTGGACAACGTGACCAACTGGATCCTGGAGGTCGATCGCGGCCGCGGCTTCCCCTACCAGGGCAACTACTCCTCCTACCTCGACAGCAAGCGCAAGCGCCTGCAGCAGGAGGAGCGGGAGGAGAGCGCGCGGCAGCGCCAGCTGGCGCGGGAACAGGAATGGATCGGGCGCAGCCCGGCCGCGCGGCAGGCCAAGTCCAAGGCCCGCATCACCGCCTATGAGGAGTTGCTGCAGAAGAGCCAGGACAGGGCCGGCGGCGATGCCGAGATCGTCATCCCGCCCGCCCCGCGCCTCGGCAACCTGGTCATCCAGGCCGAGAAGCTGCGCAAGGGCTACGGCAACCGCCTGCTGATCGAGGATCTGGACTTCAAGCTGCCGCCCGGCGGCATCGTCGGCATCATCGGGCCGAACGGCGCCGGCAAGTCCACGCTGTTCAAGATGATCACCGGCGTCGAGCAGCCCGATGGCGGCACGCTGACCATCGGCGATACGGTGAAGCTCGGCTATGTGGACCAGTCGCGCGACAGCCTGGCCGACGACAAGACCGTCTGGCAGGAGATCTCGGACGGCATGGACCAGATCACCATCGGCAAGCGGACCATCCCGTCGCGCGCCTATGTCGCCGCCTTCAACTTCAAGGGCGCGGACCAGCAGAAGCGCGTCGGGATCCTCTCGGGCGGCGAGCGCAACCGCGTGCACCTGGCGAAGATGCTGAAGCGGGAGCACAACGTGCTGCTGCTGGACGAGCCGACCAACGACCTCGACGTCGACACGCTGCGCGCGCTGGAAGACGCGCTCGAGGATTTCGCCGGCTGCGCCGTGGTGATCAGCCACGACCGCTGGTTCCTGGACCGGCTGGCCACCCACATCCTGGCCTTCGAGGGCGACAGCCATGTCGAGTGGTTCGAGGGCAACTTCGCGGCCTACGAGGCCGACAAGCGGCGCCGGCTTGGCGCCGCGGCCGACCAGCCGCACCGCATCAAGTACCGCCCGCTGGAACGCTGAGCGGCGCGGCCCGCCGCCTCGTCGCCGCAGGCACGCCGATGCAGGGCGCCACCGATGAGTGACCTGGCGGAGGCACGGCTCGCGGAGGGGAACGGCATCACCACCGCCCGGCTCTCCATGCGGCCGGTCGGGTGGGAACACCTGCCGGACCTGCTCCGCCTCAAGGCCGATGAGCGCGTCTTCGGCATCATGCTGCACGGCGTGCGCACGCCGGGCCGCACGCGGGAGGAGCTGGAGGACGACATCGAGTTCTGGCTGGTGCGCGGCTACGGCACCTGGAGCGTGTTCCGCCGCGGCACCGGGGAGTTCCTCGGCATCACCGGGCTGATGGAGCGCCCCGACGGGCGCGGCGTGGCGCTGCGCTTCGCGCTCTGGCCCGAATGCCGCGGCCATGGCTTCGCGCGGGAAGCCGCCGCGGCCGCGCTGGCCTTCGGGCATCGGCGTGGCCTGGCGCGGATCATCGCGGTGGCGCGGGAGGACAACCACGCCTCCCGCGGGGTGCTGGCGGATATCGGCATGCGCGAATGCGGCGCCTACCGGCACCAGGCTACGCCGATGCTGGTCTTCGAAAGCCTGGCGCCGGGCTGAGAGCCTCACCCGAAAGGTCCGCCGCGCCATGCGCCCGGGCGTGCCGTGCGGGCGGGACGCCGGCAGCCCGGCACGCCCGCCGGCCGGCATCGCCCGCCCCCGACCCCGGCATCAGCGCGCCGCGCGGGCGAGCAGCGCGGTCAGCTCGTGCAGCCGCGCCGCGCCGGTCTTGGCCAGCAGGGCGCGGATCTGGGTGCGGACCGTCGGCATGCCGACGCCGCGGCGTTCCGCCGCCGCGGCGGGGGGCACGCCCTCGGCCAGCAGCTCGGCCAGCGCGGCCTCGGCGGGGGTCAGGCCGAACATCAGGCGGAGCCGGGCGGGGCGCGGCATCTCGGCGGCGACGGAGGGCGGCTCGACCAGTTGCAGCAGCGCGCCGCCGGTCGGCAGCGGGTGCAGGTGCAGCAGCAGGGCCGGCGAACCGGCGCGCCGCACCGGGATCACGGCAGGCTTCGCCGCGCCGGGGCGCAGGCAGGCATGCAGCGCCGCGGCCAGGCTGCGCGCGGCGCCGGCATCGGCAAGGTCGAGCCGGCCCCGGGGACCGAGCGCCACCCCGAAGCGCCGACCGGCCAGGGCGCGCAGGGCGGGATTCGCATACAGAAGCGTGCCGTCGCCCCGCAGCAGCCCGACCGGCAGCAAAAGCCGGTCCAGCAGCGCGACGGCGGCGTTGCCCGGCCGCCGGCGCAGCAGCGCGGACCGCAGCGACGCGCCGCGGGGCCAGGGCAGCGCGCCCCGCGACGGCAGGGGCAGCGCTGGCCTGATGCCGGCGGAAAGGCCGGACGGACCCGGCCCGGAACCCGTGGTCATGTCGCCGGGGGCGCTCCCCCCGCCAGGCGCGCGGTGGGCAGCCACGGCGCGGCGCGGCGCCACGCCCTGGCGGTGCAGGCGGTCCGTGTCACGTCTTCAGGCCGATTCGGGCACGCAAGGTCATGCGGGAATATTCCACCTCCGGTCCGCACGGTATCTCCACATTTTTGACGATTTCCTGACGACCGCCCGCAGGTTCTCTTGCCGCCCTGCCGGGTTTCGGGGGTTCGGATGCGGTGTCGGGGAGGCGCGGGCCGGTCAGACGAGGCCCGGAGGCGTCTCCAGGAGCGGGTGGCGGCCTGGGTCGGACGGGCCGGGGAGGCCGGCTGGGTCGCCTGGGCCTTCGGCGAGTTGCACGCCGAGCTCGCCGGGTTGCGCCAGGGCCTGCCGCCGGCCGCGTGGGCGTCGCTCCGCGGCTGGCTGCGCGGGACCGAGATGGCGGCCGCGGCGCTGGAGGACCCCTTCACCGCGCATGGCTGGGACCGCCCGCGCGGCATCCCGGGCGATGCCGTCATGCTCGGCTTCATCGAGGGCGAGGCGTCGCTCGCCCCCCTGCTGGCCCGCGCGACGCCGCTCGGGCGGGAGCTGCACGCGATGCTGATGGCCCGCCCCTGGGCCGAGGCGCTGCGCGAGCGGCGGCTGATCCTGGCGCGGCTGGTGGCGAAGGCGGCCGGTGGCCGCGTGGCGACGCTCGGCGCCGCGCATCTGCGGGAGGCAGCGCTGCTGGCCGATCCGGAACTGCCGAGGAGCTGGCTGGCGCTCGACGAGGATGCCGCGGCGGTGGAGGAGGTGGCGCGGGCCGGACGGAAGGGGGTGGTGGCGCGGCGCGGCGGGGCGGATGTGCTGTTCGACGATCCGCGGCATGTGCGCGGCTTCGACCTGGTCGTCTGTGCCCGGCCGCTGGAGGCGCTGGACGAGGCGGCGTCCCGCGCCCTGGTCGTCGGCCTGTTCCGGCTGGTCGCGCCCGGCGGGCGGCTGGTTGCCTGCGTGCCGCTGGCGGGGGCGGCGACGGATGCCGGCTACCTGGATGCGCTGGCCGGCTGGCCCTTGCGGCTGCGCGAGGATGCCTGGGCGAACGATCTGGCCGCCGCGGTGCCGGCGAGCACGGTGGCGGCGCTGGAGGTGTTCCAGGGCGCGAACGGCGCGCTGGGCTACGCGGTCCTGCGGAAGGCGGGGTGACGCCGGGCGGCCGGTGCCGGGGTCCGCCTGCGCGGGAAGCCGCCAGCGGCAGGCCGGCGGGCGCTTCGGGGCGCGGCGGGCGACGAAGCGACGCGGCCCGGCGGGTCGTCCCGCCGGGCGGGACGGCGTCCGGGCTCCGGGGCCGCGCGGCGGGCCGGCGGCGCCATCACGGCGGCCCGGGGCGGCGGAGGCCGGCGCCCGGCCGGTCGCGGCCGCGCCGGTCCGGCGCCTCGGCGGCCCGCGTCAGCCGCCTTCGCGCGATGCCAGCTGCGCGATCTGCTGGCGCATGGCGGCCAGCAGCGCGCCGACATCGCTGCCGCCGCGCGTGATCACGCTGCTGTATTCGCTGCGGGTGGTCAGGCGCAGGCTGGTGCCTTCCGCGATCACGTCCACCACCCGGGGCTGGCCGCCGACCTCGGCCACCCGCCAGTCCAGGCTGAAGGGCGGGCCGCCCGGGCGCTCGATCACGGTGCTGACGAGCACGTCGTCCTCGGTGCGGGCCTGGCTGCGGCCGAGGGCGAAGCGCACCCCCTGGTATTCCCCGAAGCGGGCCGAGAGGTTGCGGATCAGCACCTCCTCGAACAGCCGCAGGTATTCGGCCTGCTGGTCGGAGGTGGCGGTGCGCCACCAGCGGCCCAGGATGAAGCGGCCGACGCCCTCGACGTCCACCGCGCGGCGCAGGATGGCGGCCACCCTCTCCCGCCGCTGGGCGAGCGGCGCGCCCTGGGCGTTGATGGTCGCCGCCAGCTCGTTGCCGGTGGCTTGGATGAAGCCGGTGGCGCGGGCGATGTCGACCGGCTGGGCGCTGGCCTGGCGCGGCAGGGCGGCCACGCCGGCGAGGCCGGCGGCGGCGAACAGGCGACGGCGGTGAAGCAGGGTCATGGCTGTCTCCTCGAGGCGGTCGGGCCGGTGCGGGTCCATGGCAGGAAACGGCGCGCGGAGGCTTCCCGGGGTGGCGCGGCGGGGCCGCGCCTGCGGGACGCCATCCGGCAAGTCAGCGCCGCTGGCCTTCCAGGCCGCGGCCGACGCCGAAGCCGGTGCCGCCGGCCCCCGGCGAGGCGGCGGACGGCACGTTGCGGATCTCCACGTTGCGCCGCTGCCGGTAGGCGCTGCGCAGCGTGGCATAGGGGTCGAGCGAGGAACTCCGCACCGCGTCGATCGTCTCGATCAGCCCTTCGCGGGTGTCGAGCGCGGTCAGCGCGGTGCGCGTGATCCTCACGGCCTGCCAGGTGTCGTTGCCGCTCACCCAGGTGAACGGGCTGGCGGCGGTGTCCACCGCAAACCCCGCCAGGTCGCGCGGGTTCGACGGGCCGAGCACGGGGATGAACAGGTAGGGGCCCTCCGGCGCGCCGAACACCGCCAGCGTCTGGCCGAAATCCTCCGTGTGGCCCAGCAGGCCCTGGCGGGTCGCGACGTCGAAGATGCCGCCCACGCCCACCGTGGTGTTGACCACGAAGCGGCCGAGCGTGACGCCGGCGCGCTGCGTCTCGCCCTGCAGCAGGTCGTTGACCAGGATCACCGGGCTGCGCAGGTTGGCCAGCACGTTCCGGATCGCGGTGCGGATCTCGGGCGGCAGGAAGATGCGGTAGGCCTCGGCGGCCGGGCGGAGCACGAGGGTGTCGATGCCCTCGTTCACGAAGAAGGCGCCGCGGTTCAGCGGCTCCAGCGGGTCGTTGTTCGCCTCGAACTCCGCCACCGCCTCGCGGTCCGTCGGGTCCGGCCGGGTGGCGCAGGCGGCGAGGCCGAGCAGCGCCAGGGCGGCGAGGATGACCCGGGCGGGGCGGCGGCGGTGCGGGCGGGCGTTCACGCAGGATCCTCCTGGAAGCCGCGTCGGTCGGGGGGCGGACCTTCCCGCGGCGGGTCGGCGCCCCTTATAAGCGGAGCATCCGTGAAGCGGAACGGGCTCGACCTTGTCCGAATGTGACGCGGTGTGCCCCTGGTTGCTGCCATGCTGGAGCTTGAGCGTCGATGAACATTGCGATGACGGGGACCCTGCAGCGCTGGCTCACCGGCCCGCGCGTGTCCGGCCTGCCCCAGCCGATGGAGCGCCCGGCGCCGAAACTGTCCTTCGAGTTCTTCCCGCCGAAGACCGAGGCGCTGGAACAGCAGCTCTGGGCCGCGGTCCGGCGCCTGGAGCCGCTGGCGCCGCGCTTCGTCTCCGTCACCTACGGCGCCGGCGGCACCACGCGCACCCGCACGCATGAGACGGTGGCGCGGCTGGCGAAGGAGACCAGCCTGACGCCGGCCGCCCACCTGACCTGCGTCGGCGCGACGCGCGAGGAGGTGGACGAGGTGGCGCGCGGCTACCTCGACGCCGGGGTGCGGCACATCGTGGCGCTGCGCGGCGACCCGCCGGCCGGGGCGAGCAGCTACGAACCCCATCCGGGCGGCTACGCCCAGGCCGAGGACCTGGTGCGCGGCCTGCGCCGCATCGCCGAGTTCGACATCAGCGTCGGCGCCTATCCGGAAGGCCACCCGGCCGCGGCTTCGGCCGATTCGGACCTCGACTTCCTGAAGCGCAAGATCGATGCGGGTGCCACGCGCGCCATCACCCAGTACTTCTTCGACACCGACATCTACCTGCGCTTCCTGGACCGCTGCGCGGCGAAGGGCATCACCGTGCCGATCGTGCCGGGCATCCTGCCGGTGTCCAACTTCAAGCAGGTGGCGAAGTTCAGCGCGATGTGCGGCGCCTCCGTCCCCGCCTGGATGGCGCGCCTGTTCGACGGGCTGGACGAGGACCAGGACACGCGGCGCATGGTCGCCGCCGTGGTCGCGGCCGAGCAGGTGCGGCTGCTGCAGGCCAATGGCGTGGACGAGTTCCACGTCTACACGCTGAACCGCGCCGACCTGGCCTATGCGATCGCGCACCTGCTGGGGGTGCGGCCGGCGGCGGCGGCCTGACGGACCACCAGACCGGCGCCGACGCGGAGAGCCTCGCCCTCCCGCGCGCTGGGCGGGAGGGAGACAGCTACGCAGCGCCTTGCGGGAGGCGCTTCGACATCCGGGGCGCAGGCCGGCGCTTCGCGCCCCCCTCACCCTGCCCTCTCCCCCCGTCGGGGGGAGAGGGTGGATCCGGCTACGACATCCCGCTTTCATGCCGCGCATGCGATTGCCGTGCGGCGGCCCGGCGGCGCGCCGTCAGCGCATAAGGTTGAACTTGTCGATCAGGAACAGCGTGCCGAACAGCGTGCCGGCGAAGATCAGCAGGTGGTTGCGGATCGCATCCTTGCGGAAGACCATCGCCGGCGGCGGATCGGGGATGGCGGAGGCCGCCAGCGCGGCCAGGCCGCGGGGCTCCGCCGGCGGGCGGGTGGCGGCTTCGGCATCCCGCCGCGCCTTGGCCAGCGCGGCCTCGGCCTCGGCCGGCGTCAGGCAGGGGCCGAGATAGGCGAAGCGGCGGGCGGCTTCCTCGGGGCCCACATTCGTGCCGTCCCAGACCATCCAGTGGCCCATCGCGCCGTTCCAGCCGACGGGCAGCGGCGCCGCCCCGCCTTCCCGCCGCGTCACCCAATGCCAGGGACGGGACGGGTCGGCCGGCATGCCGGGGCGCTGTGGGTCGGGCCAGTCGGGCATGGGCGTCTCCTGCGGTGCTGCGGCGGCGAGCCTAGACCATGGTCGGCGAGGAGTGAATCGCCGATCATGGTCTAGCCCATTGTTTTGCCGCGTGATTCACGCCTTCGGGCGTTCCGCCCTTCGGCGATCACGCTCTAGACCAGCCTCACATCGGCTGGAATCGGCCGGCGGAAAGGTCACCCCGGCCCGCGCAGCCGGTCGTAGACGGGGCGCAGCAGGAAGGGGCTGAGGAAGAGCGGGAACTGGCAAAGCGCGAAGAACAGCAGGATCCGCGGCTCGGTCGCCGCCGGCAGCACGGCGAGGTAGAGCGCCATGTTCCGGTTGCCCGAGAGCAGCCCGGTCGCCAGCGCCAGCCGCCGCCCGGCCGGCCATGTCGCCGCCACGGTCATCAGGTTCAGCCCGAAATTCCCGGCGAACGCCAGCGCCAGCCCCGCCGCGACCCAGGCGGGATCCGCCAGCAGCGTCGCCAGCATGCCGTCCATCACGCCGATGCCGTAGGACACCAGCAGCAGCACCACCGTGCCGTCCACCATGCCGGACACGTCGCGCAGCCGCGCGGCCGGGACGACGCGGCGGATCAGCAGGGCCAGCGCCAGCGGCAACCCGACGATCAGCGCCAGCCGCGCCATCAGCCCCTGGATCGAGATCGCCAGGTCGATGCCGAGCAGACCGAGCGCCAGCGGCGGCGCCGTGAAGGGGACCAGCAGCGTCGAGATCACCGCCACCACCAGCGAGATCGAGGCATCGAGCCCGACCAGCCGTGCGAAGGCAGGCGAGGAGGTGGCGGCGCAGCCGGTCGCCATGATGACCAGCGCCGCGCCGAGCGGCCCATCCATCCCCGCGGCGCGGACCAGCGCGTAGGCCAGCAGCGGGCAGGCCACCAGCAGCCACAGCAGCAGCAGCCCGACCAGCAGCGGCCGCCGCAGGTAGCCGAGCACCTGCGCCAGGTCGATGCGCAGCAGCACCAGCGTCATCAGCCCCGCCACCGTGACCGTCAGCGTCTCCCGCAGCAGGGCCGCCAGCGGCGGCGCGGCGACGCCCAGGAACACGCAGCCCGCAAGCAGGGGCCCGCCGTGCCGGGCCAGCCATTCGAGGAAGCTTCGCAAGACGCCCAAGGGGGAATCCGAGACGAGGGAAGGAGAGGGAAGCCGGCAGCCGCGCCCGAGCAAACGCGAGCCGGGGCGGCGGCGCAAGCCGGGCCGGGCTAGCCGCGCCGCGGGGGCGCCCGCCGCCGGAAGCGCCCCAAGGCAGAAGCGCCCCAAGGCAGAAGCGCCCGCCGGCAGAAGCGCCCGCCGGCAGAAGCGCCCGCCGGCAGAAGCGAAGGTGACCCGGCGGGGCGGTTGGAGACGTTCGTCCTGTGTTCTATATCCCGTGGTGTGCCCCGACGCCACATCCCCGCCCTGGTGCTGCTCGCCCTGCTGGTCGCGCAGCCCGTCGCCGCCGCCTGCACCGATCCCGCCGCCGCCGGCGTCGTCTGGCGCCGCTGCCTGCTGGACGGGCGCGACCTGTCGCGCGCCGACCTGACGCGGGCGGTGATCCGCGACACCTCGCTGCAACGTGCGAAGCTGGTCGGCACGCGGATGGCGGGGGCGGAGGCCTATGGCGCCCGCTTCGTCTCGTCCGACCTGACGGAGGCCGACCTGACCGAGGCGAACCTGCGGGAGGCCGACCTGACGCGCGCCATCCTGCGCGGCGCGACGCTGCGGCGCACCGACCTGCGCCGCGCCCGGCTGTTCCGCGCCGACCTGACGGGCGCCGACCTGACGGGGGCGGAGCTGGAGGGCGCGGATCTGTCGAACGCCATCCTGGACGGCGCGCGCTGGACCGACGGCCAGCGGCTCTGCGCCGCCGGCAGCGTGGGGAGCTGCCAATGACCGCGCCGGCCGACGACTACCTCGCGAAGCTCAACCCGGAGCAGCGCGAGGCGGTCGAGACGCTGGACGGCCCGCTGCTGGTGCTGGCCGGGGCCGGCACCGGCAAGACCCGCGTGCTGACCACCCGCTTCGCCCACATCCTGATGACCGGCCGCGCCCGGCCGTGGGAAGTGCTGGCCGTCACCTTCACCAACAAGGCGGCGCGCGAGATGCGCGAGCGCGTGGCCCACATCATCGGCCGCCCGGTGGAGGGCCTGTGGCTCGGCACCTTCCACGCGCTCTGTGCGCGCATGCTGCGCCGGCATGCGGAGCTGGTGGGCCTCAAGACCAGCTTCACCATCCTCGACGCCGACGACCAGCTGCGGCTGCTGAAGCAAGTGATGGATGCCGCCGGCATCGACATGAAGCGCTGGCCGCCGCAGGGGCTGATGGCGCAGGTGCAGCGCTGGAAGGACCGCGGCCTGACGCCGGCCCGCGTCACCGCCGCCGAGGACACGGACTACGCCAACGGCCGCGCCCGCGCGCTCTACGAGGCCTACCAGTCCCGCCTGCGCGACCTCAACGCCTGCGACTTCGGCGACCTGCTGCTGCACGTGACGGAGATCCTGCGCACCCGGCCGGAGGTGCTGGCCGACTACCATCGCAGCTTCCGCTACCTGCTGGTGGACGAATACCAGGACACCAACCTGGTGCAGTATCTCTGGCTGCGCCTGCTGGCCCAGCGCCCCGACCCGCTGCCGCGCAACATCTGCTGCGTCGGCGACGACGACCAGTCGATCTATTCCTGGCGCGGCGCGGAGATCGAGAACATCCTGCGCTTCGAGAAGGATTTTCCCGGCGCGCGCATCGTGCGGCTGGAATCGAACTACCGTTCGACCCGGCCGATCCTCGGCGCCGCCTCCGGCCTCATCGCGCGCAATTCGGGGCGGCTCGGCAAGACGCTGCGCGCGGGGCGCCACGACGCGGACGGGGAGAAGGTGCGCGTCGTCTCGCTGTGGGACAGCGAGGAGGAAGCCCGCATGGTCGGCGAACGCATCGAGGCGGCGCGCCGCGCCGGCCACCGCCTGTCCGAGATCGCCGTTCTGGTGCGCGCCGGCTTCCAGACGCGCAGCTTCGAGGAACGCCTGATCGTGCTCGGCCTGCCCTACAAGGTGGTGGGCGGGCTGCGCTTCTACGAACGCGCCGAGATCCGCGACGCGCTCGCCTATCTCCGCGTCGTGCAGCAGCCGGCCGACGACCTGGCCTTCGAGCGCATCGTCAACACGCCGAAGCGGGGCCTGGGCGACAGCGGCATGCGCGCCATCCACGAGCGCGCGCGGCGCGACGCCGTGCCGCTCGCCGTCGCCGCCGAACGCATCGTCGAAGGCGACGCGCTGAAACCGAAGCCCCGCGGCGCCCTGCGCGAGCTGATGCAGGGTTTTGGGCGCTGGCGGCAGATCAACGAGACCGAAGGCCATGTGGTGGCCACCGCCACGCTGCTCGAGGAAAGCGGCTACACCGCGATGTGGCAGGCCGATCGCGGGCCGGAAGCGGCCGGGCGGCTCGAGAACCTGAAGGAGCTGATCCGCGCGCTGGCCGACTTCCAGTCGCTGTCGGGCTTCCTCGACCACGTCGCGCTGGTCATGGAGAACGACGAGAACGCGGACGGCGACCGCCTGCAGATCATGACGCTGCACGCCGCCAAGGGGCTGGAATTCGACACGGTCTTCCTGCCCGGCTGGGAGGAAGGGCTGTTCCCGTCCCAGCGCAGCCTGGACGAAGGGGGCGAGAAGTCGCTGGAGGAGGAACGGCGCCTCGCCTATGTCGGCATCACCCGCGCCCGCAAGCGCGCCATCATCAGCCACGCCGCGAACCGCCGCATCTACGGCAACTGGACCAGCGCCATTCCCTCCCGCTTCCTGGACGAATTGCCGGAGGCGATGATCCAGCGCGAAGGCGCCGGCGCCATGCGGGCGCAGCGGATGGCCGACACGCCCTCCGTCTTCGGCGGCCAGGGGCTGCTGGCACGCCGCCCGCGCGTGATCGAGGCCGGCAGCTGGGAAGTCAGGGAACGCGGCCCCGCCACCGCCAGCTACGCCGCCGGCGACCGCGTCTTTCACGACAAGTTCGGCTACGGCACCATCACCGCGACCGACGACGACCGCCTCGACATCGAATTCGACAAGGCCGGCCCGAAGCGCGTCCTGGACCGCTTCGTGAAGCCCGCGGCGGACGCATAGCGGCGGAGGCATGGCAGCGGAGGCATGGCGGATCGCGGGCTGGCGCGCCGGCGCGGCGGGTCCTTGGCGCGAAGCCCCGCCGGCCCTATGCATCCGCACCGGATCCAAGACAGCCATGGCAGACGCCGCCCCCCTGGCCGACATCACCGCCTTGCGCGCCGAGATCGACGCGCTCGACGACGCCCTGCACGACCTGCTGATGCGGCGGGTCGAGGTGGTGGCACGCCTGGCCGCCAGCCGCGCCAAGGGCCAGGGCCCGGCGCTGCGCCCGGGGCGGGAAGCCGCCATCCTGCGCCGGCTGCTGGCGCGGCATGGCGGGAAGCTGCCGCGCGCGACGCTGGTGCGCATCTGGCGGGAATTGCTGGCCGCGACCACCGCCCTGCAGGCCCCCCTGCCGCTGGCCGCCGCGCTGGACGGGGCGGGGATCGAGGTGCTGCGCGGCCATTTCGGCCTCGGCGCGCCGGTCGCGGTCCTGCCGGACGAGGACGCGGCCATCGCCGCGGCGCTGGCCGGCCGGGCCGCGCTGGCCGCGGTGCCGGAAGGCGGCCGATGGTGGCGCGCGGTCGATCCCGTGCGGTTGCAGGCCACCGCCCGCCTGCCCTTCTTCGGCGCCGCCGCGGCGCCGGTGCTGCTGCTCTCCCCCACCCCCCCCGATCCCTCCGGCGAGGATGCCAGCCTGCTCCGCCTGCCCGCGGCGGGCGCGGCCGCCGCGCTGGCCGAGGCCGGGCTGCCCCCCCGCGCGCTGCGCGCCGAGGACGGGCTGGCGCTGGCCGAGGTGGCGGGCTTCCTCTCCGCCGCCGATCCGCGCCTGCGCGCGGCCGGCGCGACGCTGCTCGGCGCCGTCGCGCTGCCCGTCGTCGACTGACCTTCACCGAACGCCTTCCGGAACACCCGCCATGACCGTGATGCCGCGCCCCTCCATCCTCTCGGTCGAGCCCTATATGGGCGGCGAATCCAAGGTCCCGGGCGTCAACCGGATCATCAAGCTGTCGTCGAACGAGGGCGCCTTCGGCCCGCCGCCCGCCGCCATCGCCGCCATCGCCGCGGCGGGGCGGGAGGCGCATCGCTACCCGGATGGCGGCGCCGTGGCGCTGCGCGAGGCGATCGGCGCGCGCTTCGGCCTGGATCCGGCGCGGATCGTCTGCGGCAACGGCTCGGACGAGCTGCTGGCCATGCTGATCCTGGCCTATGGCGGCGAAGGCACCGAGCTGGTGATGTCCGCGCATGGCTTCATGATGTACGACCTGACCGGCCGCTGGGCCGGCTGCCGCGTCATCAAGGTGCCGGAGCGCAACCTGGCGGCCGACGTGGACGGCATGCTGGCCGCCATCGGCCCGCGCACGCGGATGGTCTTCCTGGCGAACCCGAACAACCCGACCGGCTCCCTGCTGCCGCAGGCGGAGGTGGAACGCCTGCGCGCCGGGCTGCGCGACGACATCCTGCTGGTGCTGGACGCGGCCTATGCCGAATACGTCACGCGGCCGGACTACGACGCCGGCGCGAAGCTGGTCGACGCCACGCGCAACACGGTGATGTGCCGCACCTTCTCCAAGATCTTCGGGCTGGGCGGCATGCGCCTCGGCTGGTGCTATGCGCCGGCGCCGATCGTGGACGTGCTGGGGCGCGTGCGCGGGCCGTTCAACGTTAACGGCGCGGCCATGGCGGCCGGCATCGCGGCGGTGGCGGAGCCGGGCTGGGTGGAGGCCTCCGTCGCGCACAACACCGAGTGGCGCGCCAGGGTCGCGGCGGCGCTGGAAGCGGCGGGGCTCAAGGTCTGGCCGAGCGAGGGCAATTTCCTGCTGGTCGATTTCGGCGACGCGGCGCGCGCCAGGGCGGCGGATGCGCATCTGCGCGCGCGCGGGCTGATCGTGCGCGCCATGGGCGGCTACGGCCTCGGCCAGTGCCTGCGCGTCACCATCGGCACCGCCGAGGAATGCACGCTGGTGACCGAGGCGCTGACCGCCTTCGCCCGTGGCTGAGGGCGTGCTGTTCGACCGGCTCTGCCTGCTCGGCACCGGGCTGATCGGCAGTTCCATCGCCCGCGTGGCGCGCGCCCGCGGCGACCTGGCGCGCACCGTGGTGGCGCATGCGAAGACGCCGGCGACGCTCGATCGCGTGCGGGAACTGGGCATCGCGGATGTGGTGGAGGCCGACCCCGCGGCGGCGGTGCGCGGCGCGGATTGCGTGGTGTTCTGCATCCCCGTCGGCGCCTATGCCGAGGTGGGCGCGCAGGTGGCGCCGCACCTGGCGCCCGGCGCGATCGTGACCGATGTCGGCTCGACCAAGGCGAGCGTGGTGCGCGACCTGGCGCCGCTGATGCCTGCCGGCGTGCATCTGGTGCCGGCGCATCCGATGGCGGGCACGGAATACTCCGGCCCCGATGCCGGCTTCGCGGAGCTGTTCCAGGGCCGCTACTGCATCGTCACCCCGCTGCCCGGGAGCGACCCGGCGGCGGTCGAGGCGGTGGCCGAGCTGTGGCGCCGCTGCGGCAGCATGATCGAGACGCTGGATCCCGCGACGCACGACAAGATCGTCGCCATCGTGTCGCACCTGCCGCATTTGCTGGCCTTCACCATCTGCTCCACCGCCGACGATCTGGCGGAGGAGACGAAGGAAGCGGTGCTGAAATTCGCCGCCACCGGCTTCCGCGACTTCACGCGCATCGCGGCGAGCGATCCCACCATGTGGCGCGACGTGTTCCTGAACAACCGCGAGGCGCTGCTGGAGATGCTGGCGCGCTTCACGGAGGACGCGCAGGCGCTGGGCCGCGCGGTGCGCTGGGGGCAGGCGGAGTACATCGAGGACCGCATCAGGCGCGGGCGAAAGATCCGCCGCGGGCTGATCGAGCGGAAGCAGGCGTAGCGGGCTGCGGAAATTTGCCCTGCCCTTGTGCATGGAGGGTAGAGTTCGAGGGGCTCTGCCCCTCGAGCACCCCGGCAGGAACCTGATGTTCCTGCACCTCCCACATCTATCGGTCCATGTTGTTCAATTCGGGAAGGTCCAGGAAACTCAGTTTCCTGGCGGGAGGGTGCGGGAGGGCACCGCCCTCCCGCCGTTTTCATCGGCTTGGCGACTCCCGCATCGCTCGCGCGACACGCCCCCCTTCCCTACTCCGCCAGCGACATCCCGAGCGCCGGCCGCGCGCCTTCCGGCAGCGGGCTCTCATACGGCCTGCCGCCGGTGCGCGCCTGGTGGTCGGCCTTCGCCCGCGCGATCAGCGTCGGGTCGCGCAGCGCGTCCACCGCCGTGCCGGCCATCGCCTTCGCCACATGCACCATGCCGGCATGCGCCAGCGGCGACTTGCCTTGCGCCACCACCTGCCAGGAATGCCCGGGCGTGCCGATCGCCCAGGTGGCGCCGCGCGCCTGCACCGTCGGCACCTTCTGGGAGACGTCGCCGACATCGGTCGAGCCGACCATCCCCGCCCCCTTCGCGCCGAAGGGCACGATGGCGTCGGTCAGCGGTTTGCCATGTTCCACCGGCAGGCCCTGGCGGCGATAGGCGGCGACGATGTCCTCCTCCCGCAGGGTGTTCTGGATCGCGCCGGCGAAGGTGCGGTCCTCCGCGGTGAAGGGCGGCGGGCCCAGGCGTTCGAGGTTGGCGTGCAGCGCCTCCTCCAGCGGGGTGTTGCCCAGCAGCTCGGACACCGCCGAGATCACCTGCGTCTCGACGCGCGTCTCCGTCATCAGCGCGGCGCCGTCGGCGATCTTCCGCACGCGCTCGACCAGCGGGCGCAGCTCGGCGACGCTGCGGGCGCGGATCAGGTAGCGGACCTTGGCGCGGGCCTGCACGACGTTGGGCGCGATGCCGCCGGCATCGAGATAGGCGTAGTGGATGCGCGCATCCGACGGCATGTGCTCGCGCAGGTAGTTCACGCCGATGTTCATCAGCTCGCAGGCATCGAGCGCGCTGCGGCCGAGATGCGGCGCCGCCGCCGCGTGGCTGGCGCGGCCGTGGAAGGTGAAGTCGATGCGCGTGTTGGCCAGGCTGACCGGCTCGTTCACGCCGGCGAAGCAGGCCGGGTGCCAGGAAATCGCGATGTCCACGTCGTCGAACGCCCCATCGCGCGCCAAAAAACCCTTGGCGGCGCCGCCTTCCTCGGCCGGGCAGCCATAGTAGCGCACGCGGCCGGCGATGCCGTTCGCCGCCAGCCAGTCCTTCACCGCGGCCGCCGCCAGCAGCGCGCCGGCGCCGAGCAGATTGTGGCCGCAGCCATGGCCGCTGGTCTCGCCGGGCACCGGGCGGGGTTCCGCCACGCCGGCTTCCTGGGACAGGCCCGGCAGCGCGTCGTATTCGCCGAGGATGGCGATGACCGGCCCGCCCTCACCGGCTTCGCCCATCAGCGCGGTCGGGATGCCGGCCAGGTTCTCCGTCACCCGGAAACCCTCGGCTTCCAGCATCGCGCGGTGCTCGGCGGCGGAGCGGGTCTCGGCGTAGCAAAGCTCGGGCATCGCCCAGACGCGGTCGGCAAGCGCCTGGTAGTCGGCGCGGCGCCGGTCCACCAGGCGCCAGATCTCGTCCTCGTTGCGCATCGGTCCCGGTCCTCCAGCCTGTGCCGCGCGCAGACTGGCACGCCGCGCCCGCCACGGTGAAGCCGGCCCCCCTTGCCCGGCGCGCGCCGATGCCGCAGGCAGGCCCGCCATGCGCATCCTGCTGATCAACGCCAACACCACCGCCGCCATCACCGACCGCCTGGTGGCGCATGCCAATGCGATGGCGCCCGCCGGGCTGGGCTTCGAGGGCGCGACGGGCCGCTTCGGCGCGCGCTACATCGCCAGCCGCGCCGCCAGCGCCATCGCCGCCCACGCGGCGCTGGATGCCTATGCCGGGCACGGCGCCGGCGCCGCCGCGGTGCTGCTGGCCTGCTTCGGGGAGCCGGGGCTGGACGCGCTGCGCGAGGTGGCGCCGGTGCCCGTGATCGGCCTGGCCGAGGCCTCCGGCCAGGCCGCGATCCGCACCGCGCGGCGCTTCGGCGTGGTGACCGGGGGTGCGGCCTGGCAGCCGATGCTGGAGGAATTCTACGCCGCGCGGGGGCTCGGCGCGCGGCTGGCCGGTGTGCGGACGGTGGCGCCGACGGGCGCCGAGATCGCCGCCGACCCGGATGGCGCGGTCGCCACGCTGGCGGCCGCCTGCCGCGCCAGCATCGAGGAGGACGGGGCGGAGACGGTGGTGCTGGGCGGCGCGGGCCTGCTGGGCCTTGCGGCACGCGTGGCGGACCGCGCCGGCGTGCCGGTGCTGTGCTCGGTCGAGGTCGGCATCCGCGCCGCGATCGAAGCTGCCTCCGCCACGCGCCACGCCGCGCCGCATCCGCCGGCGGCGGTGGAGACCACGGGCCTTTCGGCCGGGCTGGCGCGGCTGCTGGCCGGGGGATGAGCCGGCGGCGGGCCCGCGCCTCACCCCGCCTGGTAGCGCCGCATGAAGGCGCGGTCGATGCGGTCCTTCCACCACCAGACCCAACGGCCGGTGGCCACCAGCCCGTTGCGCGTGCCGATGGCGCGGCCGTCGCCCAAGGCCAGCAGCACCAGCGCATCGCGCTGCGGGCGATAGGCGCGCGGCGCGCGGCCTTCCGCCACGGCGCGCAGGTTGGCTTCCAGCACCGGGCCCTGGCGCACCGCATGGACGCCGGATTTCGGCAGCGGCCGCGGCGCGAAGCCGGCCACGTCGCCGACGGCGAAGATGCCCTCATGGCCCTCCACCTGCAGCGTCGCGCCGACGCGCAGGAAGCCCGCCGCGTCGCGCGGCAGGCCGGTCGCGGCCAGCCAGGGCGCGGCGGCGGCGCCTGTCGCCCACAGCACGGCATCGGTCGCCAGCGGCGGGCTGCGCGGGAAGACCAGGCCGTCGCGCACCACCTCCGCCACCGGCTCCCCCACCCGCAGCACGATGCCGAGGCGCGCGGCTTCCGCCGCCACGCGCGCCACCAGCCGTGCCGGGCGGCCCGGCAGCAGCCCGGCGGCGCCGGCGACCAGCACCACCTGCACGCCCTGGCCGCCCAGGCGCGCGGCGAGCGCGCAGGCCATCTCCACCCCCGCCGCGCCGGCGCCGACCACGGCGATGCGCAGCCCCGGCCGCGCCCGCGCCAGCAGCGCATCCAGCCGCGGCAGCAGCGCGTCGATCGGCTTCAGCGGCAGCGCGAATTCCGCGGCGCCCGGCGTGCCGCGCAGATCCGGCGTGGCGCCGGTGTCGATCGACAGCAGGTCGTAGCCGACCGGCGCGCCGCCCGCCCGCCGCAGGCGCCGCGCGGCGGGATCGAGGCCCTGCGCCTCGTCCAGCAGCAGCGCGGCGCCGGCGCGGGCGGCCAGCGCGCGCGTGTCGATCAGCGCCTGCTCCGCCCGGTAGACACCGGCCGCGACGCCGGGCAGCATGCCCGAATAGGGCGACAGGACTTCGCGCGTCAGCAAGGTGACGCGCCAGCCGGGCATCGGCCGGCGGGCAAGGCGGCGCAGCACCTCGACATGCGCATGCCCGCCGCCGACCAGCAGCAGGTGCCGCCCTTCCGCCATGCGCCGATCCGATCCTTCGCCCCAGCCGCGCGTCGGCGGCGATCCCGCCGCGCGAATCCGCCGCCGCCTTCTACGCCATGGGCGCGGCTGCGGTTACCCCCGGCAGGCGGATCCCGGATGGTGCCATCAACCCCGCGTGACACACGGCGCCGTGTGCCAGGGGAACGGCGCGCCGGCCTGCCACCTTTGGTAGATAAGCAAGGCACACGGTGAGAGGCGCCGCATGTTCCAATTTTTGCCCGCCCTTGCGCCGGAGCTCTACGCCGCCGGCTTCTGCCTGACGGGCGCGGCTGACCTGGTCTGGCTGCACCTTCTCTCCGACCTCGCGATCGGCGTCGCCTATCTCTCGATCCCCGCGACCCTCGCGCTGCTGCTGATGCGCCGGCGCGATGTCGCCTATCCATGGCTGCTCGGGCTGTTCGTCGCCTTCATCGCCAGCTGCGGCCTGACCCACCTGATGCACGCCAGCGCCTTCGTCGCGCCGATGCCGGAGGTGGCGGGGCTGGCCAAGGCCTTCACCGCCGCGATCTCGGTCGCGACCGCGATCGTGCTGTGGCCGGTGCTGCCGCGGCTGCTCGCCATGCCCTCCCCCGCCGCGCTGGCGCGCGAGGTTGAGGAACGGCGCGCCGCGGAGGCCCGCGCCCAGGCGAGCGAGGCGCGCAACGCCGCGCTGCTGGCGAACATGGCCGAGGCCGTCTTCGTGCTGCGGCTGGAGGCGGATGGCGGCTTCACCCTGGAAAGCGCCAACCCCGCCTTCGAGCGGATCTTCGGCCTGAAGCTGTCCGAGGTGGTGGGCCAGCGGGCGGAGGCGGCGCTGCCGGCGGCGCTGCTGGGACTGGGCCTGCCGCATTGGCGCGCCTGCGCCGGCGGCGGGTTGAACTGCACCTACGAGCTGGAGGCGGAGACCCCCGCCGGCCGCCGCGCCTGGCAGACCGCGCTGGTGCCGCTGCGCGACGAGACGGGGCGGGTGGCGCGGCTGCTCGGCTCGGCGCGCGACGTGACGGCGACGCGGCGGCTGCAGGCGGGGCTGGTGCAGAGCGCCAGGCTCGCCACCGTGGGCACCATGTGCGCGGGCCTGGCGCATGAGACGAGCCAGCCGCTGAACGCCGCGCTGCTGTGGCTGCGCACCGCGCGGGCGGAAGCCGCGCGCCTGCCGGCCGAGGCGGCGGTGAAGCTCGCCCGCGCGCTCGGCGTGGTGGAAGGCCAGCTGCGCCGGACCGGGGAGCTGGTGGGCCGCATCCGCGCGCTGGCCGGCGCCACCGATGCCGAGGCGGCGGTCTTCGACGCAAGCCAGGCGGTGGCCGCCGCAGTGCGCACCGCCGGCGGCCAATACGCACCGGAAGGCATCGAGCTGGCCTTCGACCCCGCGCGGGAGGCGCTGCCGGTGCGCGGCGCGCCGGCGCGGCTGGAACAGGCGGTGCTGCAGCTGCTGGCCAATGCCCGCGACGCGGTGGCCGAGCGCCGCGCGGCGGAGCCGGAGGCGCCGGCGCGCATCGCCGTCGCGCTGCGCCGGGAGGCCGGGCAGGTGGTGGTGGAGGTGCGCGACAGCGGCCCCGGCGTGCCGGAGGCGATCCGCGAGGCGATGTTCGACCCCTTCTTCACCACCAAGGATCCGGGGCGGGGGATCGGCCTCGGCCTGCCGCTGGCCGCGGGCGTGGCGCGCGGCATGGGCGGCGGCATCGAGTCCTGGAACCTTGCCGGCGGCGGGGCGTGCTTCCGGATGGCCCTGGCGCCGGCAGGCGCCTCGGCCGTCGCGGCGTGACAACCGGCTGGTGGCGATGGGACATGTGGGGGACGGTGCCGCGGGGCGGCGCATCCTGGTGGCCGAGGACGAGGTGCTGGCCGCCATGGCGATCGAGGACGAGCTGCTGCGGGAAGGCTACGAGGTGATGCTCGCCCCCGACGGCCAGGCGGCGCTGGACGCGGCGCGGGCCTCGATGCCGGACCTGCTGCTGACCGACCTGCGCATGCCGCGGCTGGACGGCGCCGGGCTGATCCGCGCGCTGCGCGCCCTGTCGCCGGGCCTGCCGGTGGTGGTGATGACCGGCTACGCGCCCTCGGGCGGCGTCGAGGCCTTCCGCGGCGTGGGCGAGGGGCCGGTGGCGCTGTTCACCAAGCCGATCGACATGGATGCGCTGCTGGCGGAGCTGCGCGGGCTGCTGGCGGCGCGCGACGGCGGCTGAGGTCCGGGCCGCTCCGCGGCGCGCCTTCATGCCGCTCCGCGGCGCGCCTTCATGCCGCTCCGCGGCGGGCCTTCATGCCGCTCCGCGGCGGGCCTTCATGCCGCTCCGCGGCGGGCCTTCATGCCGCTCCGCGGCGGGCATCGGCGGGCAGGGCGGCACGCATGCCGCGCTCCAGCAGCTCGATCAGCGCGCGGGCCGCAGGGCCCGGTTCGGCGCCGCGCTTCAGCAGCAGGCCCGTCGCGCGGTCCACCTGCGGGTCGCGCAGCGGGCGGGCCACCAGCACCGGGTGCGGGTCGCGCGGCAGCGCCAGCCGCGGCACCACCGCCACGCCAAGCCCGGCCTCCACCAGGCCGAGGCTGGTCGAGAGGTGCTCCGCCTCGTAGTGCCAGGCCGGGCGGATGCCGTGCGGCGCCAGCGCGCGGTCCAGGATCAGCCGGTTGCCGGAACGGCGGGAGACGCCGACCAGGCGCTGCCCGTCCAGCTCCGCCCAGCGCACCACGCGCCGGCGCGCCAGCGGATGGTCGTGGCGGCAGGCCAGCACGAAGGGGTCGCGGCGCAGCGGGCGGAACTCCACCTGCGCGTGCGCGGCACCTTCCATGCCGATGCCGAATTCGGCGGCGCCGGTGGCGACCGCATCCGCCACGCCCTCGGCCGAGAGGTCCATCGCGCGCACCCGCACGGCCGGGAAGCGGCGGGCGAAGGCGGCCAGCGTCGCGGGCAGGAAATAATAGGCGGCGGTGGGGATGCAGGCGAGCGTCACGAGCCCGCGCCGCTGCGCCGCCGTCTCCCGGATGCCGAGCAGGCTCTCCTCCAGCTCGTCCAGCAGGCGGCGCGCGCGGGGCAGGAATTCGCGCCCGGTCTGGGTGAGCGCCACGCGCCGGGTGGAGCGCAGCAGCAACGCCACCCCCAGCTCCTCCTCCAGCGCCGAGAGGCGGCGGGAGATGGCGGGCAGCGAGAGATGCAGCGTCTCCGCCGCCGGCGTCAGGCCGCCGGCCTCGGCGACGGCGACGAAGGTGCGGAGCTGGTCGAGGTCGATGGCCATGCCGGGCAGGCTGCGCCGGTCTTGCGCCCGGCGCAAGAATACTGCCGGGCTTTGCACTTGTCGGCAGCCCGGCGGCAGGCGATAGCGGGCCCGGACGAGGAAGCGGGCCGAGATGCAGACCAGGATCCCCTGCGTGCTGATGCGCGGCGGCACCAGCCGCGGGCCGTATTTCCTGGCCGACGACCTGCCCGCCGATGCGGCCACCCGCGACGCGGTGCTGCTGGCGGCGATGGGATCGCCGCACCCGATGCAGGTGGACGGCATCGGCGGGGCGCAGACGCTGACCAGCAAGGTCGCCATCGTCTCGCGCTCCGCGACCCCGGGGGTGGATGTGGACTACCTCTTCGCGCAGGTCGATGTCGGCCGCGCGCTGGTGGATACCCGCCCGAATTGCGGGAACATGCTGGCCGGCGTCGGGCCCTTCGCCATCGAGGCCGGCCTTGTCGCCGCGCGGGATGGCGAGACGCTGGTGCGCATCCTGAACCTCAACACCGGCACGCGCGTCGATGCCGTGGTGCGCACGCCGGGCGGGGTCGTCACCTATGGCGGGGATGCGGAGATCCCGGGCGTGCCCGGCACCGCCGCGCCCATCATGCTGCGCTTCCGCGACGTGGCCGGCAGCAAGACGGGCGCGCTGTTCCCGACCGGGCTGCGGCAGGAGACGATCGAGGGCGTCGCCGCCACGCTGGTCGACGGGGCGATGCCGATGCTGCTGCTGGCGGCCGCGGATCTCAACGCCGAGGTCACCGCGACGCCGGAGGCGCTGAACGCCGATGCCGCGCTGTTCGCGCGCGTGGAGGCGCTGCGGCGGGAAGCCGGGCTGCGCATGGGGCTTGGCGACGTCGCCGACAGCGTGGTGCCGAAGCCTTGCCTGCTCGGGCCCGGCAGCCAGGGCGCGCATCTGACGGCACGCTACTTCACGCCGCATGACTGCCATCGCGCCATGGCGGTGACCGGCGGCATCACCATCGCCGCCGCGGCGCGCAGCGCGGGCACGCTGGCGCACGCCATCGCCGGCGGCGACCCGGGCGAGGAGGTGCGCATCGCCCATCCCTCCGGCGTCATGGCCGTGCCGATCGGGCTGGAGGGCGAAGCCGTCGCCTGGGCCGGCACGCTGCGCACGGCGCGGCGCATCTTCGAGGGCACGCTGCTGATCCCGCGCGCCGTCTGGGCCGGGCATCGCCGCATGGCCGACGCGGCCGACTGACAGAACGACGCCAGAAGGAGGAAACACGCCATGCTTCGCCGGACCCTGCTTGCCACCGCGGTCGCCGCGCCCTTCGCCCTGCCGGCCGCGCCGGTGCTGGCGCAGGAAGGCCCCTTCCCCAACCGGCCGCTGCGCATCCTGCTGGCCTTCGCGCCGGGCGGCGGCACGGACCTGATCGCGCGCACGCTGGCCAATGCGATGGGCCCGATCCTCGGCCAGACGGTGGTGGTGGAGAACCGCCCGGGCGGCGGCGGCAACATCGCGACCGAGGCCGCGGCCGGCGCGCGCCCGGACGGCTACACGATGCTGATGGGCAATCACGGGCCGATGTCCGTCAACGTCTCGCTGTTCCGCAACATGCGCGTGGACCCCGAGCGCGCGCTGGAGCCGATCGGGCTGGTGGCGGATGCGCCGCTGATCGTCGTCGTCGGGCCGAAGTCGCGCGCGCGGAACCTGCGCGAGCTGCTGGACGAGATCCGCGCCGGCCGCGGTGACGTCACCTATGGCAGCGCGTCCAACGGATCGGCCAGCCACCTGGCGGCGGCGCTGATGCTGCAGATGGCGGGGCTGGAGGCGGAGCACGTGCCCTTCCGCGGCGCCGGCCCCGCGCTGACCGACGTGGTCGCCGGGCACCTGCACTTCATGATCACCACGCTGCCTTCCGTCGTCGGGCTGATCCAGGGCGGGCAGGTGCGGCCGCTGGCGGTGACGGGCGATGCGCGGATGACGCTGTTCCCGGACATCCCGACGGTGGCCGAGACCATCCCCGACTACAAGGCCACCGCCTGGTACGGCATCCTGGTGCCGCGCGGCACGCCGGAGCCGATCCGCGCGCGCCTGTTCTCGGCGATGCGCGAGGCGCTGTCGAACCCCGAGGTGATCAGGCGCCTGCGCGACGAGGGCGCCGAGCCCTCGACCCTGGACGGCGAGAGCTTCGCGCGGCTGATCCGCTGGGAACGCGAACGCTGGGCGCGGGTGGTGCGGGAAGCGCGGATCACGGTGGACTGAGCCGCCCCGCTGAGCTGAGGGCCGCGAGGCGCAGAGGTCCGGATCGGGTCGCCCGGTCCGGGCCGCGCCGAGGTTGACCGGGGCGGCGGGGGATGGAAGCCTCCGCCGCGATGGATCAGGCGCTCTTCTCCCTCTCCGGCCGGGTGGCGCTGGTCACCGGCGCGTCCGGCGGCCTCGGCGGGCATTTTGCGCGCGTGCTGCACGGCGCGGGTGCGCGCGTGGCGCTCGCTGCGCGGCGGCCGGAAGCGGTGGCCGATGCCGTCGCGGCGTTGGGGGAGCGCGCGATGGCGGTCGCGCTCGACGTCACCGACGCGGGATCGGTGGAGGCCGCGCTGGACGCCGTGGCCGAGCGCCTCGGGCCCTGCGACCTGCTGGTCAACAACGCCGGGATCGCGGCGACGAAGCCGTTCCTCGACCAGACGCTGGACGATTGGGACAAGGTGATGGCGGTCGACCTGCGCGGCGCCTTCCTGGTGGGCCAGGCCGCCGCGCGGCGGCTGGCGGCGGCGAAGCGGCCGGGGGCGATCGTCAACATCGCCTCGATCCTCGGCCTGCGCGTGGTCGGCGGCGTCGCGGGCTACACCGCGGCCAAGGCGGGGCTGGTGCAGTTGACGAAGCAGATGGCGGTGGAACTCGCGCGCCACCGCATCCGCGTCAACGCCATCGCCCCCGGCTATGTCGAGACCGACATCAACCGCGGCTTCTTCGCCACCGAGGCCGGGCAGGCGATGCTGAAGCGCATCCCGCAGCGGCGCCTCGGCCAGCTGGATGACCTGACCGGCCCGCTGCTGCTGCTGGCTTCCGACGCCGGGGCGCACATGACGGGCGCGGTCGTCGTGGTCGATGGCGGGCATTCGGTGAACCCGATCTAGGACGGACCTTGCATGGATTTCTCCCTCTCGCCCGAGATCGACGCCGTCCGCCGCCGCGTGCGGGACTTCGTGGACGACAAGCTGATCCCGCTGGAAGCCGACCGCGCCAACTACGACGCGCATGAGAACATCCACCCCGAGGTGCTGAAGCGGCTGCGCGCGGAAGCCAAGGCCGCCGGGCTGTGGGCGCTGCAGATGCCGAAAGCACGCGGCGGCGGCGGGCTGCCGGTGGTCGGCATGGCGGCCTGCTACGAGGAGATGAACCGCTCCATCTTCGGCCCCGTGGTGTTCAACAGCGCGGCCCCCGACGACGGCAACATGATCGTGCTGGAGAAGGTGGCGACCGAGGCGCAGAAGGCGCGCTGGCTGCAGCCGATCGTGGACGGCGCGGTGCAATCCAGCTTCGCGATGACCGAGCCCGATGGCTGCGGCAGCGATCCCGGCCTGACCTACACGAAGGCCGAGCGCGTCGGCAACGACCGCTGGCGCATCGCCGGGCGCAAGCACTACATCACGGGTGCGGGGGAGGCGAAGCATTTCCTGCTGATCGCGCGCACCAGCGACGACGACCGCCGCGGCCTCACCTGCTTCCTGTTCCACGCCGACCAGCCGGGCTGGGAGATCGTGCGCCGCATCCCGATCATGGGGCCGGAGGAGCATGGCGGGCATTGCGAGATCGTCTTCGACGGGCTCGAGATCCCGGACGAGAAC
>JAIYDD010000167.1 GCA_027487675.1 Acetobacteraceae bacterium | reverse complement strand
GTCGTGGCCATCGCGCGCCAGCCGGTCGGCGAGGTTCGATCCGATGAAGCCCGCGCCGCCCGTGACCAGCACGGGCCGGCGCAGCTTCAGCGCCGGCGGCGTGTCGCCGCTCATGCCACAAGCCCCCGCGCTTCCAGCTCGCGCCTCGCCTCGGCCACGCGGTCCTCGGCATGCTGGCGCGCCACCCATTCGGCCAGCTCGTGCAGGCCATCGCGGAAGTCGCGCCGCGCGACATGGCCGAGGCGGTCGCGGGCCAGCGACAGGTCCGGCACGCAATGGCGGATGTCGCCGGCACGCGCCTGGCCGGTGATCTCGGCGCGCAGGTCCGGCCGCCCCATGGTGGCGGCGAGCAGCGACGCCACCTCGGCCACGCTGCGCATTTCGCCGCTGCCGATGTTGAACACGCCGCCCGCCGCCGCGTCGTGGAACAGCGCGAGGCGGAAGGCCTCCGCCACATCGGCCACATGCACGAAGTCGCGCAGCTGGCGACCATCCTCGAAGATCGGCGGCGGGCGGCCGTTGCGGATGCGCGCGGCGAAGATCGCCAGCACGCCGGTATAGGGGTTGGACAGCGCCTGCCCCGGGCCATAGGCGTTCCACAGCCGCAGCGCGACGCCTTCCATGCCATAGGCCGGGGCGAGCGTCAGGGTCAGCCTCTCCTGCGCGTATTTCGTGATGGCGTAGACGGAGGCGAGCGCCGGCCGCTTGGTCTCCGGCGTCGGCACCGGTCGCAGCGCGCGGCCCTGCGCATCGGCCGGGTCCCAGGGACCGCCGGGCGGCGGCGGGGTGCGCACGCCGACCTCGTGCGGCACGCCATCCTCATCCTGGTAGAGCCCCTCGCCATAGACACTCATGGACGAGGCGACGACGACGCGCCGGACGGGCCGGTCGATCAGCGCCTGGAACAGCATCGCCGTGCCGTGGTCGTTGACCGAGACGTAGCGGTCCACCGCATACATGCTCTGCCCGACGCCCACCTCGGCGGCCAGGTGCACCACGCGGTCCACGCCGTCCAGCGCGCGCCGCAGCACGGCGGGGTCGCGCACGTCGCCCTCGATGCAGTCGCAATCCGCTTCGAGCCCGTCGGGCCAGCCGGCGCCGGCATGCACCTGGTCGAGCAGGCAATCGAGGATCCGCACCTCGTGGCCGTCGCGCAGCAGCAGCGCCGCCAGGTGCCGGCCGATGAAGCCGGCGCCGCCGGTGATCAGGATCCTGTCCGCCACGCCATCGCTCCCCACGCGCCTCCGACCGGAAGCGCAACGCAACTCGCTCCGGCGGGTGCAGCACGCGGCGCGTCACATTGCGGTGTCCGACGGGGCATCGATCCTCGGGCCGCGGAACGTCCGCCCGGCCGGCGGGTTTCGCACCCGGAACGCGCTTGGCGGGAGGGCAGGCTTGGACACGCGATCGCTGCGCGTCGGGATCGTCGGCATCGGCAACTGCGCCTCCGCCTTCGTGCAGGGGCTGCGGCACTACGCGGCGGCGGATGGCGGGGCGGCGGGTTTGGCACAGGCCGAGATCGGCGGCTATCGCGTGGCCGACATCGCCGTGGTCTCGGCCTTCGACATCGCCGCGCCGAAGGTCGGGCGCGACCTGGCCGAGGCGATCGCAGCACCCCCCAACAACACCCTGCGCTTCGCGTCGGTGCCGGCGACCGGCGTGGCGGTCTCGCGCGGCCCGACGCTCGACGGCATCGGCCGCACCATGGCGGCGGCGCTGGCGGAATCGGACGCGCCGGTGGAGGACACGCTCGCCGTGCTGCGGCGGACGCGGACGCAGGTGCTGGTCTCCTACCTGCCGGTCGGGTCGCAGCGCGCGACGGAACACTATGCGCAGGCGGCCCTCGATGCCGGCTGCGCCTTCGTCAACTGCATCCCGGTCTTCATCGCGTCGGAGTCCGGCTGGCGCGACCGCTTCGCGCGGCGCGGCCTGCCGCTGATCGGCGACGACATCAAGAGCCAGCTCGGCGCCACCATCCTTCACCGCGTGCTGGCGCGGCTGTTCGACGAGCGCGGCGTCCGGCTCGACCGCACCTACCAGCTGAATGTCGGCGGCAATGCCGATTTCCTCAACATGCTGGAACGCGAGAGGCTGGTGTCGAAGAAGCTGTCGAAGACGCGCGCGGTGGTCAGCCAGCTCGCCGTGCCGCCGGCGGCCACCGACGTGCATGTGGGCCCGAGCGACTTCGTGCCGTGGCTCGAGGACCGCAAGGTCGCGCATATCCGCATGGAAGGCACGGGCTTCGGCGGCGCGCCCGTCTCGATCGAGATGCGGCTGGAAGTCTGGGATTCGCCCAATTCCGCCGGGATCGTGATCGACGCGGTGCGCTGCGCGAAGCTGGCGCTGGACCGCGGCATCGGCGGCGCGCTGGCCGGCCCCTCCGCCTGGTTCATGAAGTCGCCGCCCGCGCAGATGTCGGACCCGGAGGCTATGGAGGCGACGCGCCGCTTCGTCGCCGGGGAGGGCTGAGGTCATGACGATGCTGCTGCTGGTGCGCCACGCGGCGCACGACACGGTGGACCGCGTGCTGTGCGGCCGCGCGCCGGGCGTGCATCTCGGCGCGCTCGGTCTCGCGCAGGCCGGTCGGCTGGGCCGGCGGCTGCGGCGCGACAGGCCTGCCGCGCTGTTCACGAGCCCGCAGCCCCGCGCGGCGGAGACGGCGGCCGAGATCGCGCCGGCGCTCGGCCTCGACCCCGAAAGCTGCGCGGCGCTCGACGAGATCGATTTCGGCGAGTGGACCGGCCGCAGCTTCGCGGCGCTGGAGACGGACCGGCGCTGGCGCGCCTGGAACGCGAGCCGCGCCACCGCGCGCGCGCCGGGCGGCGAGGCCATGCAGGACGCCGCCGCGCGCATCCTGGCCTGGACCGGCGCGCTGCCCGCGCGGCACGCCGGCCGCAACGTCGTCGCGGTGACGCATGCCGAGGTGATCCGCGCCGCCATCGCCTGCCATCTCGGCCTGTCGCTCGACGCGCTGTGGCGGATCGAGGTGGCGCCGGCGTCCGTCAGCGCGATCGAGCTGTGGGAGGGCGGAGGCAGGGTGCGGCTGGTGAACGACGCGGCGGCGGCGGAGGCGTGATGCAGGCGGCGGAGATCAGGCGGCGCGCGGCGTCGCTCGGCACCTGGTTCCACAACATCGATCTGGGCGGCGTGCCGACGGCGCCCGGCCATCCGCTCGGCGACTATCCCGCCGTCACCTGGCGGCACGTCGCGCCGCTGCTGCCGTCGGATCTCTCGGGCGCCAGCGTGCTCGACATCGGCTGCAACGGCGGCTTCCACGCCATCGCGATGAAGCGGCGCGGCGCGGCCAGCGTCGTCGCGATCGATGCCGATGCGCGCTACCTGGCGCAGGCGCGCTTCGCGGCGGAGGTGACGGGCCAGGACATCGAGTTCCACCACATGGATGTCTACGACGTAGCGCGGCTCGGCCGGCGCTTCGACATCGTGCTCTTCATGGGCGTGCTGTATCACCTGCGCCACCCGCTGCTGGCGCTCGACCTGATCCATGCGCATGTCGCGGGCGGGCTGCTGGTGTTCCAGTCGATGCAGCGCGGATCGACCGCGATCGCCGATGTCGCGCCCGACTACGGCTTCGACGCGCGGCATCCCTTCGACGATCCGGGCTGGCCGCTCCTGCACCTGGTGGAGCACCGCTACGCCGGCGATCCCACCAATTGGTGGATCCCGAACCGCGCCGGGGCGGAGGCGCTGCTGCGCGTCGCCGGCTTCGACATCGCAGCCCAGCCCGAGGCCGAGACCTATCTCTGCCGCCGCGGCGCCGCCACGCCCGGCGCCTGCGCCTATCCTGCCCGGGGGCCCGCATCCGCATGATCGAAGCGGCGATGATCTGGAACGAGCCGAACAACAAGTCGCACTGGGACCCGGCGCTCGATCCGGACTGGTCGCGCTTCGCGGCGATGGCGGCGGCGGCGGGCCAGGCGATGCGCGACGCCGCGCCCGCCCTGCCGCGCGTGCTGGGCGGCATGTCGCCGATCGACCCGGGCTTCATCCGCCGCATGGAAGGCCATGGCGTGCTGGGGCATGTGGACGCGGTGGCGGTGCACGGCTTCCCGCTCGACTGGAACCTCTGGCAGATCCACGAATGGCCGGCGAAGATCGAGGAGATCCGCGCCGCCACCCACCTGCCGGTCTGGGTGTCGGAGGTCGGCGTCTCCTCCTTCGGGGCGGAGGAGGTGCAGGAATGGGGCCTGCACCGCACGGCGGAATTGCTCAAGGGCCGCGCGCCGCGCATCCACTGGTACAGCCTGCACGACCTGCCCCGCGGGTGGGAGGCGACGACGCGGCACCGGGAGGCCGAGGGCTCGTCCTACTACCGGCACTTCCACATGGGGCTGCTGCGGGAGGACGGCTCGCCGAAGCCCGCCTTCGAAGGCTTCGCGCGGCACGCGCCCGATCTCGGCCTCTGCCAGTGGTTCCATTTCGAGGATCACCGGCTGGACGCCTCGGTGGCGCTGATGCGGCGGCTCGGCGTGCGGCACCTGCGCACCGGGCTCTCCTGGGCGGACAGCTACCGGCCCGGCGCGCTCGACTGGTTCGACCGCCAGATGGCGGCGCTGCGGGATTTCCGGGTGACCGTCACCTTCTGCTTTACGCCGGAGCACAAGGGCCCAGGGCGCCACCACACCAGCCCGCCGGACGACCCGGCGGAATTCGCTGCCTTCTGCGCGGCGATGCTGCGGCGCTACGGCTGAGCCCCGGCGCCGGCCCTGCTGCGGTGCGGCGCGCCAGCGTGTAGTGTGGCGCGCTGACCCGGCGCGGGCCCGGGCCGAAGGGGGTGCGATGGCCGACAAGGACGACGGCACGGGGGTTTCGGCCGAGGCGGTGGCCTGGGCGCTTCGGCTGTTCATCGGCCGCGAGCCGGTGGACGAGAAGGAAATCGCCTGGCACCGCCAGCACCCCTCGGTCGACACGCTGCGGACCGCCTTCGCCCAGACCTGGGAGTTCGAGCAGTTCTACAATGGCGCCAAGGGGTTGAAGGCGTCCTACGGCGTGCCGCCCTTCATGCTGCGCCCGGTCTCCGACCCGCGCATCCCCTGGCGCTTCGAGCCGCCGAACCTGGAGGCGCCGGCCAGCCAGCTCTGCACCTCGGCGCAGTTCGACGACCCGGTCTTCAAGGAGATCGTGGAGGCGCTGGGCGCGGCGCCTGCCAAGCACCGCAAGCTGTGGGAGCATGTCTGGATCGTCGACGTGCTGGCGACCGAGGGGCTGATCGCGCCCGGCCGGGCGGGGCTCGGCTTCGGCTGCGGGCGGGAACGCATCCCCTCCCTGCTCGCCGCGCGCGGGGTGCGCGTGCTGGCCACCGATGCGCCGGAAGGCGGCGGGGCGGGCGACGAGGCGTGGCGGACCACGCAGCAATTCTCGGCCCGCGCGCTGGATGTCTTCTACCCCGAGCTGATCCCGATCGCGGATTTCGAGAAGCTGGTGGCCTTCCGCCCGGTGGACATGAACGCGATCCCGGCGGAGCTGCACGGGCAGTTCGATTTCTGCTGGTCCTCCTGCTCGCTGGAACACCTGGGGTCCATCGCGCACGGGCTTGATTTCATAGAAAACAGCCTGCTGACGCTGCGGCCGGGCGGCGTCGCGGCGCACACCACGGAATTCAACCTCTCCTCCAACGACGCCACCATCGAGACGCCGGGCCTGTCGCTGTTCCGCCGGCGCGACTTCGAGGCGCTGGCGCTGCGCCTGGTGGAGAAGGGGCACGAGGTGCTGCCGCTCAACTTCCACCCCGGCCACGACGCCGACGACGCGCTGGTGGACGTGCCGCCCTATGGCGTGCCGCACATGAAGCTGCAGGTCGGGCCCTATGTCAGCACCTCGGTCGGCATCGCGGTGCGCAGGAAGAAGTAGCGCGCGCGGGCCGCGGATCGGGCGGGGCGCTGCCGCCCGGGCTCCGGCACGCCGGGCAGGGTTGCGCGCCACGCCGGGGTCGGGGCGTTGAGATTCCGCGCTGCGGCATGGGAACCTGACCGATAATCTCGGGATGACATCGCCATGTCCGATCGGCCCCTGCCCGTCGCCGCCGGCCTGCTGGTGACCTGCGCGGTTCTCTGCGCGGCGCTTGCCATGGGCCTCAGGCAATCCTTCGGCCTGTTCCTGGCGCCGATGACGGAAGCGCATGCCTGGACGGCGTCGGGCTTCGCCTTCGCCATCGCGCTGCAGGTGCTCCTGAACGGCGTGTTCCAGCCGATCTGCGGGCAGGTCGCGGACCGCATCGGCGGGCGGGCGGTGGTGATGGGGGGCGCGGGGCTCTACGCCTTCGGCATCCTCGGCATGGCGGCCAGCGAGGGGCTGCCGCTGTTCACCTTCTTCGCCGGGCTGGTGATGGGGGTCGCGGTCTCGGCGGCGGGGATGCCGGTGAT
>JAIYDD010000034.1 GCA_027487675.1 Acetobacteraceae bacterium | reverse complement strand
TAAGCGGGGCAAAACCCCGGGCACGCAAGTGCACCATCGCCGAGCGGAACAACTGAAAACGGCGGATAGCTGCCATTTCTGCCGATGACTGATGCGCGAATCCGAGTTGTCTCCCCACACCCGCCCGAGATTTTGCCCCGCCGACATGCAGCATGCTCTAATGCGCTGAAGTTAAACAGCTTTAGCTTGACGTATCGGCACTCGGTTCAGCTTGCGCATCGCCTGCCGGACGAAGCTGGGCACCGAATGACGTTCGCATTCCTCTACCCGTTGAGGCGTCGAAGGCGGCCACCTTCAGCCAGCGCTACGCTCTCCTGCCCTATCCAGGCTACGTCTTCGGGACGCGGCAAACCTACAGTCGGTTTGCCGCACAAAGCCTGAAGGACTGGACAAGCTTCGCCGCGCGGGATCCGATTGCGGAACCGTGTTGAACGACCCTCCGAGCCCAAGGCCGAAGAATGTCACCGTAGAGCCAACTGCCATGACCTCTCCAGTCGAGCGGCCGGAGATCACCCACGTCATCAGCGTGAGGTCAGGCGTTGCCTACGCGTCGGCCGACCTCATCCGGTCGATTCGCTACGATCGTTGGATGCGACTGCGCCGCGAGAACGCGATCGCGATCCGGGCCGGGCGCCCAAAGCTTATCTGCCAGATCTGCCACGTGCCGGTGCGCTTTGCCTTTTCGACCCAGAAACGCGCCTTCTTCCGGCACGTCTCCGAGGACGGTAGTTGCCCTGCCGTCACCCGGTCCGGCCGGACCCAGGCGGACTATCGGGAGATGGTCTACCGCGGCCAGCAGGAGAGCCGGCTCCACCGCGAAACGAAGCAACTCGTCGCCGAGTGCCTCAGGCTGGACCCGGAGTTCCGAGATGTTCTGATTGAGGCGACCTGGAGAGCCGGCGACGCCCCCTCTCTCCGTCGCCCTGACGTACGCGCGGTCGGCCCTGGCGGGCTTCGCTTCGCCTTCGAGGCGCAGCTCACCACGACCTTCCTAGACGTCGTGGTGGACCGCAGCGCCTTTTATGCGGCCGAGCGCGGCCTGCTCGTCCGGATACTGCGGCGGTTCCACCCATCATACCGCCGCGCGACCGAGGACGACATTTTTTTCCCGAACAACTCGAACGCCATTGTCGTCGACAGCGCAACTGCTGCGGCCTCTCGCGCCGCCGGGCGTTTCATGGTCCGCGTCCACCATCGGACCATCTCCCCGGAGGGCGAGTACGGCTGGGCCGATGCCCTGGTGCCCTTCGCCAGCCTGACCTTCGATGTGCCGGGCCAGCGCGTCTTCGCCTATGATTTCGAGCGGATCGAGCGGGAGACGCTGGCCGCGCTCCGGCGCCGGCAAGAGGAGGTTGCTGAGGCGGCACGGCGGGCGGCGGAGCAGGCCGCGGCAGCCGAGCGCGCGACGCGCCGCGAGAGCCTCCGGCGCAAGGTCCTCGCCTTCTTTGAGGACGAGGAGGGGATCACGCAGGAGAGCTGGGACGACCTGCGCGCCGCGCTCCTCCGTGAGGGCAACGAAGTGCTCAAGGCGCAGGAGCGCAGTCGCGCAGGCTGACCACCTGCATCGGCTCCACCTGGCGCGCCAAGCCGCCGCGCGTCGCCCGGCCGTCCGCCGCCGCGGCGCGCGGCCCGACCGGCCCATGCAGTTCGAGCGCGCCGATCGCGATATCCTCGTCTGGGCCCAGCGCCAGCAGCGGGGCCGCGCCCTGCCCCGCCTGGTGCACCAGCAGCCGGTCCACCCGGATGCGGCGGCATCGCCGGTCCGCCGCCAGCGCCACCGGCCCCGACCGGCCGCCGCCCGTCACCTCCAGCCGCACCGTGCCGAACGCCAGCGCCGCGCAGTCGGAAAGCTGCAGCGCGACACCCTCCGCCACTGCCGAGCCCAGATCCGCCAGCCGCCCGCCCTCAAGCCCCAGCAGCACCACGCCTTCCGCCTGCAGCCCCCGCAGCTGGAGCGAGGCCTCCGGCACCGGCACGCCGCCCGGCATCATCCCCTCGGCATCGACGCCGACCGCCGCGCCATCGGGCACCGCGCCCGGGCGCGGCCGGCCGCGCAGCCCGCTCAGCGTCAGCCGCCCGTCGAGCGCCACATCCTCGATCCCGCAGCCCAGCAGCGGCCCGAGCGTCGCATGCGGGTTGCGGAAGCCGAGCGCCGAGACATCGGTCAGCCTGGTCCCGGCCAGCACCGCATCCCCGCCATAAATGCCCGCGACGTCGAAGGCGGAACTCGCCGCCGCCGGCAAACCAGGCGCCGCTTCCAGCCGCACGCCGGTGATCGAGACCTCCTCATGCCGCCACCATTTCGGCTCGGCGGAAAGCGAGACCTCCTTGTTCACCCATTTCAGCCCCTGCGCGACGCCGCTCGCCGCCAGGTCGCGCACCCGGATGCGGCGGCAGCCGAGAAAGCTCAGGTTCAGCGCCGGCGGCTCCGGGTTGCCGCCGCGGCCGGTGCTGCGCCCGGTCTCGAAGCGCAGCGCGGTGTGGTGGTCCGCGACGCGCACGCCCGTCACCTCCACGTCCCGCACGCCGAGCAGCGCGACACCGGCCGAGGGCTGCACGCCGAAAGCCGGGTACTGCCCGCGCAACGTGACGCCGGAGACGCGGCTGCCCTCCGCATGGAAAGGCGCCTCGACATCGGCCATGGCGCCGCCGCTTTCGTAGCTGGCCAGCGACACGCCGTCATCGCCCACCTCCTCCAGCACCGCATCGGTCACCACCGCGCCGCGGACGAAGACGTGGTAGAGTCCGTCCGCCCAGGACCGGCGGCCGCGGAAGCCGCGCACCAGGCTGCCATCCACCCCGACGAGGCCCGCCATCACGCTCGGGCTGTTCTCCGCGCGGCAGTCCAGCAGGCGGATGTCGCGGCAGGCGCCACGGGCGATGGCGGCCGCGTCCTCGGCATTGCGGCGGCCGCGGAACCAGCCCTGCGCATCGCCGCGGCCGACCTGCGCGCCCAGCACGTAGAAGGGCGCCCAGCCCTGGCGCGCCGCCGACATCCGCGCATAGGCGACATGGGCGCCGGCGATCTCGACATCCTCGCAGGGCCCTTCCACGAGGATGCCGTGGCCGGTCGCCATGCCGTGCCGGAGATTGTCGATCAGCAGCATCGCGCCCGGCTCGAAGACGATCCGCACGCCCGAGAGCTGGCGCAGGTGCAGCCCATGCGCGCCAGGGGTCGCGATGCGGAAGGTCCGGCCGGCGGGGAACACCAGGCTGCGCGGCCGGGCGGGCGAGGCGGCAAGGGCGGACACCGCCGCGCGCAGCGCCGCCGTGTCGTCCGCCACGCCATCCCCGGCTGTGCCGAAGCCGGTCACGACCAGCCGTTCCGGCGCGGCCCGGCGCGCCGCGGCGCCGGCCGGGCGCAGCGCCAGCGCCGCCCCGAGCCCAGCCGCAGCGCCGAGCACTGCCCGGCGTCTGCCCGGGCGCCATCCGGCCGTGATCCTGTCCATGGGGCTTCCTGCCCCCTCCCTGTCACCAAAAGCCTAACGCCATTCGCGTGTCCCGTCACGCCAGAACACCCGCATCGCGCGCAGCGCAGGCCCGTGATGCGCGCCGGGAGCGTGGACAGGGCGATCGGCACGGCCGAACAACCCCGTGACATAAAGTGATCGTCCGTGTCTTGCCTTGCGGTTGCATGGCCACCGCGGGTCGTGGGACACCGATCCGATCATGGGATGCGCCGCCGCCCGCCTGCCGGGTCCGGGCGGGCAAGGGCGACCGGGACTCGGGACATCTTATGCGATCCAGGCAGGCGACGACGGCCCCCCTCATCATGCGGAGGCGGGGCGGGTCCTTCGCGCTGCTGCTGTCCGTCCTCGCGCTGGTTGGCTGCACCGGCCACCCGCAGCGCTTCCTTCCCGCGGATTCGCCGGACGGGCCTGCGGTTCGCCTCGGCGCGTCGCTGAACCCCGCCGCCGACCAGCGCAGCGCCCTGCCCTACCTGCTGCTGCCCCTCAGCCCCGCCATCCTGGCGCGCCTGCGATCCGAGGACGCGGCGCCGGCCTTCCCGCCGGAGATGTCGCGCATCGCCCCCGCGCCGAACGTCATCGGCATCGGCGACGTGATCTCCATGACCATCTTCGAAGCCCGCGCCGGCGGCCTCTTCGTGCCGGAGGAACCGGGCGCGCGCCCGGGCAACTTCGTGCAGATCCCCGCGCAGGAAGTCGACCGCACCGGCACCATCACCATCCCGTTCGGCGGCAGCATGCGCGTGCTGGGCCTCTCCCCCGCCGAGCTGGAGCGCCGCATCGTCGAACGGCTCGGCAACCGCGCGCTGGAACCGCAGGTGGTGGTCAGCCGCCAGCGCATCGCCGGCGTGGTCAGCGTGCTGGGCGAGGTGAACAACACCACCCGCTTCACCATCGACCCCTCCGGCGAGCGCCTGCTCGGCGCCATCGCCCGCGCCGGCGGCCCGCGCCCGCCGCTGTGGGAGACGATGGTGACGCTGCATCGCGGCGGTGCAATCAGCCGTGCGCTGCTGTCCGACGTCGCGCGGCGGCCGGAGCAGAACGTGCCGCTCTCGCCCGGCGACGTGCTGGTGGTGGAACGCGAGCCGCGCTTCTTCCTGGTGATCGGCGCCGTCGGCCAGGCCTTCTACACCAACAGCGTGACGCGCCGCTTCAGCTTCGACGGGCCGCGCATCACCATGGCCGACGGCATCTCCCGAGCCGGCGGCCTGCACGAGGACCGCGCCGACCCGCGCGCCGTCTTCCTGCTGCGCCAGGAACCGGCCGCCCGCATGCGCGCGCTCGGCCTGCCGGTGCCGGACGAGGCGGCGGAGACGGTGCCCACCGTCTATTGGGTGGACCTGCTCGAGCCCGGCGCGATCTTCCTAGCCAACAGCTTCCCCATGCGGGCGCAGGACGTGCTGCTGGTCTCCTCCGCGCCCTTCACCGATGTCTCGCGCGCGCTCGGGCTGCTGCTGCCCTTCGCCCAGTCGGGCGCGGCCGGCCGCGCGACGGTGGCGCCATGAACGCGCCGCATCCCCTGGCCGGCTTCGACTTCACGCCGCGCGACGTGCTGGCCGCGATCCGGCGCTACGCGCTGCGCGCGATGCTGGTCTTCCTGGCGGTGCTGGCCGCCGGCGCCGGGCTCTACGCCATCACGCCGGTGGTGCATGAATCCCAGGCCGCCATCCTGGTCCGCTTCGGACGGGAGAGCGTCTACCGCGCCGAGGTCGGCACGGATGCCGTGCCCCTGGTGCCGACCTCGACCGACCGCGACGAGATGGTGAACACGCAGATCCAGCTGTTCCGTTCGCGCGACGCCATCACCGCGACGGTCGAGGCGATCGGCCTCGCCCGCCTCTATCCCCAGCTGGCGGAGGAGCCGCCGCAGCGGGGGATGGACATCGCGCGCCGGCGGTTCGACCGGTCGCTCCGCGTCACCCGCAGCCGCGCCTCCGCCGTCGTGCAGCTGGCCTTCCGCCACCCGGACCCGGTGCTGGCGCAGGCCGCGCTGGCCGAATTGCTGCAGCAGCAGCGCCGGCTTTCGGCGAACGTCTTCGGCGGCGCCGACATCGCCTTCTACGACACCTCCGTCGAGCAGGCCGAGGCGCGCCTGGCCGCGGCGCAGCGCCGCCTCGCCGCCTTCCAGGCCGAGCAGGGCGTGCTGGCCTTCGCCGAGCAGCTGCCCCTGCTGCTGCACCAGCGCCAGGACCTGCTGGCCTCACGCCGCGACGCCGAGGCGGTGCTGGCCGGCCTCGACCAGCGTCTGGCGGAGCTCGACGTCCAGCTCGCCCGCATCCCGCGCGAGGTGGTGGCGTGGGAGGACACGGAACAATCCCGCGCCGCGGAGGACGCCCGCGCCCGGCTGCTCGGCCTGCGCGTGCGCGAACAGGACCTGCTGACCCGCTTCAGCGAGACCAGCGCCGCCGTGCAGCAGGCGCGCCGCGAGATCGCCGAGATAGAGACCTTCCTCCGCCAGGCCGCCGACCGCTTCGTCGGCACCGTCCGACGCGAGCGCAACCCGACGCTCGGCGACATCGAGCGCGACATCCAGCGCAGTTCCGCCGAGCGCAGCGCCGCCCGCGCCCGCAGCGCGCTCCTGGCGCGCCAGATCGAGGAGGTGGAGCGCGACATCGGCCGCCTCTCCGCCGCCCGCGGCACCCGCACCCTGCTGGAAGCCGAGCTGCAGAGCGCCGAGAACATCCTGCGCAACCTGCTGACGCGGCGGGAGGAAGCGCGGCTGGTCGACCGCCTGGCGCAGTTCGAGACGGTGGGCGCGGGCTTCGTGCAATCGCCCACGCGCCCCGATCCGGCGCAGCCCGCCTCGCCGGACCTGATCCGCTCCGTCGCCATGTCGCTGCTGGTCGCGGGCGGCGCGGCGGTGACCACCATCATCGGCTCCGCGCTGTTCGGCGCGCGGCGCCGGCGGCCGGGTGCCGCGGCGCCGTGATGGACGGCGGCGCCTGGGGTTGGGTGGCGGAGACGCCCGCGACCAGCCTGGCGATCCTGGGCTTCGGCACGCTGTGGTTCATCCTCTACTACATCGACCAGTACCGGCGCTGGGGCGTGCTCTCGATGGGCGCCTGGATCTTCGGCTTCGATTTCTACGCCAAGATCGTGCTGCTCTATCCCTTCGCCCGCGCGCCGGACAACGTCATCGCGGTGGCGCACCGCATGCCGCTGATCCTGGCGGAGTTGGACAATGCCCTGTTCATCTCGGCCGCCGGCGTGCTGGCGATGATCTTCGGGCTGCTCGCCTCCGGCGCCTGGGCGCCCACGCGCTTCGCGCGCCCGCTCGATGCGCTGCACGACGTGCTGCGGGATGGCTGGTGTTCGCGGCACGGCGCGCTGGCGATGCTCGGCCTTGCGCTCGGCAGCACGGCGCTGCTGTTCCTGCTCGGCTTCCAGCCCTTCGTCGCCCGCGCCCTGGTGTTCGAACGGCCGGAGCTGCGCCCGGTCTACAACCTGTGGAGCCAGTTCGTGCCCTTCGCCGCGCTCGGCCTGCTGGCCTTTGGGCTCGGCACCGGGCGGCGGGCGATGGCGCTGGCCGGCGTCGCGGTCGCGATGATCGGCGTGATCGGCGGCAACCGCACGGTGGTGATCGTGACGCTGGCACAGGCCTTCGTGCTCTGGGCGATGCCGCGGCGCGAAGGCCGGCTGTGGCTGCCGATCGCCGCCGGGCTCGCGCTCGGCACGCTGGCGCTGCTGGTGTCGCAGCTGCGCAGCGAGGCGCGCGCGGGCGGCTTCGGCACGCTGGACGAGCTGCTCTACGGCAACCAGCTGAGCGATCTGCGCGACTTCGCCTGGGTGCTGTCCGGCCTGCATGGCGGCTACTACGGCGGCCTGACCTACCTGGCCGGCTACCTCGCCTTCATCCCCACCGCGCTGCTCGATTTCCGCTTCGACGCCGCCTTCGGCCGGGTCACGGCAGCCCTCGCCGGGCTCGATCCCGCGCGGCATGGCGGGTTGCGCACGCCGATCTTCGGCGAGCTCTACGTCAACTTCGCCATGCCCGGCGTGCTGGTCGGCAGCTTCCTCTTCGGCCTGCTGCTCGGCCGCATCCTGCGCTGGGTGAGCCATGCGCTCTCCGCCAGCGCGCGGCATGCGCCGCATGTCGCGGTCTGGACCGGCTTCCTGGCGTATCAGGTCGCGGTGTCGCTGATGTTCACGCCGGCCTTCTTCGGCGTCTACGTCCTCGGCGTGCTGGTGGTCATCGGCATCGCGCTGCGCCGCTGGTTCCCCGCGCCGCGCGCCGCCGTCACGCCCTGACCTGCGCGGCCCGCCCCAGCGGCAGCCGCAGCGCCAGCACCACATAGGCGAAGGCGCCGAGCAGATACAGCACCGCATAACCCGCGGTGAAGCCGACCAGCGCCGGCCCGCGCAGCACTTCGTACAGCGCCGGCAGGCTCAGCAGCGCCGCCATCGCCAGCGCGGTGCGCGCGGCGGCGCGGAAGAAGCCCGTGTGCATCAGCAGGTAGTTCGAGACGGTCTGCGCCCAATTGGCCAGCACCAGCAGCACCAGCAGCAGCACGATCTCCCGCGGCACCGTCGCGGCACCACCCAGCAGCGCCGCGAAGAACCACTCGCCCGCCACCAGCAGCAGCAGGCAGATCGCCAGCGCCGGCAGTGCGGAGAGCCCCGCCGCCACCACCGTCGCGCGCCGCAGCGCCGCGCGGTCGCCGGCGGCGTGGGCGCGGGTCTGCCATGGCACCAGCACGTCGCAGGCCGCGCTGAACAGCGTGTTGGCGCCGCGGAACACCTTGTAGGCGGTGTCGAAGGCGATCACCGCCGGCCCCAGCCCATGCACCAGCGGCACCAGCAGCGGCGGATAGCTGTAGATGTAGAACTCGCTGCCCGTATAGCCCGCGGTGCGCCGCAGGTTGGGCAGGTTGCGCCGGATGAAGACGCGCAGCGCCCGCACCCCGCCGAAGCCCAGCCCGCCGGCGCGGCGCAGCATCGCGATCGCAAGCGCGAAGGCCACCACCCAGGCGAGGTTCCCCAGCACCAGCGCCAGCCACAGCGGCAGCCCGAAGGGCAGCGCCAGGATGAGCGCGATGTGCACGAAGCGCCGCGCCGCTTCCATCGCTTCGAAGGCGATGAAGCGGTCCACCGCGCCGGCGACGTTGCGCAGCACGTACCAGGGCAGGTTGAGCGCGCTGAAGGCGAAGAACAGCGCCAGCGCCCCGCCATATCCGTGCCCCGCGAAAGCCAGCCCCAGCAGCGCCGCGCCGGCCAGCACCAGCAGCCCGAACAGCAGCGCGACCGCGCCGGCCTGCAGCCCCGGCGCCGCATCGCCCGCCAGCGTGCCCGCCAGGTGCCGCCGCCGCAGCTGGACATACAGCACCCGGCTCGATCCCAGGTCGAGCAGCCACAGCGCGACGCCAAGGTTCGCCACCAGGATGAAGGCCGCGAAGACCGTGGGCTCCAGGATCCGCGCGAAGGCATAGGTCAGCACGAAGCCGTAGAGGATCGCCCCCAGCGCGGTGGCGCCACGCAGCGCCAGGAAGGCCGGGCCGCGCAGCCGCGCGAGCCGGCTCATCGCGCCGCCGCGCCGCAGAGGTCGAGCAGGATCCGCGCCGTCGCGCGCCAGGTGAAGCGCGCCACGCGCGCCCGCCCGCGCGCGGCCAGCATCTCGCGCAAGCCTGGCTCGGCGGCGATCCGCGACAGCGCGGAAGCCAGCGCGGCGGCATCGCCGAGCGGCACGATCAGCGCCGCATCGCCCGCCACTTCTTGCAAGGCCGGCTGGTTGCTGGCCACCACCGGGCAGCCGCAATTCATCGCCTCCACCACCGGCAGCCCGAAGCCTTCGTAGGAGGAGGGGTAGACCAGCGCGCAGGCGCCCTCGTACAGCGCGCGCAGCTCGGCATCCGACACGAAGCCGCAATGCGTGACGCCTTCCGGCAGCGCGGGCCCGTCCTCGCCATGCACGCGGCTGCTGCGCGCCCCGGTCAGCGCCAGGCCGATGCCCTGCGGCGCGGCGCGCGCATAGGCGTCCAGGATCGCCGGCAGGTTCTTGTTCTTCGCGCCCATTCCGACGGCCAGGAAATAGCCGCCCGGCCGCAGCCCGTTGCGCGCCAGCACGCCGGCATCCGCCGGCTGGTCCAGGATGTGCTCCCCGCCCTCATGGCAGATCGCGAAGCGCTCGGCCGGGATGCCGTACCAGCGCGCGATCTCGGCGCGCGAGAATTCCGAGACGGTGGCAAGCCGCGCCGCGATGCGCCCGGTCGCCGGCACCAGCACGCCATAGGCCAGCCGGAACGGGCGCGAGAAGGCCTGCGGCACCGCCTTGGGCGAGGCGTCGTGCATCACCACCACCTGCCGTCGCTTCGCCAGCGGCGCGAGCCCGCCGAGATTGAGCAGCACGCCATCGGATGCGAGCCGCGGCAGGTCCAGCTGCTCCCACCCATAGCCGCCGGCAAAGCGCCCGCCGGCGCGATGCGCCAGATGCGCGATGCCCTCGGGCTTCACGATACCGCGAGGCGTGAGCAGCACGGCCTGCGCCGCCGGCCCGCCTTCGCCGGCCAGCGCGTCCACCGCGCGCAGCACTTCCATGGCGAAGCGCTGCACGCCGGTGCGCCGCTGCGTCAGGAAGCGCCCGTTGATGTAGATGCGCCCTGTTGCCGTCATCGTCTTTTCCGACCTGCGCGCAGCTTGAACGATCCCGCACGGACCGTAAACTCGGCCGCGCGCCCGTCGCGTCGACGTTCCGGTGGGAGGCCGGCATGGCTGAAAGCGGAGCCCCGTCCACGCCGACCGCCCTCAGAATCCTGCACATCACCGAAGCGCCCGGCGGCGGCGTGCTCAGCTACCTCGAGGAGGTCATCGCCTACCAGTCGCGCGCCGAGGCGGTCGGCGAAGTCCTCGTGCTGGGGCCGGACGTGAACGCGCCGCCGCTGCGCGGCGCCGCCGGTCCGCGCGCCACCATCCGCGCCTTCCCACGCTCGCAGGGCACCCGGTCCTCGATCGGCGCCCTGCTCGGCATCGCCGCGATGTCCCGCCGCGCGATGCGGGAACTGCGGCCCGACGTGCTGAACGTGCATTCCACCTTCGCCGGCGTGCTGGCGCGGCTGGCCGTGCTGACGCTGCGCACGCGCCCCGTCGTCGTCTACTGCCCGCATGGCTGGGCCTTCGCCCGCGGCGGCGCGCTGCGCCCGATGGTGGTCGCGGTGGAACGCCTGCTCGCCGCCGTCACCGACCGCATCGTCTGCGTCTCCCGCGCGGAGGAGGCGGAAGGGATCGCCGCAGGCATCCCCGCCGCCAGGCTCAGCGTCGTGCGCAACGGCATCGCCGCCGCGCCACCGGAACCGCCGGCCCGGGAGGCACCGCGCACCGGCCCGCTGCGCATCCTCTTCGTCGGCCGCTTCGACCGCCAGAAGGGCTTCGACGTCTTCCTCGACATCATGTGGCGGCTGGGCGAAAGCGCCGAAGGCTTCGCGGTCGGCGACTTCCTGGTGGGCCAGGCGGACGACAGCCTCGCCATGCCGGACAACGTGACGCTGCTGGGCTGGCGCAGCCGCGCCGATGTGCAACTGCTCTACCGCCAGGCCGACCTGCTGCTGATGCCCTCCCGCTGGGAAGGCCTGCCGCTGGTGGCGCTGGAGGCGATGCGCTCCGGCCTGCCGATCTTCTCGACCCGCGCCGGCGGGCTCGAGGAAGTGGTGGAGGACGGCGTGACCGGCCGCTTCTTCGACATCGACGACCCCGACGCCGCCGCCGCCGCGATCCGCGGCACCTCCCGCGCCAGGCTGGCAGACTACGCCGAACGCGGCCGCCTGCGCTTCCAGGACCGCTTCACCTCCGAGCGGATGAACCGCGAGATCCTGGAGGTCTATGCCGAGCTGCTGGGAATGCGGCGCGGCACCTGGCCCGCGGCGCCAGGCCTCGCACGCTCCGGCGCCTGACGCGCGGGCCGCCTTCAGTAGGCGCCGGATCCTGCCAGCACCACGCGCACGGTGCGCAGCAGGATCCAGCCATCCAGCCAGATCGACCAGTTGCTGACATAGAAGCTGTCGGCGATCTCGCGCACCTTCAGGTCGCTGTTGCTGCGCGACGTCACCTGCCACAGCCCGGTCAGTCCCGGCGGCACGTCGCGGCGCAGCGCGCGGCCGGCGGGGCTGTACATGTCCACCTCCCGCGTCGGCATGATGCGCGGGCCCACCAGGCTCATGTCGCCGCGCACGATGTTCCACAGCTGCGGCAGCTCGTCGATGCTGGAGCGGCGCAGGAAATGCCCGAGGCGCGGAATGATGCGCGGGTCGTGGCGCAGCTTCAGCGTGCGTTCGTATTCGAAGCGCGCGCCGGGGTTCTCGGCCAGGTAGGCGGCCAGCTGGCGGTCGGCGTCGGTCACCATGCTGCGCAGCTTGTAGATGCGCATCGGCCGCCCCGCCTGGCCTTCGCGCGTCGAGGCATAGAAGGCCGGCCCCGGGCTGGCCAGCTTCACCGCCAGCGCCGCCACGGCGATGATCGGCGCCACCGCGACCAGCAGCGGCAGCGCGACCATCAGGTCGAAGGCGCGCTTGGCGCGGCGCTGCGCGGCGGAAAAGCGCAGCTGCTGCACCTCGGTCGCCAGATACGGCCCGAGCGGCCGCGGCCGCGCCCAGAGATTCCCCAGGATCGAGCCCTGGCCGAGGATCAGCAGGCGCGGGTAGCGCGGCGCCAGCATCTCCGCGATGCGCTCGGGCGGCAGCTCCGCCTCCTCCTGCGCGCCCTGGGCGATCAGTGCGTGGGCGACCGGCCAAGGGAAGCCGTAGCGCGCCGCGGCGTCTATCGGGCCGAGCACGGACACGCCATGCAGCGCCGGGCTGCGCAGCTTCGACAGGTCGCCGAACACGCCGACCGGCACCAGGCCGAGTTCCGGGTCCGCCTTCATCTCGCGGATCGCGGCCTCGGCCAGCGCGCCCGATCCCACCACGATGCAGGGCATGCAGTAGAGGCCGCGGCGGATCAGCGCCATGCGCGTGAAGCTGCGCGCAAAGTAGCAGACCGGCGGCAGCATCGCCCAGACCACCAGCCCGGCGAGGCGGATTCCCTCCAGCTCCCGCGAGGCCAGCAGGATCGTCAGGTGCGACGCGAAGGCGATGGCGGAGGTGACGACGGACCTCCGCAGTTCCTCCGGCTGCGTCATGCCGAAAGGCGGGTAGAGCCCGGCGGCGGCGCGGAAGACCAGCCAGCTTGCCGCGACGGGCCAGATCGCCCAGACGAAGGGCTCCGGATCCTGCAGGATGCTCCAGACCGTCCAGACCACCGCCGCGCAGGCCATGAAGGCCCCGATATCGGCGGCGACCAGTGCCAGCGTCGCAACCGGGCGGGAGAGCAGGAAGCGCGGCCCCGTCGGCAGCCGGCGCGCCAGCGCTGCCGGGGTACGCGGCGCGGCGCGGCGATCGACGGTGAACATCTCGCCGCCTGTGGCGAAGGCAGCCTGGCGCGGCGCGGCGCCGCCATCCCGGTTCTCCGATGCCATCGGCCCGTCTCCCCGGCCTTTCACCACCACGAGCGGACGCGGCACCGGCCGATCCGCCATCGCATCCTGCGGCCGCACCGGGGCGGGATCGTGGCAGGGCCGACGAAACCCGGCACCGCGCGCTCAGCCACGGGCCATCACGAAGCCATGCAGCATCAGGCGCATCGCCTGCTCGGCCTCCGCCGCCGCGGCGACGGCACGCTCGACGTCGTCCATCCGGCACATGGAGCGGCGGAACATCAGGCTGGCGCGGTCGCGGCGCCGCTCGGCCTCCAGGAAGTTGGCGACCGAATCGCGCAGCGCGACCAGTTCCGGCCGCCGCGGCGGCGCTCCCTCGGCGCCCGGATCCGCCCAGGCGCGATCCAGCTCCTCCACCGCGCGCAGCAGGGCGGCCTGCGCGGTGGTCAGCGCCAGGCGCAGCGAATCATCCGATTCCGCGGCGGTCTGGAGGTTCGCCAGATAGGCGTCGAGCTGGCGGATGAACAGGAAGGTCGCGCCCGCCAACCCATCCTCCGCCCCCGCGGAGCCGCCGGGCGCCGCCTGTCCCGGCGTGGCCAGCGCGGCGGACATCATGTCGAGGCTGGACGCCGACGCCTCCAGCGAAGGCCCGCCGCCCCGCCGCTCGGTCAGCCCTGCCCGGGTGGCGCTGCGGCGCGCCCGCGCATCGGCGGTGGCGTTGCGCCGCGCCACCGTCTCCGCCGCGTCCCGCGCCAGCTTCTCCAGCACCGCCACCTGCTCGGGGCCCCAGTCGCGCGCCACGTCGTGCACCACGCAGACCGTGCCCACCGGCTGCCCGTCCTCCAGGAAGATCGGCACCCCGGCATAGGCGCCGACCAGGCCGCCCTGCACAGCCGGGTGGCCGCCGAAGCGCGCATCGGCGCGCGCATCCGGCAGCAGCAGCGGCGCCCCCGCCGCGACCGCGTGGCTGCACAGCGACAGGGAAAGATCGATCTCCCGCTCGGGCGAGAAGGGGTGCTCGGCCATGGTCGAGCTCTTGATGACGTGCCGGTCCGCATCGATCAGCGAGACCAGGCCGACGCGTCCGCCCAGCTGCGCGGCGGCGCTGGCCGCGATGGCATCCAGCGCGGCCTCCGGCGGGCTGTCGAGCAGCCCGGCACGCCGCAGCGCGGCGACGCGCTTCGGATCGGTGATCCGGTCCGCCGGGATCGGGGGCCACTCCGTCGGTTCGTCAGACTTCGTCATCGCCTCGACCTGCAGGGTGGCGCGGCCGTCTTGCCACCCGGATGTGACGGGACCGTCGCCGGCCCGGAAACCGTCGCCATGCTATCCCGGCGCCGGAAGGCGGCCAAGCTTTCAAGGCGAACGCGGCCGCCGGAGTCATACCCGGCGGCCGAAGGGCTGACTCTTGGGCTTGAGGCGACGCGGGCGGTCGTGATTCGTCGGCGGGCATAGCTTTGTGAAGCGGACGATGCCGGTGCTGACGATCTGGGAATGCGCCCTCTCATGATGCGCAAAGCGCGGGAGCATGGACGCGTTTCTTGGGCCGGAGCCTTACGGGGCGATCGCGGGCGGCCCCTTTGCATTAAGATGCGCAGCACGAAAATCAGGATCAAGGCCGGGTTGCATCACCGGAGGCGAGCGGTCCGCCAACGAGACGCGTCTCACGAACTCCAGAGCAGGTTGGAATCCGGTCGCCACTGCTGCTCCAGTCGGTTTCCCAACCTCACATTTCTGCCTCCCGAGTAGCGCCGTGAACCGCAGGTTTCCTGGGGTTTTGCCGCGACGGCTTGAGGGTTGGAGAACGCAACGACCGGCTTTTCTGTCGCTCCGAAGCCATTATCTCTCCGAAGCTCGGGACTTGAGCGATTCAGTCTACAAGCCTGAAACCCAGGAAAAAGGCCGATCTCCCGGCGCGTGCCCGGTTTGTGGTTGGGGGTGAGACCGCTCGGGCAATCGCCACCCGGTTCCAACCGCGCGCCGCAAGGCCCGAGCCTCCCCGAGAACAGCCGCAAAATCGGGGTAGTCCGGCCTCCGCAATGACTGCGCAATTGCTCTCCCTTTCTGTATTCTCCCGCTTGAGTTGCAGGGAGAATCGGGAATGGCGGGTCGGCGGCGGGCACAGCCCTCAGGACAACAGGGCGCGCTGCCGGTCGAGGACTATCGCCATGCTGGCGCAACCCGCCCCAACAACCCTCCCGCCGCGATCGCCGCGGAAGGCCGGACACCGCCCGCGCCACGGACCAGCTACGCCTATTCCCCCGGCTTGACCCGGCGCTGCGGGCCGACCCCTCGGGCCGGGCGGACGCGCTGCCGCCGCTGTTGGAGAAGGCGACGCGGGAGAAGCTGACGCCCGACGAGGCCGCCCTGCTGGCCGAGGCGCTGCGGAGGCACGAGCCCTGGCTGGAATGGGCTGGCAAGCGGGAGACCCCAGGCTTCGCGGTGGACCCGGTGGCCCTGCACATCCATGAGCGCGTGCCTGCCTGGGCCACCCGGATGAAGTTCCACCTGCGGCAGGGGCGCGTCACTATCGGCACGGCTGAGTTCGTCGACGTGACCGCCATGCGGGCCCAGGCCCCTGCCTCTCCGCCTGCTGAGCACAGCGCCGGAGCCACCGCCCCCCGCGCGCCGGCGATCGATGAGGCGGTGGACGAGGCGATCGAGGAGGACGTGCCGGCGCCGCGCCAGAAGGTGGGGCGGAAATCCTATGACGCCCTCATCCGGCAGGCTTTGCAGGCGATGTGGCCCGAGGTGCGGGCGGCGGCGGCCCGAGCACCGCTGGGGCAGCCAAGCTTCCGCGCGCTCGCGCCCAAAATACGCCGACAATGCGAGCGCCTCTGCAAGGGCCAAACTGACGTCAGAATTCCGCACAAGAACACCATCCGTAAGAACCTGCCTGTGATCTACCGCACATTGTTGGACGAAAAAGGCTGTGCGAAATAGGCGTTCTTCAGGACCTATTTCGCGCCATTTCGCGCATGTGAAACGCTCCAAGATTAGGACTACCTGGACGCCTTAGTCGTTTGCGTCGAGGTTCAGTCGTGTTGGTCTCGTTGCTGTACGCGATCCATCGAGAGGCGCGCTGCGCGATGTGGCTGCGGCGCGTCGGCCATCGGCTTCTCGGCGCTCGGCCGTGGCCGGGATCCGGAGGCCCAAGCGCCGTGACCCGCAGGCGGAGCGCGCCATGAGCGAACGCGCCGATCTCGCTTCGCTCGACCAGGCCAGCCGTGCAGCCGTCCGGTACGGCTTCACGTTTGGCACGCACAGCCAGACCACGTCATGGACCGACCGGCGTCGCCTGGCATGGCCGGACCTCGCCAACCTGCTCACCGCGCACGTGGTGGGCCAGAAGGAGGGCACCTGCATCGTCCCGGCGGTCTTCCGCGGGACCGAGCGCAAGAAGCGCGATGCCGTGCAGATCGACGTCGCCTTTCTCGACAGCGATGCCGGATCCACTCTCCACGAGATCTGCGCGGCCATCCGGGCGCGGGGCTGGTCGGCAATCGTCAGTTCCACCCACTCCCACCTGGCGACGCGGACGCGCGCCAAGCGGAGCAACTGGGACAAGTTCCTCGGCGGGGCCGCGGCACGACCGGACAGCGCCTCCACCTTCCTCGAACGCGAGCGCGGCTACCTGCCGCGCATTGCCCGTGATGCCCGGCTCGTGAGCGCTGATCCCGAATACGCGCTCTTCGAGCACCAGCCGTGCCCAAAGTTTCGGATCGCGATCCCACTCGAGCGCCCCTGGCTGGCCAACAGCTACGGCAACCAGCGCGCGGCGGACGCCGCCTGGAAGGGGTGCGTCGAGGCACTGGCGGCTATGCACGCGCCGCCGCGGCCGCCCTCGGCATGGATGGCTGGGGCGAGGGACGCTGGCAGCGGCTGCGCGATGCCGCCGCCGAGCCCCGGCCGGCCGCGCGCCTGCCGGCCGGCAGCGATCAGGCGGCAACGCCTTCGACGGCGCCGCCGGAGGGCGCGGCCGCGCCGGAGCCGCGGCACGAGGTGCGGCCCTCGACCTGGCTGCGCCGTGACGGTCCGTGGCTGCAGTACGACCGCGCCAGGTGGCTCTCCGGGGCGTGGCGGCGGTGATGGGCTGGAGGTCCAGTCGAACGAGGCCAGGACGCGCCGTCGCCTTGCCAGCCGAGCGCGAGGCGGCGGAGATCAGACGCCAACAGGTGTGGTTCAAAGTAAGCGTCCTCCCTCGACTGCCTTGCGGCGCGTGGCGCTGATCGGCTGACCTGCCTGGCTGCTGGGTGGAACGAAAGTCCGTTGCCGCCCGTAAGCCTAGGAGTAAGGGCGGTGCCGGACGGTCGCATGGGCGAGGTGATCAGCGTGGTGGCGCGTCGGCGTCGCTGGACGCTTGAGCAGAAGCTGGCGCTGGTGGAGGAGGTGTCGCGGCCTGGTGCGTCGGTTGCGGCGGTGGCTGATCGGCACGGCATGAGCCGAAGCCTTCTGTTCGAGTGGCGGCGGCAGGTGCGCGAGGAGGCGATGCCGGGCGTGGTGCGCGCCGAGACGGCCCCGGCACTGGTACCGGTCCGCATCGTGGAGGACGCGCCACCGAAGGAGACCCCGCGCCCGCCGGTGCCGTCGCGGCGGTCGGCCGAGCGCGCGGGCAAGTCGGCGGCGACGGTCGAAGTGGTGCTGTCGAACGGCCGCGTGCTGCGGGTGTCAGAGGCGATCGCGCCGGAGGTGCTGGGGCGGCTGGCGGCGGCGCTGGACGGCTGATGTTGGCGCTGCATGCCGGGATGCGCGTGCACCTCGCGCTCGGCGCGACGGACATGCGCAAGGGGTTCGACGGGCTGGCCGCGCAGGTGCAGACGGCGCTGAAGGCCGATCCGTTCTCCGGCCCCCTGTTCCTGTTCCGCGGCAAGCGGGGCGACCTGCTGAAGGCGCTGTGGTGGGACGGCCAGGGTTTGGTGCTGCTGGCCAAGCGGCTCGAGAAGGGCCGGTTCATATGGCCGACGATCGCGCGCGAGGGCGTGGTGACGCTGACGACGGCGCAGCTGGCGATGCTGCTGGAGGGCCTGGACTGGCGCACGCCGACGCCGAGCTGGAAGCCCGAGATCGCGGTGTAGCCCCTTGCCCCGACGCGGCGGCGTCTGGGACGATTCACGCGTGACGCCGCACGCCGACAGCACGATGCCCGACGATCCCGCCGCGCTGGCGGCAATGATCGCGGCGCTGCGCGGGGAGTTGGCCGAGGAGCGCACGGCCCGTCGCATCGCGGAACTCGGCCTGCAGGCCAAGACGCTGGAGGCGGAGCGGCTGCGGGTGCAGATCGCGCGCCTCCGGCACGAGCGGTTCGGGCGATCGTCGGAGCGCCTGGCGGGCGAGGTCGAGCAGCTCGAACTGCGGCTCGACGAAGTGCTGGCCGACATCGCCGCCACCGGCGGCACGAACGACGCTGAGGACGAGACGGCCAGTGCGGTGGCGCCGGAGGAGAAGGCGCGACGCCGTGGCCGCAAGCCGCTGCCGGACAGCCTGCCGCGGCGGGATGTCGAACACCTGCCCGCTGAGGGCTGCGCCTGCCGCTCCTGCGGTGGTGCGCTGCGCAAGGTGGGCGAGGACGTGACGGAAATCCTCGAATACCGCCCCGGCCGGTTCGAGGTGGTGCGTCACGTTCGGCCCACGTTCTCCTGCCGGACCTGCGAGGCGATGACGCAGGCGCCGATGCCCGCGATGCCGATCGAGCGCGGCAGGCCGGGCCCTGGGCTGCTGGCTCATGTGCTGGTCTCGAAGTACTGCGACCACCTGCCCCTCTACCGGCAGTCCGAGATCTACGCCCGCGACGGGCTGGACCTGCCGCGTGCGCTGCTGGCGGGCTGGGTCGGCAGGTCGGCCGCGCTGGCGGAGCCGATGGCCGCGTACATCGGCCGCCACACCCTGGCTGGGCCCAGGGTGCATGCCGACGACACGCCGATGCCGATGCTCTCGCCAGGAACCCTTGCTGGCCTGCGCTTTCGTCCCTGACGCCATGGCCGCGACTTCTGTCGTAACGCAGGCGCTGGGCCTGATCCGTGTCCTGCACCTCAGGTGACCGCTGATCAGGAGGTGAGCAGCCATCGCTTCAGCCGGTCAGGGCAGCCGATCGGGTATCCGGGCGTCCTTCGCCGCCCACGCGCTGAACACAAAGCTCAGCCTGGTTCGCGGCATCTCCCGAACCGCCTCAATGCGGTCGACACGAAGCATCAAATGCCACGTCTGGAACGCCGCAGGCTCCTTCGAAGTCAGCGCCTGGCAATTCAGCACCGCGATGTTGCTGCCTTCTTCGTGATCGCGGACGGACGCGTAGCGCAGCACATCAACCTGCGCTTCCCGCGCCGCATCAGCCAGCGCCTGGCAAGCCTCGTAATTCACAGGGTCGGTCCAATGCGCGACTTCAGCCACCAGGGGCGCAGCGCGCAGGTCGAGCCCCGCCGCAGTGCGGTACTGGAAGCTGAAGGCGCTGCGCTCACGCGGATTACGCGGCAGAATCGCCCCAGGCGCGTCAAGCGTGAACAGCAGGAGGTAGAAGGCTGCCTCCGCCACCGCGGTCTCGGCCCGCTCGGCTGCGTAAAGGCAGCCCTCGCGCTGCCGGGCGCGCCGAAAGCGGCTTCCATGCGGATATGGCGCGTAGCGGAAGGGCGTGGCCAGCAGCCAGTGCAAATGGCCGCACTCGGCAGGAATGAGCGGCTTCGACCTCTCCAGTTCAGCTTCCAGGATCTCCTGCTCGGAAGCCGTATCAACAATCTTCATAGTGGCGACGCGGGACTGGCTCTCAACGATCCGCCAGGCGTCGCCAGCAAGTCTGCAGCGCTCAGACGCGAGCGCGCGCGGCGTCCACATATGCAACTGCCTCGACTAGGCCGGTTAGTGACGTGATGCGGTCGATCGGCGCTCCTGCAAGCGCGCGGTTCGGCGTTCTCATCCAGGACTGGCTGGCCCGGTCCTCGCCGCCCATCATTGCATCGAGACCTCGGAAGAGGCGGATCAGCAGCAAAGCAAGTTCGTAGGGCTTGCTGTCGAGCGACAGGACATAGGTGCCGTCGCGCAGGCGAGATGCGGTGGCAGCCGAGATCCCCAGCACCTTAGCGAGGCCGGCATTGGTCAAGCCAAGGCTAGCGGCAGCGCGGACGACCGCCTTGCTGACGACGGTGGCTGCTTGCTGGCGATCCGTTGATGGTTGCAGAGAAGCAGCGGCGGGCATGTGTTTCTCCTGGAAAAAGAACGTATTTCGCCTTCCATGGAAACGCAAGGAGTACGGCGCGGTTGCAGTCGGCTGCCGTCGCTACCCGAGGCGACGTCCTCGTACTCGGCCACCAGCGTCCAACCCTGAGCCGCGGAGAAGGCCCGGACGGAGGCGCGCTGCGCCTCCAGCCCGAGCCCGCTCTGCCCCTGCTCCGCTGTCGAGACCCGGTAGAGCCCGACCGCGTAGCGCGGGGTGCTGGCGGTGCGCCGGTCAG
>JAIYDD010000032.1 GCA_027487675.1 Acetobacteraceae bacterium | reverse complement strand
TGAATACTGCCCATTCCTCGTCGCTCATCAGACACCGCGCCAAAACCGCCTCCTCGCAAGAGACAGTCTTGAATCACGTCAAGAACCGCTTGTGAATCGGGTTTGTCCACGATGCCTAGTAGGGCAGGCCGACATAGCCCTCGGCCAGCGCGCGCCGTGCCGTCTCCGAGGATCGCAGCAGCGCGAATTCCGCATCCTGCATGCGCCGCTCGAAGGGCGGGCTGGTGTCGAAGCGGTGCAGCAGCGTGGTCAGCGACCACGAGAACCGCTCCGCCTTCCAGATGCGGTCGAGCGCGCGCGCCGAATAGGTGTCAAGGGCGCCCTCCGAACGGTCCTCGTAGAAGGCGATCAGCGCCTCGGAGAGGTAGTGCACGTCGCCGGCGGCCAGGTTCAGCCCCTTCGCGCCGGTGGGCGGCACGATGTGCGCGGCATCGCCGGCCAGGAACAGCCGGCCGAAACGCAGCGGCTCCGCCACGAAGCTGCGCAGCGGGGCGATGGACTTCTCGATCGAGGGGCCGGTGACCACCTGCGCCGCGGCCGCCGGATCCAGCCGCCGGCGAAGCTCGTCCCAGAACATGTCGTCGGACCACCGCTTCACGTCGTCGTCCGAGCGGCACTGCACGTAGTAGCGGCTGCGCGTGTTGGAGCGCATCGAGCACAGCGCGAAGCCGCGCTCGTGCCCGGCATAGATCAGCTCGTGCGAGCAGGGCGGCACGTCGGCCAGCACGCCCAGCCAGCCGAAGGGATAGACGCGCTCGAAGGTCTCGATCGCGCCGGCAGGCACGCTCGCGCGGCTGACGCCGTGATAGCCGTCGCAGCCTGCGATGATGTCGCAGCCGGCTTCGCGCGACTGGCCGTCCTGCGTCCAGGTGACGCGCGGGTTCGGGCCGTCGAAATCGTGCAGCGCGACGTCGCGCGCCTCGTAGACCGTGGGCGCGCCGGAGGCGGCGCGATGCTCCATCAGGTCGCGCGTCACCTCGGTCTGGCCATAGACCGTCACGGTCCGCCCGCCGGTCAGCGCCTTGATGTCGATGCGCAGGTGCTGGCCGGCGAAGTTGAGCGCGAAGCCCTCATGCACCAGACCCTCGCGCTCCAGACGCGCGGCGCAGCCCGCGCGACGCAGCAGGCCGACCGTGCCTTCCTCCAGCACGCCCGCGCGGATGCGCGCGAGCACGTAGTCGCGCGACTGGCGTTCGAGGATGAGCGTGTCGATCCCCGCCTGGTGCAGCAGCGCGCCGAGCAGCAGGCCCGACGGGCCGGCGCCGATGATGACGACCTGATGGCGCATGGTGCGCGAAACTCCCGGATCGTGCCTGGACCGACATGCGCGAAATCTGCACGGACGTTGCGCGCGCCCGACCCCGGCCCGGCCTGCGGGATCGCCTCGCTGCGACGCCGGATCTCTCGCCCTGCTCACGCTCCTGATAGTGCAGGGCGCCGCCGGGGTGTAGGTGCGAAACGACGCAAGACTTGGACTTTTTGCGTGCGTGCGCGGGGGGGGCGAGCAATGCCGCAGGACGACGCCGGGCCCCGCCGCGGGGCACTCTATCGCATCCCCGTCTTCGGGCTCTACGGGGCGGCGGCCGAGCCGGCCTCCGGCGGCTATGTCCACATCGAGACGATCTCCTCGCGCGCGGCGGAACTGGGCGGGGAGATCGGGATCCACCGCCACGAGAACCTGGCGCAATGCCTCGTGGTCTCCGCGGGCGGCGGCGTGCTGGAGCTGGAGGGCGAGCAGGTCGCCTTCGCCGCGCCCTGGTTCGTCTGGCTCCCCGCGGCCATCGTGCACGGGTTCCGCTTCCAGCCGGATACCGAGGGGCATGTGCTGACCGTCTCGGACGATGTCGTGGCGGCGAGCCTGGCCCGCATGCCCGAGGGCGAGCGCCTGGCCGCGCTGGTGCTGCGCCCGGCCTTCGGCGAGGCGCGGTCGGAGGCCGATACGGGCATTGCGCTGCCGGCGACCATGGCCGCCATCGCCCGCGAGCACGACCTGCCGCGCAGCGGCGTCGCCGCGGCGCTGCAAGCCCATCTGGTGCTGCTGCTGATCGCGCTGCTCCGCAGCCAGACGCTGTCCGATCTCGCGGCCAATCTCGGCGACCGCCGCGCGGCGGGCTTCCGGCGGTTCCGCGAACATGTCGAGCGGCACTTCCGGCGCCAGGACGGCATCGACGAGATCGCCCGCACGCTCGGCATGAGCCGCGGGCAGCTCTATGCGGTGACGATGCAGGCGGTGGGCAAGTCGCCGCTGCGGATCCTGCACGAGCGCCTGATGATCGAGTGCAAGCGGGAACTCACCTATTCGGCGCAGCCGATCGGCCAGATCGCCTATGAGCTCGGCTTCACCGACGAGGCGTATTTCAGCCGCTTCTTCACCCGCCATGCCGGCATGTCGCCCAGCGCCTTCCGCAGGAGCCGGCGGAAGGCGCCGTGACGGCGGTCAGGCCGGCGGCAGGCGCGGCGCGGCGCGATGCCGCGCCGTGCCGCGCCGTTTCCCGAGGACCGACCGGGCTCACGCCGCGAGCGCCGCGCGCACCCGCTCCGGCGTGAAGGGCATGATGTTGAGCCGCCGGCCGGTGGCCGCGAGCACGGCGTTGGAGATCGCCGGCGCGACGGTGCCCAGGCCCAGCTCGCCCGCGGGCAGCGGCATCTCGCCGCTGCGGATCAGCCGCACATGCACCTCCGGCGTGTCGGACGCCCGGAGCACCTCGTAGTCGGTGAAATTCGACTGCTGCACCGCGCCGTCGCGGAAGGTCAGACGCTCGGTCAGCGCGCTCGAGACGCCCCAGAGCAGCGAGCCCTCGATCTGCCGCATGGCGTTGCGCGGCTGGACCGCGAGGCCGATATCGGCCGCGCACCACAGGCGCAGCACGCGAATGCGGCCATGCGCGCGGTCCAGCGCGACCTCGGCCACCGTCGCGGACAGCGATTCGCCGAGCTGCGGCAGGCCGAGCCTGGCGAAGCCGATGCCGAGGCTCGTGCCCTCGCGCCGGCGGCCCCAATCGGCCATCTCGCCCACGGCCTGCAGGACGGCCTTCGCGCGCGCATCGCGCAGCAGGGCCATGCGGTAGGCCAGCGGGTCGGTCCGGGCCTGGCGCGCCAGGTCGTCGATCACCGCCTCCACCGCGAAGGCATTGGGCCCCGCGCCGATGCCGCGCCAGGGCGCGGTGCGCACGCCATGCTCGCGATAGACGTGCTCGGTCAGCGTCGCCGGCACGTCGTACTGCGCGACATTGGCGTGGCAGGTGACGATGTGGTGCACGCCGCGCTGCGCATCCAGCCGGCCACGGCCGTAGAGGATGGGCACCACCAGGTCGGCGGCCAGGCGATGCCGCCAGCCGGTGATCCGCCCTTCGGCATCGAGGCCCACATCGATGCGATGCGCCGTCATCGGGCGGGCATGCGCGTTGGCGATGTCGTCCTCGCGCGTCGCCATCACCTTCACCGGCCGGCCGACCGCCTTGGCGATGTGCACCGTCTCGATCGAGGTATCGATCGCGGCGCGGCGGCCGAAGCCGCCGCCCATGGTGAGCATGTTCACCTTCACGCGCTCGGCCGGCACACCCGCGATCCTCGCCGCCTCGTCGCGCACCTGGCTCGGCCATTGCGTGCCGTCCCAGATCTCGACGCCCTCGGCGGTGATGGAGGCGACGCAGGCCAGCGGCTCCATCTGGGCGTGATAGACGTAGTCGGTGGCGAATTCGGCGGTGTGCACCCGCGCCGCGGCCGCGATGGCCTGCGCCGCCTCCCCCGCGCGCCCGGCGGTCACGCCGGACCTGGAGGTGTCGCGCGCATCGGTGAGGTAGGACGCCAGCGCCGCGTCGGATTCATGCGCCGGGCCCTCGCCGGGCGACCATTGCACGCGCAGCGCCCGGCGCGCGGCCAGCACAGCCTCGATGCGCTCGCCGACGATGGCGACGCCCTGGTCGAGCGGGATGACATGGGTGATGCCCGGACGGCGCAGCAGCTCGGCGCCGTTGTGCGAGACCGGGCGGGCCCCCAGGCCGGGCGAGCGCGCGACCGTCGCGTGCAGCATGCCGGGCAGCCGCACATCGATGGCGAAGACCGTCTGGCCGAGTGCCTTCGCCGGCACGTCGTGGCGCGGCACGTCGCGCCCGATCAGGCGGAAGGCGGAGACGGGCTTGAGCGCGGCGGGCGTGATCTCGGGCAGTGTCGCGGGCACCGTCGCGAAGGCCGCGACCTCGCCATAGGAGATGCGGCGGCCGGAGGCGGCGTGGACCACCACGCTGGGCTCGGTCGTCAGCTCGGCCACCGGCACGCCCCAGCGGGCGGCCACGGCCTCGAGCAGCACGCGCCGCGCCTGCGCGCCGGCGATGCGCAGCGGCATCCAGTAGCCGCGCACGGACAGGCTCGCCACCACGAACTGGCTGCGGAAGATCGGGCTGTCGAAGGCCGGGCGCACGGGCGCGGTCGCGATCCGCACGCGGCTCCAGTCGGCGTCCAGCTCCTCGGCCAGGATGAGCGGCAGCGAGGTGTCGGAGCCCTGGCCCATCTCCGGCACCGGGGCCTGGATGGTGATGGTGCCGTCGGGGCCGATCCGCACATATGCGTTCAGGGCTGGGGCGTTCAGGGATGGCGCGTCGAGCGCGGCGGGCCCCGCGGCCTCGGCGGATTCCGGCCCGCGGAAGGCGAAGGCGAGGGCGAGGCCGGTGGCGCCGGCGAGGACGCCGCGGCGGCCGAGGGTGCTGGTCCGGCTCATCTCACGCCCCCCGCGCGGCCTGCTGGATGGCCTCGACGATCTGGTTGTAGCTGGCGCAGCGGCAGAGATTGCCGTCCATGTGGGCCAGGATCTCGGCGCGGCTGGGCTGCGGGGTGCGGGCCAGCAGCGTCGCGGCCTGCATGATCTGGCCGGTCTGGCAGTAGCCGCATTGCGGCGCCTCGACGGCGACCCAGGCGCGCACCAGCGGGTTCTGCGCCCCGCCGGGCAGGCCCTCGATGGTGGTGACGGCACGGCCCGCCGCCTCGGAGGCCGGCAGCGCGCAGGCGCGCACGGCCGCGCCATCCAGGTGCACGGTGCAGGCGCCGCAGGCGGCCACGCCGCAGCCATACTTCGTGCCGGTGAGGCCCAGGTGCTCGCGCAGCACCCAAAGCAGCGGCGTGTCCGGCTCGGCCGCCACCGTGACGGGGCGGTCGTTGACGGTCAGCGAGATCATGACGTGGCTCCCCTGTTGTCCTGCGGCCTCTGGTGGGGCTTGCGCATTGCGGCGGCCGGCGGCCGATCAGTCCATGGTGGCGCCGGTCTCGCGCACCAGGCGCCCCCACTTCTCCGCTTCGGCGCGCGCGAAGGCGGCGAAATCCTCCGGCGTGCCGCCGCGGACGATCGCGCCCTGCGCCTCCAGCGTCCCGCGCAACTCGGGCACGCGCAGCACCTCGGCCACCGTCGCCGAGAAGCGGCGCACGCGGTCGGCGGGTGCCGCGGCGTGCATGCAGAGGCTCATCCAGGTGGCGGAGATCAGCTCGGGCACGCCCTGCTCGACGGTCGTCGGCACGTCCGGCATCAGCGCCAGGCGCTCGGTGTGGGCGACCGCGAGCGCCTTCATGCGCCCCTCGCGCACGAAGGGCGCGGCGGAGAAGGCGGCGTCCCACATCGCCATGGTCTGCCCCGCCACCAGCGAGGTCAGCGCCGGCGCGCTGCCGCCGAAGGGCACATGCGTCGGATCGCCGCCGCGGCCTATCGAACGCGTCATCGCGATGGTCAGGTGCGACGGCGTGCCGATGCCGGCCGAGGCATGCTTGAGCTGGTCGCCCTGCCGGTGGGAGAGGGCCAGGAATTCCTGCAGGCTGTTCGCCGGTACCGAGGGATGCACGACGAGCACGAGCGGGATGATGCTGATCAGCGAGGCGAAGGCGAAGTCGCGGAACGGATCGTAGGGCAGGCGGCGATAGAGATGCGGGTTGATCGCGATCGGGCCGGAAGGGGTGGCGAAGACCGTGTGCCCGTCGGGCGGCGTCTGCAGGAAGGCCTGGGCGGCGACGATGCCGTTGGCGCCGGGGCGGTTCTCGACGACGACGGGCTGGCCCCAGCGTTCGGAGACGCGCTGCGCGACGAGGCGGGCCTGCGCATCGGCCGAGCCGCCGGCGGCGACCGGCACGATGAAGCGCATCGGACGGGACGGAAACGCCTCGGCCTGCGCGAAGGCGGGGCGGTGGAGGACAGGGAGAGCCAGGGCGACCAAGGCGGCGCGACGCGTCAGCGCGATCATGTCTGGATGTCCTCCCATGTCGGACGGGTTGCGGGCGGCCAGCTTTCCGGGACGCCGAACGCAGCCCTGCGGCACTTCCGATCGTCCTGTGTACAGACGCGGGTTGAGCCGGCTCCGGCCTTGCGTTCCATCAGTGGTGGCCCAGCCGAAATGCGCCGAAATACGTGCGATTCGCGCCAAATCTTGGACGATCGTTCGGTGCCGCGCGTCTGCGGCGTTGCGGCCCTTGGAAGATCCAAGGTCAGCCTGTATTCAGGTCGCATACAGCGCCGCGGGAAGCCACCATGCCATCCACCCCGACCTTCCCCCTCAACGCCTGGTACGCCGCCGCCTGGGACCATGAGGTCCGGCGGGAGCTTCTCCCGCGCACCATCTGCGGCCGGAAGCTGGTGCTCTACCGCACGACCGAGGGCGCCGCCGTCGCCCTGCTCGACGCCTGCTGGCACCGCCTGCTGCCGCTCTCCATGGGCAGGCTCCGCGGCGACGAGGTGCAATGCGGCTATCACGGCCTGCGCTACGACGCGCGCGGCCGCTGCACCCACATGCCCTCGCAGGAGACGATCAACCCCGCCGCCCGCGTCCGCAGCTTCCCCGTGGCCGAGCGCCACCGCTTCGTCTGGGTCTGGCCCGGCGATCCGGCGCTGGCCGACCCCGCCCTGGTGCCCGACCTGCACTGGAACGACGACCCGGCCTGGGCGGGCGACGGCAGCCTGATCGCGGCGCAGTGCGACTACCGGCTGCTCGTCGACAACCTGATGGACCTGACGCACGAGACCTTCATACACGCCGACAGCATCGGCGACGACCACGTCGCCCAGGCGCCCTTCGAGGTGACGCATGGCGAGCGCACGGCCACCGTCACCCGCTGGATGATCGACATCGAGCCGCCGCCCTTCTGGCGCGCGCAGTTCGGCCGGCCGGGGCTGGTGGATCGCTGGCAGATCGTCCGCTTCGAGGCGCCCTGCACGGTGGCCATCGATGTCGGCGTCGCCGCCACCGGCACCGGCGCGCCGCAGGGCGACCGCAGCCAGGGCGTCAGCATGGTGGTCATCAACACCATCACGCCCGCGACGGACAGGACCTGCCACTATTTCTGGGCCAATGCCCGCGACTACCGCCTGCGCGAGCAGCTGGTGACCACGCAGATCAGGCAGGGTGTCACGCGCATCTTCGCGCAGGACGAGGCGATCGTGGAGGCGCAGCAGCGCGCCATGGACGACAATCCCGGCCACGTCTTCTGCAACCTCAACATCGATGCGGGATCGATGTGGGCGCGCCGCATCATCGCGCGGATGGTCGCCGCCGAGCTGGCGCCGCACGCGGCGGCGGCCGAATAGCATGTCGCAGACGCTGTCCGCGCAGCTCCGCCTGCGCGACCTGATCCTGAGCGGCGAGCTCTCGCCCGGCGAGCGCCTGTCGGAACCCTCGGTCGCCGAGCGGCTGGGCGCGTCGCGCACGCCGGTGCGCGCGGCGCTGGTGCGCCTGGCCGAGGAGGGGCTCGTGGAGGCCATCCCCTCCGGCGGCTTCGCGGTGAAGTCCTTCGCGGAGGAGGAGATCCACGACGCGATCGGGCTGCGCGGCACCCTGGAAGGGCATGCGGCGCGGCTCGCCGCCGAGCGCGGCGCGCCCGGTGCCGCGCTGGCCGAGATGAAGCGCCTGATCGCGCGCATGGACGAGGCGACGCAGCCGCCGATCAGCGAATCCGGCTTCACCGACTACGTCGCGCTGAACGCGCATTTCCACGAACTGCTGGTCGAGGCGGCCGGCAGCGCCGTGGTGGCGCGCCAGATCGGCCGCGTCGTCGCGCTGCCCTTCGCCTCGCCCTCCGGCTTCGTGCTCGCGCAGGCGGCCCTGCCCGCGGCGCAGCGCGTCCTGACCGTCGCGCAGGAACACCACCGCGCCGTCGTCGAGGCGATCGAGCGCCGCGAGGGCATGCGGGCCGAGGCGCTGATGCGCGAGCATGCGCAGCTTGCCCGCCGCAACCTGGAACTCGTGCTGCGCGACCAGGCTTCGCTGCGCCTCGTGCCCGGCGGCGCGCTGATCCGCCGCCGCAGCTGGGCCTGAACGCCATGCGGCATGACGATACCTGGATCGGCGCGACGGTCCGTTCCACGCGGGACCTGACGCCGGGCATCCGCGAATTCGCCCTGGTCCCCGACGGGGGCGCCGCATCCTATCCGACCGGCGCGCATCTGCGCGTCCGCCTCGACGTCGCGGGGCGGGAGACGGTGCGACACTACTCGCTGGTCGGCGCCGCCCCGCGCGACGGCGCCTGGCGCATCGCGGTCCAGCGCGAGGCCAAAGGGCGCGGCGGATCGCGCGCCATGTGGGCGCTCGAGCCCGGCGCGCGGCTGGCCGTCTCGCGGCCCGCGAGCCATTTCGAACTCGCCGCCGGCGCGCCGGAGGTGCTGCTGCTGGCCGGCGGCATCGGCATCACCCCGCTGGTCGGCATGGCCGAGGCGCTGCGCCGCCGCGGCGCGCGCTTCCGCCTGCTCTATGCCGGCCGGTCGCGCGCGGCGATGGCCTATCTGCCGGAACTGACCGCGCTGCTGGGCGACGCCCTGCTGGTGCGGGCCGAGGACGAGGCCGGCAGGCCGGATCTCGCCACCATGTTCGATGCCCTCGCCCCGGGCGCGGAAGCCTATGTCTGCGGGCCCATCGGCCTGCTGGGCGCCGCGCGTCGCGCCTGGGCCGCGGCGGGGCGCCCGCCGGCGAGCCTGGTCTTCGAGACCTTCGGCTCCTCCGGCACCGCCGCGCCGAGCGACTTCACCGTGCGCATCCCGCGCCTGCAGCGGGAGGTGAGGGTGCCCGCCGATGTCAGCATGCTCGACGCGCTGGAAGAAGCGGGGATCGGCGTGCTGTCCGATTGCCGCCGCGGCGAATGCGGGCTCTGCGCGCTGGACGTCCTGGCGGTGGAAGGCGCGGTGGACCATCGCGACGTGTTCTTCTCGGAGCGCCAGCAGGCGGAGAACCGCCGCATCTGCGCCTGCGTGTCGCGCATGGCCGGGGGCTGCGTCACGATCGATCCCCCCTGGCGCGGCGATGCGCCGCTCCTGCCGGGACGCGAGGGAACGCAGCCTGGCGGCGCGGATTGACGTCGCCGGCGGCCGCGGCGCCTGGCTGGCCGCCCTCTCCACCCGTGCCCGCGGCGTGCCGCTCGCCAGGTCGACGGCGCTCGCTGTCCCATGCCGGCACCGCAGGCTGACCGTCCGGGCCGCCGATGACCGGGCCGTCAGCGCGAGGCCTTGCGGATCGAGCGGGAAGCCCGCGCGGGCGAAGCCGCTTGGCGCTGCGCCGTAAACCGGCGAGGTCTCGCACACGCCGCCGCACGCCTCGTCCAGCCCGCGAAGGCCATCGTCTGCAGAGGCTTTCGCAGCCGCACGAAGCGGCTTCTGGCCGCCCCGTGCAGGGTCATGGTTGGATCCAGACGCGTCAGACGTCCAGGTTCGCGACCTTCAGCGCGTTCTCCACGATGAAGTCGCGACGGGGTTCCACCACGTCGCCCATCAGCGTGGAGAAGACCTGTTCCGCATCCTCCAGGTCCTCGACGCGCACGCGCAGCAGCGTGCGCGCGGTGGGGTCGAGCGTCGTCTTCCACAGCTGCTCGGG
>JAIYDD010000027.1 GCA_027487675.1 Acetobacteraceae bacterium | reverse complement strand
CGCGCCACCGAGGGCGGCGACGTCCTCGACCCGCCCGCGCTCTGCGCCGAGCTCGCCCGCCCGACCGACACGCTGCGCCGCCTCGCCCCCGCCGCCGCCATCCTGCCGCTCTGGCGCGCGCCGGGCGGCATCACCACCCCCAACGCACTCCGCATGGCCGCCGCCTGCGGCCTGCGCCACCAGGGCTGGACCCGCAACGGCTTCCTCGGCGACGAGCTCGACAGCACCCAGCACCCCAACGCCACGCTGCTGCGCCGGAACCTGGCGAACATCCGCGCCGGCGAGGTGCTGGTGATGCACTGGGGCGTCCGCTCCCGCCGCGAGCCCTTCGCGGGTATCCTGGACGAGCTGCTGGCCGGCCTCCTCGCCCGCGGCTTTTGCTTCGAAACCCTGCCGCCCCAAGGCATCGCAACCTGACCATGCTCGACGGCCTGTTCGACCTCTACGACCGCTTCACCGGCTTCCTGTTCGAGGAAGCCCTGCAACCGCTGATGTTCGCCCTCGGCCTGATGCACTGGGCGGACGAAGCCTTCCACTGGCTGGACTTCTTCGTCTTCGGCGCGATCGGCGTGCTCGTCGTCTATGCCGTCTGCCGCCCCCTCGAAGCCTGGCGGCCCGTCGAACGCTGGCCCAACGGCAAGCTGGTCTGGACCGACGTCATCTACACGCTGCTGACCCGCCTCGGCCTGCTGCCGATGCTCGCCTTCGTGCTCTTCGCCACCACCCAGGTCCGCATCGAAGGCTGGATCGCCGACACCGGCTGGGTGCCGCCCACCCTGGAAACCCTGTTCCCCGTCCTCGGCGAACAGCCGCTGCTCGCGCTCGCCGTCTACATCGTCGTCCTCGACTTCTTCGAATACTGGCGCCACCGCTTCCAGCACAGCTTCCGCTGGTGGTGGGCCCTGCACTCCGTCCACCACGCGCAACGCCAAATGACCTTCTGGACCGACGACCGTAACCACATCCTGGACGAGATCATCGGCGCCGCCTGGTTCGGCCTGATCGCGGTGGCCATCGGCGTCCCGCCCGGCCAGTTCCCCGTCATCCTCCTCGTCCTGCGCCTGGCGGAGAGCCTCAGCCACGCCAACGTCCGCCTCGATTTCGGCCGCATCGGCGAACGCGTCCTCGTCTCCCCACGCTTCCACCGCGTGCACCACGGCATCCTCTCGATCGGCGACCACGGCAAGAACTACGCCGTCCTGCTGCCGATCTGGGACTGGATCTTCGGCACCGCCGACTTCAACCGCAGCTCCTACCCCCGCACCGGCGACCCCACCGCCCCCGAATCCCTCGCCAGCGGCAACTGGCTCCGCCAACAATGGGACGGCCTGGTCCGCATGACCCGCGCGCTGCGCGGCCGCGACACGCCGGCCTGATGGGGTGAGGCGGCTGTCGCGCCAGTGGCCCGGGGAAGGCTCCGCCTTCCCCGTACCCCATCCGCGAGGGGCCTAAGGCCCCTCGACCCCCATCAGTTGGTCGTCGGTGGAGGAGGGGGCCTCGAGGGCGCGCGTGTGGCGCAGGCGCGCGCGGCCCCCTCCTCCACCGACGACAAAACTCACGGCGGGGTCCGGGGGGCGCCACGCCCCCCGGCGGGTGGGTTCGGGAGGGCGGAGCCCTCCCGAGGGTCACCCGCGCGACACGTGCCTCACCCCACCTGCACGCGCGACGTGGCCTGTGCGGTGCGGCCGCGTTCGTCGGTCCAGGTGAAGGTGATGTCGCTGGTGCGGTCCAGGCGCAGGAAGAAGGTGTGGAAGGGGTTGGCCGAGGTGCCGTTGCGAAGTTCGGCCTGCAGGGCGATGTCGCCGTTCACGCGCACGGTCAGGCGGTTCAGCAGGTCGCGTGGGATGGGGCGGGGGCCGTCCTGGCGCAGGCCGGTTTCCATCGGGTGTTCGATCAGCGTGCGCACTTCGAAGGTCTCGCCGGCGCGGACCTGGCGGGGGATGCGGATGCGCGGGGTGGCGAGGGGGCTGGTCATGACAGGCAGCCTCCGGTGGTGACGCGGATCTCGGCGGCGGCCTGTCGGACGGAGCCGTCGTTCATCTGGGCGAGGACCAGGATGCGTTGTTCCTCGGCGAGCCGGATGCGTGTCTGGACTTCCGCGCGCGCCAGCAGCGGCGTCAGGCGGAAGCTGGCGACGCCCGGGGTCGGGTTGCGCGTGGCGAAGACGTGGATCGCCGCGACGTGGCGCTCCGTGGTCTGCGGGCTGTCCACCAGGATGGTGATGGGCACCTGGCCGCCGTTCTCCGCGACGGTGGGGGCGCGCAGCGTGATGCCGCCTTCGGTCGGCGTCGCGTCGCCCACCTGTTCGCGGATGGCCGCGGCCAGCGTGTCGTCCTGTGCCACGGCGGCGAAGGGCAGGGCGGCCAGCGACAGGATCGCGCCGAGTGTCGCGCGCCGGGTCGGGCCATCGGTGTGGCGCATCAGCCGAACATGTCCCTCGTGATGCTGTCGTACCAGGCGTCGGCGTAGGTCGCTTCCAGGCGGCGCTGCTCGGGCAGGTTGCCGCGGGGCGAGACGCCGCCGGATCCCGGCACCTCCACGATCGCCGTGCCTTCCGCGTTGGGGCGGAAGATGCCGACGATGGAGATGCCGTAGTCGTCGCCCACGTGGGAATAGCAGGTGTTGTAGTAAAGGGCCGAAGGCGGCGCCTCGCCGCGCAGCGAGGCGGCGGCCGAGGCGACGGCCTGCTTCGCCGTGGAATTGGCGATGTAGCCCGATTTCGGCATCGGGCCCGGGATATTGGCATCGCCCACCACATGGATCCCCGGCGCCGCGCGGCTTTCGAAGGTCACCGGGTTCACCGGCACCCAGCCCGAGGCGTCGGCCAGCCCCGCGTCGATGGCGATGCGCGCCGCCGATTGCGGGGGGATCACGTTGGCCACCGCGACGCGGTGCTTCTCGCCGAATTCGCTTTCCAGCACGCGGTCCCGCGCATCGACGCGGGTGATGCGCCCGTCGCGGTTGGCCGGCACCCATTCGATCAGCCCGGGATAGAGCGCGTTCCAGCCATCCTGGAACAGCCCCTGCTTGCTGAAGGCGTCCTTCGCGTCGAAGGCCAGGATCTTCGACCGCGGCTTGTGGCGCTTCAGGTAGCCCGCGATCATGCTGATCCGCTCATAGGGCCCGGGCGGGCAGCGGAAGGGGTTGGCCGGGATCGCCATGCCGACCACGCCGCCATCCGGCATCGCTTCCAGCTGGCGCCGCAGGAGCAGCGTCTGCGCGCCGTCGCCCGGCACCCAGGCATGCGGCATGACCTCGGCCGCCGCCTCGTCATAGCCTTCCAGCGCGCCCCAGCGCAGCGCGATGCCGGGCGAGAGGATCAGCCGGTCATAGCCCAGCGTCTCGCCGCCCTGCAGCCGCACGCGCCGCGCCGCCGCGTCGATCCCCGCGGCCCAGTCATGCACCACGCGGACGCCGCGCGCGCGCAGCCCGTCATATCCGTGGGTGATCGCGTCCAGGGTCTTGGTGCCGCCGATCACCAGGTTGCCGTAGGGGCAGGTGACGAAGCGCGCCTTGGGCTCCACCAGCGTGACATCAAGCCACGGGAAGCGCCGCCGCGCGAAGCCCGCGGCCGAGGCGCCGCCGAAGCCGCCGCCGATCACCAGCAGCCTGGCCTGCGATTGGGCACGAACGGCGCTTGGCGCGGCCAGCAGCGCGGCGCCGGCCAGCACGGCGCGGCGGGAGAGGCGAGGGGTCATGGCGCGGCTCTCCTCAGCGCGGCAGTCGGGCGAAGTGGTCGGCGACGGCGGCGATCTCGGCCTCGGTATAGCCGCGCGCGACGCGCCCCATGATCGTCCCCGGCCGCTCATTGGCGCGGAAGGCGATCATGGCGGCGCGCAGCTCCGCCGCGTCGCGGCCGGCCAGCGCCGGGATGCCGCCCGCGCCGGTGCCGCCCGGCCCGTGGCAGCCATAACAACCCTCGGCGGCCAGCGGCGCCTGCGCGGCGGCGGGCGCGGACATGGCGAAGGCGGCAAGCAGTGCTGCGACGAAGCGCATGGCGGTCCCCGGCATTCTCTCCCGCCACAGTGGTAGGGCAGGCCGAAAACCCGCGTCAAACAGGATGTTCCGCCGCTCCCGCAGGGGCCGCGCGGAGCATGCCATGCTCCCCAGCCGCCGCCGCGCGACGGTCATCTTTTCGCGTCGAGACCGAAGGCCGGGCGCAGGCGCAGCCCCACCCAGTTGCCGGCCAGCGCCGGCAGGATCCAGGCCCAGCCATGCAGGCTGCCGCTGGCCACCCCGCCGAACCACGCGCTGATGTTGCAGCCGAAGGCCAGCACCGCCCCATAGCCCAGCAGCAGCCCGCCCAGCACGGAAGCCGCCAGCGGCCCCGGCCGCGGCAGCCGCCAGTCGGCGCCGCGGCCGGCCAGCAGCGCCGCGCAGGCGGCGCCCGCCATCAGGCCCAGGTCCATCACCGTGGTGCGGTCGGCCAGCAGCGGGCGCAGCAGCGCCTCGGTGCGGGTCGGGTCTTCCCAATAGGGCCAGAAGGCGGGATCGTCCCAGCCCGCCACCTCGACCAGCCGCGAGCCCCAGAGCGGGAAGGCCGCGGTGATCGCCCAGGGCCGCCCGGCGACCCAGAGCGTGGCGAGGTTCAGCAGCGCCAGCGCCACCGCCCCCCAGGCCAGCGGCCAGGGCCCGCGCAGCAGCGCCCCGCCGCGCCAGCGCAGCTTCTCCACCCGGCCATGCGCGCGGCGCTCCACCCAGGCCGACACGCCCCACATCGCCGCCAGCAGGCCAAGCCCCAGCGCCAGCGCCGGCCAGGTGCCGAGCAGTGCCGGCAGCGAGACCGGCGGAAGCTCCGGCCAGGGGTCCCAGCGTTCGAAATCCCAGGCGGCGAAGGTCGCCCCGGCGACGAAGGCGGCCAGCGTCACCCACATGCGCAGCCCCTGCCCGCCGCCCGCCGTGTAGAGCGTGCCGGAACCGCAGCCGCCGCCGATCTGCATGCCGATGCCGAACAGGAAGGCGCCGACCAGCAGCCCGACGCCGACCGGGAAGACGAAGCCGCGCACCGGCTGGCCGAGCAGCGACCCGCCTTCCAGCACCGGCAGGAACAGGATCATCGCCAGGCCCAGCAGCAGCGCCTGGGCGCGCAGCGTGATGCCGCGGCGCTCCGCCAGCAGCCGCCGGAAGCCGCCGGCGAAGCTGAAGGCGGAGTGGAACAGCACCAGGCCGAGCGCCGCGCCGAGCCCGAGCAGCACCCCCTGCCGCCAGCCATGCGCCAGGCCCAGCGCGATCGCGGCGCCGAGCAGCAGCACCCCCGCCCCGGCCGGGGCGGCCATCCTGGACACCATGGCGCGCAGCTGCCCCCTTCCGCGGCGTGACGGAAGGAGATACGCGGGCCGGGCGCCTTGGGGAACCGTACCGGTGTCGCCGCCGCAGCCAGGCGGCGGGGGGGTGGCCCTACCCTGCCGCGCGGGGCAGGGCCGGAGCAGGCGGCCGCGCAGGCCTCACCGGTAGTTGGGCACGTAGCCGCCGGGCGGCGCGCCGTAATGCCATTGCCCGTACTGGTCCCACCACCCGCCCTGGCGCGGGTCGTAGCCCTGCGCGGGATAGGGCGTCTGGCGCTGCCCGGCCTGCGGGTCGGGCGCCGGGGTCAGCGCGCCGGCCACGCCCCCCAGCGCGCCGCCGATCAGCGCCCCGCGCCCGGCGCTGCCGGTCAACGAGCCGATCAGCGCCCCGGCCCCCACCCCCAGCGCGGCGCCACCCAGCGCGCGCTGGTTCCGGTCATTCGCATCCAGGCTGCCGCAGGCGCCGAGCGCCAGCGCGGGCAGCAGCAGCAGGGCGGGCAGGGGGCGTCGCATCGCGGGTCTCCTGGTCGGCGCGCCGGGGCGGCGGCCATGGGCGTGGTCGGGTGGCGGGGCAGCGGCCGCGGCCCGCCCCGTCCCGTCGCCCCAACGCATCGGCCGGCCGCGCGGCCATCCCGTGGCAGGCGCGGGGCGGCCGCGTGGCGCCGCGGGCGGGCCCGTCATCGACCGGCGGTCCGCGACCGGTCCTTCATGCCGGGATCCTCCGCCGTCCCGTGCAGGCGCACCGCCAGCGCCCGCCCCGTGGCCTCGGCGGCGGCGTTCGCCAGCATGTCGCCGGCGATGTTGCCGCTGCCATGGACGCGGCTTGCGTCGAAGGACGTGCCGTTGGCGTCCTCCGTCGTCGCGCCGAGGCCCGAGGACAGGATGTGCCGCAGGTTCGTCCCGTTCGGCACCGCCCCTGCGACGGAGTGGGCCGCCGCTTCCTGCTGGAAGGACAGCGGCGCCTTCCCGAGGTTCAGCGCCGCCGCGGTGGCCGGCATCCCGACATGGCCGGTCTCCCCGGTGCCGGTGTCCAGCAGCAGGTCCCGGTACTTCTGCGGGTCGCGGCTGTCCCAGCCCAGGAAGAGGTATCCCAGGCAGACGCGGATCTCGCCCTCGACGCCGCCGATCGCCTGCTGCACGGCGCGGGCGAAGACCGGGTTCGGGCGCCCGACGTGCACCGTGCGTTGCAGCCTGCCGTCCATGTCGAACGTCGCGCGACGCTCCCCGGTCGTGGTCCAGCCGGGGTAACGGGCCGGGGCGGCGAAGGTTGGCCAGGGGCTGCGCAACGACCTTCCGCAGGCCCCGCACGCGGCTTATGTCTTGGCGCATCCAGGATCGGGATGGGCGGACGGCATGCGGCGCAGGACGATGATCGGGGCGGCCGCCGGGTTGCTCGGCGCAGGCGGGGCGGCCAGCGCGCAGCAGGCGGGGCCGGCGATCGGCCTGCCGATCCCGCAGCACCACATGGCCCCGCTCCGCGGCCCCGGCCCGGTGGTGCTGACGCCGGCGCAATACGCCCAGCGCTTCGTCGACAGCCCGGCGCCGGCCGGCCCGCCCGGCCGCTGGACCAGCCGCGCGCCGCTGCCCCTGCCGCGCACCGAGATGGCCTGGGCCGCCGAGGCGCAAGGGCGGCTCTGGGTGATCGGCGGCTATGCCGAGCAGATGGTCAACAACAGTTTTGTTCACGCCTACGACCCGGCGACCGACAGCTGGGCCGAGCGCGCCCGGCTGCCGCGCGGCGCCAACCATGTCGGCGTGGTGGCCGACGGCAACCGCATCTACGCCTTCGGCGGGTTCAGCAACCAGAACCGCGGCGCCGACACGCTGGCCTTCGTCTACGACATCGCCGCCGACCGCTGGTCGCCCATCGCGCCGATGCCCCGCCCGCGCGGCGCCGGGGCGCTGGCCGTGGTGGACGGCAAGGTCCACCACATCGGCGGCGCCTCCGACCCCGAGGCCGAACGCGCCTCGGTCGGCTGGCACGAGGTCTACGACCCGCAGGCCGATCGCTGGGACCGCAGGAAGGCGCTGCCCGGCGCGCGCGACCATGCCGGCGTGGTGGTGTGGAACGGCAACATCCACATCATCGGCGGCCGCTTCAACACCTTCGAGTACAACACGCCGCTGCACCACATCTATCTTCCCGCCCAGGACCAGTGGGAGGTGCGCGCGCCGATGCCGACCGCCCGCTCCGGTCACGGCCTGGTGGTCTACCGCAACCGCTTCTTCGCCATGGGCGGCGAGAGCGGGCAGTTCGTGAACCGCGTGCTGACCGGCCAGGTGCATGGCCAGATGGAAAGCTACGACCCCGCGACCGACAGCTGGCAGCACCACGCGCCGATGCCGACGCCGCGGCACGGCATGGGGGCGGTGGCGATCGGCGACTGGATCTACGTCGCCGGCGGCGGCCCGATCGTCGGCGGCGCGGTGAAGACCGCGGTGCACGAGGCCTTCACGCTGGGCTGACGCCGCCGGCCGCGCCCCTCTCTCCCTCCCCCGCCATGCGGGGGAGGGTTGGGGTGGGGGCCGCGCGACTGACTGTTGGCGCGCGTGACGCGCCGCGGCGCACGCCGCCGCAACCCCGCCGCTTGCGACGCCCTGGCCGGACCACAGATCACCGCCGCCGTCCACCAGCCGGGACCCCAGAACCATGCCGCCCCGCCTTCCGCGCCGCGCCGCGCTGCTCGCCCTGCCGACCGCCTGGCTCGCCCGCCCCGCCGCCGCCGCCACCGCCCAGGGCGCGCAGGCCGCCGCCCTGGTCGCCGCTCTGCGCCGCGGCGGCGTGGTCGCCGTGATGCGCCACGGCATCACCGACCGCAGCCAAATCGACACCGGCGACCTCACCCGCCGCGAGGGCCAGCGCAACCTGAACGAGGCCGGCCACCAGCAATCCATCCGCACCGGCCAGGCCGTCGCGCGGCTCGGCCTGCCGCTCGGCGAGGTGCTGACGAGCCCGGTCTTCCGCGCCCGCGACACGGCGGAGCTGGCCTTCGGCGCCCGCGCCCGCATCGAGGACAACCTGACCGCGGACGACTACACGCCCGACCCCGATCTGCTGCGCCGGCGCATCGCCTGGCTGGCCGCCCGCGCGCGCCGGCCATCGGCGCCGGACCGCACCGACGTGCTGGTGGGGCACATCGTCCCGCTCGGCATGGTGCTCGGCCGGGGGCTGGCACAGGCCGAATACCCGGAAGGCGGCTTCGCGGTCTTCGCCCCCGAAGGCCTGCTGGGCATCCTGGCGGCGGAGACGCTCTGGGCCGCCTGACCGCCGCCTACACCCCCAGCAGCGTCCGCGCCGCGAACCCCGCCGCCGCCGTCACCCCCAGCGTCCGCACCACGCCGAGCTTGAGGACGAACAGGCACACCGCCGCCAGCGCCGTCAGCGCCACCGCATCCGGCACCAGGCTCAGCGGATCGGGCAGGTCGAGCGTGAAGGGCCCCACCGGCACATCCTGCATCCGCGCGAAGGCGACGCGCAGGCCGAACCACAGCGCCAGATTGGCGATCACGCCGACCACGGCGGCCGTCACCGCCGCCAGCGCGCCCTTCAGCCGGGGCTGCGCGTGCAGCCGTTCCACGAAGGGCGCGCCCAGGAAGATCCAGGCGAAGCACGGCGCGAAGGTGACCCAGACCGCCAGCAGCGACCCCGCCGTGCCGCCCAGCACCCCGCCCTCCCGGAAGGCCGCCAGGAAACCCACGAATTGCAGCACCAGGATCAGCGGCCCGGGCGTGGTCTCCGCCAGCCCGAGCCCGGCCAGCATGTCGGCCGCGGTGAGCCAGCCATAGCCCTCCACCGCCTCCTGCGCGACATAGGCCAGCACCGCATAGGCGCCGCCGAAGGTGACCACCGCCATCTTCGAGAAGAACCAGGCGATGTCGCCGAACACGCCCGACCCCGCCAGCAGCGCCACCGGCCAGAGCCACAGCGCCAGCGCCACCAGCCCCGCCCGCCGCGCCATCCCCGCCATGCGCGCCGGCCGCCCCGGATCGGCCGCCAGCAGCGCGTCCAGCATCGCCGGCGGCCCGTCCTTCGCCGCGCCATGCCCCGCCGCCGCGAAGGAATGCGGCAGCGCGAAGCCGATCGCGGCCGCGGCCAGCACCACGACGGGGAAGGGCAGCCCCGCCACGAACAGCGCCAGGAACGCCCCGACCGCCAGCGCCCAGGGCAGCTTCCCCTTCAGCGCCCGCTTCGCCACCCGCAGCAGCGCCTCGATCACCAGCACCAGCACCGCGCATTTCAGGCCGAAGAACAGCGCCGCCACCAGCGGCACGTTGCCGAACGTGGCGTAGATGACCGACAGCACCAGCATCACCGCGACGCCGGGCGCGATGAACAGCAGCCCCGCCGCCAGCCCGCCCTTCACGCCATGCATCAGCCAGCCGAGATAGGTGGCCAGCTGCTGCGCCTCCGGCCCCGGCAGCAGCATGCAGAAGTTCAGCGCATGCAGGAACCGCGCGTCGGAGATCCAGCGCCGTTCCTCCACCACCTCGCGGTGCATCAGCGCGATCTGCGCGGCGGGCCCGCCAAAGGACAGCAGGCCGATGCGGGCCCAGACCGGTATGGCCTGCCGCAGCGTCGGGAAGGCTGTCGTCGGCGTCGTCGGCGTGTCCATCAGCGCCCCCCCGGGCCCGGCCAGTCATGCGCCTCGCCCATAGCGTCGCGACACCAGAGGTGGAAGGCATCGTAGAGCGCGAGCCCCGCCTCCAGCTGCCGAAGGTCGCCGCGGTGCAGCCGCGACAGGCCGAGCGAGGCGGCGAGCAGCCCCGCACATTCCGGCGCCAGCTCCGGCCGCGCGGTGTCGGCGCCGCGGACCAGCAGCGCCAGCCGCTCCAGCGCCGGGGTGGACAGGCCGAATTCCTCCAGCATCGTGTCGAAGCTGCAGCGCGGGCCGCGATGGCTGAAGCGCACGCCCTCGATGTCGAAGGGCGTGGCGGCGAAGCGCTCCGCCACCGCCGCCACTTCGGCGGCCGCGACGAACAGGAACACCGCATCCGGATCGACGAAGCGGCGGATCAGCCAGGGGCAGGCGCTGCGGTCCACCTTCGGGCGCGCGCGGGTGACCCAGACGGTGCGGCCGCGTGCGTCGCGCGGCGGGATGGCGGCGGCGCGCAGCATCGGCAGCCCGGCCGCGGCCCAGGCTTCCGTGCCGCCTTCCAGGACCTCGGCCGCGGCGCCTTCATGGCGCAGCCAGGCGGCCACGCCCTCGCTGAGCTTCAGGCCACGCCGGCAGGCGACGACGACCTGCCGCCCCGCGAAGCCGGACGCCCAGCCGGCCATATCGCGATGGTCGCGGCGCAGCGCGGCGGGGATCAGCCGCGGATCGGCGGCCGCGTCCTCCTCCGTCCGCACGTCGAGGATGGGCGGCGCGTCGGGCAGGCCGACGCGACGCGCCAATTGCTGGGGGGTGATCGAGACCGGCGAGGCCATGGGCGTCCATCCATGCGTCAGGCTGGACGCGATGCTTGGGCCGAGGCCTCACGGGGTGATCGCGCGGACCCCTGCCAAACAGTTTAGGAAGGGGTCCTTGCCGCGGTCAAGCGCGCGGTCAGCCCGCCTTGCGGCGCGACCCGCCGCGCTTGTTCTCGTTGGCGCCCGCCGGTTCGTCCTCCGCGTCCTCGCCGCGGGCCTCGGCGATGAAGGCCTGGTTGACCTCGGACTCGGCGAGGCGCGACAGCTCCTCGTCCATCCGCTTCTCCTCGGCCAGCGTCTGGCCGAGCAGCTCGCCGAGCTCCGCCATCCCCGCCGACTTCGCGAGCGTCGCCATGGTGCCGTAGGCGGCGATCTCGTAGTGCTCGATCCGCTGCGCGGCGGCGACGATCACCACATCCATCGTCGGGCCCTTCTCGTGCTCCGACATCTCGCCCTGCGCTTCCTCGATCAGGCCGCGCATCGCCTCGCAGACCTTGCGGCCGGGCTTGCCGCCCAGCTGGTCCAGCGCCTGTTCCAGCCGCTCGACCTGGCCCTCGGTCTGCTCGATATGCATCTGGAAGCCCTGGCGGAGCTTCTCGCTGGTGGCGTTCTTCATCATGCGCTGCATGCCGCGCAGCGCCTGGCGCTCGGCGCTGTGCGCGTCGCGCAGCTGCTCGATCATCAGCTTCGAGATCTGGTCCATGTCGGCGTTCTCCTGGGTGGGCGCCGCGAAGCGCGGCGTCGGTCCAAGGGAACGGGGCGCGCGCGCCGGGGTTGCCCGCCGCGGCGGCTTCTATTCGGCCGCGGCCGCCGCCAGCAGGCTCTCGCCGGGGCGCACGCGCGTGTAGCGCACGGCCTCCCACTCCAGCGCGATCCGCCCCTCCGCGCCGAGCGCGATGCGGGTGGAGGCCAGGCCCTCGCGCGGGTCGAGCGAGCGGGAGAAATCCTCGCGCCAATGCGCGCCGCGGCTTTCCTCGCGCGCCTGGGCCGCGGCGACGATCGCCTGGCTGGTCAGCACCAGGCTGTCGAGGTTCAGCCATTCCTGCCAGGCCAGGTTGAAGCCGCGCCCCTGGCCGCCGACGCCCGCCGCATCCAGCGCATCGCGCAGCGCGGAGAGGCCGGCCGCGGCCTCCGCCAGCCCGGCCGCGTCGCGCAAGATGCCGGCCTTGTCCCACATCAGCCGGTGCAGCGCGTCCCGGATCGGTGAAAGCGAAGCGGGCGCGCGACGGAAAGGCGCATGGGCGAGGTCGAGCGCGGCTTCCAGCGCCGCCGCATCGGGCTCCGCCAGCGCGCCGTCGCGCGCCACGAAGCCCGCCATGGCGTCGCCCGCGATGCCGCCGAAGACGGTGGAATTGGCGACGCCATTGCCACCGAGCCGGTTCGCGCCATGCACGCCGCCGGTGTCCTCGCCGGCCGCGAACAGGCCAGGCAGGGCGGTCGATCCATCCGCGCGGAACACCACGCCGCCCATCATGTAGTGCGCGGTCGGCACCACGGGGACGCGCCCGCCGGCGAGGTCGAAGCCCATGTCGGCGCAGCGTTCCACCATGCCCTTGAACTGCCGGCGGACATTCCCGGGGCCGAGATGCGCCATCTCGATCCACAGCCCGCCCTCGGCGTTCACGTTGCCCGCCAGCATCTCCCGCATCATCGACCGGCTGACGATGTCGCGCGTCGCGCGTTCGCCGCGGCTGTCGTAGCGATGCATGAAGCGCTGCCCGTCGCCGCCGAGAAGGTAGCCGCCCGATCCGCGCAGCCCCTCCTCGATGATGGTGCCGGTCATGCGCGTGCCGGGCCCGGCCAGCACGCCGGTCGGGTGGAACTGCACCATCTCCATGTCGCGCAGCGCGAGGCCCGCGCGCAGCGCCATCGCCATGCCGTCGCAGGATTTGTCGCCGGACGGCGTGTGATACAGGTACATGGTCGGCCCGCCGCCGGTGGCCAGCAGCACCGCGCTTGTCTGCACCAGCAGCGGCGCGCCGCTGCGCAGATCCACCAGCAGCACGCCCGCGATGCGCGACCCGTCGCGCGCGGGCAGCAGCGCGACGGCGCGGTGTTCCTCGAAGCGCGCGATGCCGCGCGCCCAGGTCTGTTCGGCGAGCCGGTTGATGATCTCGATGCCGGTCAGGTCGCCCTTGTGGACGGTGCGGTCGAAGGTCTGCCCGGCGAAGGCCTTCTGGTGGATGGTGCCGTCGGGGTTGCGGTCGAAGAAGCAGCCCCAGCGATTCTCGAGTTCCCGGATGCGGCGCTGCGCGCCGGTCACCAGCGTCCAGGCGAGGTCCTGGTCGTTCAGCCAGCCGCCGCCCTCGATCGTGTCCATGAAGTGCCGCTCGGCGGAATCGCCCGGGGCCAGCGCCACGTTGTAGCCGCCCTGGACCATGCGCGTGCAGCCCGACTTGCCGAGCAGCCCCTTGACCGCGACGGTGACGTCGAGATGCGGGGCGGCGGCCTTCGCATGCAGCGCGCCGAGCAGCCCGGCGCCGCCGGAGCCGAGGACGAGGATGTCGGTGGCGTGGCGCGGCAGGGCGGTCATCGCGGCCCGCGCGGGCTGTCCGGCACGCCGCAGTTGCAGTCTGGCGCCTGCGTCGTGGTGGTCGCGCCGCCCGGCGGCAGCGTCTGCGGATTGGCCGGCGGCGCGTTCACCAGCAGCACGCCGACCAGCACGCCGAGCGCGATCAAGGCCGCGATCCCCATCACACCACCCCCAGTTTTGCGAGTGCCGCCGCGCGGCGGTCGGCGACCTTCGCCTGCACCTCGGCGTAGAGCGACCCGCCATGGCTGTCCATCGCCACCAGCAGCGGGCCGAAATCGCGGATGCGGAACTTCCACAGCGATTCCGGATGCAGGTCGTCGAGGTCGACATCCTCGATCGCCTCGATCCAGGTGGTTTCCAGTGCCGCGGTGCCGCCGATGATCGCGAGATAGACGCCGCCGAGATCGGCGAAGGCGCGCAGGCTGTCGTCTCGCAGCCCGCCCTTGCCGATGACGATGCGCACGCCCTCGCGTTCCAACAGCGGCCGCGTGAAGCGTTCCATCCGGTCGGAAGTCGTGGTGCCGATGCACACCGCCTCGTAGCCGCTGTCGTTGGTGCCGCGCTTGTCCACCTTGCGGACATTGGGCGCGGTGTGGATCACGGCATGCCCGCGCAGGTCCATCCGCGTGCGGCGGCCATGGTCGAACATGTGGATCTGCGTGGCATCCCGGATGCCGAACAGCGTGTCCTGCAGCGTGACATGGTCGCCGACGCGAAGCGCGCGGATCGCGGCCTCGTCGCAGGGCATGTGCAGCACGTGGTGGGTCATGCGGTGCCTCCGCCGATGCGCGCCGGCCAGGTGCCGCGCGCGGCATCGGCCAGCGTCGCGCCATCCAGCCGGTAGAACAGCTTGTCGGCCACCGGCACGCCGAGGCCGCGGTAGAAGGCCCGCGCGCGCGCATTGCCGCCATCGGTGGTCCAGTCGATGCGCGAAAAGCCGCGCGCGGTCGCGAAGCCCGCCGCGGCCGTCATCAGCCGGCGCGCCGAGCCGCCGCCGCGATGCGCCTCCGCCACGAACAGGTCCTTCAGCAGCAGCCCCCAGGTGAAGTCGAAGGCCGGGAAGAAGCCGGAGAGCGAGACGAAGCCGGAAGGCGTCCCGCCGTCCAGCGCCAGCAGGCAGAAGGGGCCGCCCCGGCCGGCGGGCGAGGTCAGCGCCGCGGCCGCCGCCTCGAGCGTCGCGGCGTCGCGCCGCTCGGCATACCAGCCGGCCATCTCCGCCAGCAGGGGCAGCAGCAAGGCGCGCTCCGCGGCGCCGGCTTCCACGACGCGCGGCATCAGAAGCCGATCGCCACGCCGTCCGGCGTGAAGGTGGCACTCGCCCGCCGCGCCGAATGGCATTGGATGTTGACGGCCACGGGGTTCATCGTGATGTGGGTGGCCGCCACCTCGACATGCACGGCAAACGCCGTGCTGTCCCCGCCCAGCCCCTGCGGCCCGATGCCGAGGCTGTTCACCGCCTCGGTCAGCGCCGCTTCCAGCGCCGCGCCTTCCGCATCCGCGCAGGCGCTGCCGAGCGGCCGCGTCGCCGCGACCTTCGCCAGGTGCATGCAGAGGTCCGACGTGCCGCCGACGCCGACCCCCATGATCACCGGCGGGCAGACCTTGCCGCCGGCCTTCATCGCCGCGTCGATGACGAAGCGCTTCACCCCGGCCATGCCGTCGGCCGGGATCAGCATCTGCAGGAAGGAGCCGTTCTCGCTGCCCGAGCCCTTCGGGATCATCTCGAGCCGCAGCTCGCGCTCGGCCGCGGTGAAGTCGATGTCGATGACCGGCACGTGCAGGCCGCAGCTGGTCTGGTCGTTCCTGCGCGTGATCGGGTGCACCACGGAGCTGCGCAGCGGGTGCTCGCGCGTCGCGCGTTCGGTGCCGCGCCGGATCGCCTGCTTCAGCGCGAAGCCGTCCACTTCCACGTTGCGCCCGATCAGCACCCGGAAGATCGGGATGCCGGTGTCCTGGCAGAGCAGATTGTCCGTGCGCTCCGCCACGCCGATGTTCTCGATCATCGTGGCCAGGATGGCCTTCGCGGTGCCGTCGCTCTCCGACGCGTCGAGCCGCGCGAAACCCGCCTTCACGTCGTCCGGCAGCACCTTCAGCGCGCGGATGTAGAGCAGCTTGGCGGCTTCCTCGATCGCGTCGGGGGCGATGCGCAGCGGTTCCACCCCCGCCCGGCTGATCAGCGTCATGGTCGGCGTTTCCTCAGATCACCAGCGACAGGCCCGAGACCAGCAGCAGCGACAGCAATACCACCCGGAAGCCTTCGGCGGGAATCACGCGGTAGGCACGCATCCCCGCCCAGGTGCCGGCGAGCAGCGCCGGGATGGCGATGGCGGTCAGCAGCAGCGCCTCCGCCGTGAAGAAGCCGGCAAAGGCGAGGCCCACCGCGGTGATCGCCTGCATCGCCGCGATGAAGGGTTGCAGCAGCGCGCGGGTCTCGCGTGGCGGCATCCCCTGGATGTCGGCCCACATCGCCGGCAGCGCGCCCACGACGCCGCCGATCCCGCCGAGGATGCCCGACGCGAACCCCACGGCCGCATCGCGCCCGCTGCCCGATGCGACGCGCGGCGGCGCCAGGCGCATCGCCAGCCGCGCCAGCATGTAGCCCGCATAGACCACCAGCAGCAGCCCGACGCCCGCCACGATCGCCGGCGCCGGCCCCGTGGCCAGCATCCAGATGCCGATCGGCACGCCCGCCGTCGCGGTGGCGACATAAAGCCTGAGGCGCGGCCAGGCGATGTCGTGCCACACCGCGCGGGTGCCGATGGACTGCACGATCAGGCTGCCCAGCACCAGCACCGGCGCGGTGATCGCCGGCGGCAGCACGTGCAGCAGGATGCCCGCCGCGACCAGCACGAAGGCGAAGCCCGCCATGCCCGCGCAGAAGGCCGCGACGAAGCAGCCGACGGACAGGATCAACGCCGTCTCCGCCATCTCAGCCGGCGTTCAGCAGGAAGAGCAGCCCGGCGCCGAGCGCGACGCCGGCCGAGGCCGCGACCAGCGTCTTCTGCTGCGCCCGCCAGCCGAGGAATTCCAGCGCCAGCACGCGCAGCCCCCCCGCGAGGTGCGCGGCCAGCAGCACGACGAGCGCGGTCTCGGCGGCCTTCAGCAGCGGATGGTCGGTCCAGCGCAGGAACCCCTCCAGCGCCGCCTCGCCGCGGATGGCGTGCGACAGCGCCCAGAAATGCAGCGGCAGGAACAGCGCGAGCAGCAGCCCCGACAGGCGGTGCACCAGGAAGGCGAGATAGGCCGGGTGCGAGCGCGGCCGCGGATCGGGCGCCCTCATGCGGCGTAGAGGCCGATGGCGGCACGGATGCCGAAGGCGGCGGTGGCCAGCCCGATCGCGACCCAGGCGAGGTCGAAGCCGCGCCCGCGCCAGCCGAGCCATTCGGCCGCGATCGCGCGCAGCCCGATCGCGCCGTGCAGGCCCGCGGCCAGCGCGAAGGTGGCGTAGAAGGCGAGCCAGGCCTCGCTGCCGCCGAGCCGCCCGATGATCTCGGCGGCCGAGAGCCCGCCGCGCACCGCGACCAGGATGGTCGCCAGGTGCACCACCACGGCGACGGCCAGCACCGCCGCCGTCGCGCGCTGGACGACCCAGAGCGTCATCGATCCAGCCCGAAGACGCGCCAGAACAGCGTCCGCTTCAACCCGGCGATGGCGCCGGACGGGTCGATGCCCTTCGGGCAGCGCTCCGTGCAGGATTGCGTGGAATGGCAGGCATGGCAGCCGGCATCGCCCGCCACCGCGTCCAGCCTTTCGCGCCGCGCGCCGTCCCGCACGTCGTTCACCAGGGTCCAGGCGCGGTTCAGCGCGGCGGGGCCGAGATAGTCCGGGTTCCAGGCGACGATGTCGCAGCTGGCATGGCACACGCCACACCCGATGCACTCGATCCCCGCATCGGCGGCCTGGCGCTTGGCCGAGGCCGGCGGCACCACGGCGAATTCGTCGGGCACCGCGCCATCGGCGCTGTCCTTCGGCTGGAACTGGCCGCGCGCCCGCGCCCAACGGTCGAAGAAGGGCGCCATGTCGGTGGCGAGGTCGCGGATCACCGGCAGGTTGGAAAGCGGCCGCAGTTCCAGCTTGCCGTCCTGCGCGACCTTCGAGACATGGGTCCGGCAGGTCCAGCGCGCGCGGCCGTTCACCACCATGGCGCAGGACCCGCACATGCCGACGCGGCAGGCGAAGCGATAGGCGAGGTCGGGCTCGATCTCGCGCTGGATGTGGGTGACGACGTCGAGCACGGTCTGGTTGGCGCGCGCCGGCACCGCGTAACGGGCAAGACCGCCGCCGGACGCATCCCCGCGCCAGACCTGCACCTCGATCATGGCGGACGCGCCGGGATCACCCGGGCGTGAGGGAGCGGCCGTCCGTGAGATTCCCGTATCGTCCGCTTCCCCTTGCATGGCCAGAGGCTTGCATGGTCTTGTATAAGACACAAGCACAGGAATGTTCCAAAAATGAGAAACCGGGGCGCCGATCTGCTGGTGCGCGGGCTGCAGGCGGCCGGGGTGCGCAGGGTCTTCACCCTCTCCGGCAACCACATCATGGAGGTCTTCGACGCCCTGCTCGGCTCCGGCATCGAGCTGGTGCACACCAGGCACGAGGCCGCCGCCGTCCACATGGCCGACGCCTATGCCCGCATGACCGGCGAGGTCGGCGTGGCGCTGGTGACCGGCGGGCAGGGGCATGCGAACGCCACCGCCGCCCTGCCGACCGCGCTGGCCGGGGAAGTGCCGGTGCTGCTGCTGTCGGGCCATGCGCCGCTCGGCCAGCTCGGCGACGGCGCCTTCCAGGAACTGCCCCAGGCCGCCATGGCCGCCCCCGTCGCCAAGGCCGCCTGGACGGCGCAGGCCGCGGCGGGCCTCGCGCAGGACGTCGCGCGGGCGGTCGCGCTGGCGCGGTCCGGGCGGCCGGGGCCGGTGCATCTCAGCCTGCCGACGGACCTGCTGGAGGCGGAGGCCAGCGGCCCCATCCCGCCGGAAGCCGCCTTTGGCTCCGCGCCGATGCCGCTCGCGCCCACGACCGCGGGCCTGGTGGCGCAGGCGATCGCCGGGGCGGCGCGGCCGGTGCTGGTGGCCGCGCCCGCCCTCTGCACCCCCGCCGGCGCGGCGCTGATCGCGGCGCTGGAGGCCTCGGCGGGCCTGCCGGTGGTGGCGATGCAGTCGCCGCGCGGCATGGCCGACCCTTCCCTCGGCGCCTTCGGGGAGGCGCTGGCCAAGGCGGACCTCGTGGTGCTGGTCGGCAAGCCGCTCGACTTCACGCTGCGCTTCGGCCGCGCGGCGCCGGAGGCGCGCTTCGTCGTGCTGGAACCCGACCCCGCGCTGCTGGCCCGCGCGCAGCGGCTGCTGGGGGAGCGGCTGCTGCTCGGCGCGCTGGCCGATGCGCCGGCCGCGGCGGCCGCGCTCGCCGCCGCCTGCCGCCCCGTCATCGGGCATGAGGGCTGGGCACGGGACCTGCGGGGGGCGATCGCCTGGCGCCCGCCCGCCTGGGACGCGCTGGCCGGCGCGCCGGCCGGGCCGATCCACCCCGCCACGCTGGCGCTGGCGATCGAGGCGGCACTGGCCGACCACCCCGGCGCCACCTTCGTCTGCGACGGCGGCGAGGTCGGGCAATGGGGCCAGTGCCTGGTCCGCACGCCGCGCCGCATCGTCAACGGCGTCGCCGGCGCGATCGGCGTCGGGCTGCCCTTCGGCATCGGCGCGCGTGCCGCGGCACGCGATTCCGCCGGCGCCGCCTGGCAAGGGTCCGCGCCGGCCGCCGCGCCCGATGCCCCGGTCCTCGCGCTGATGGGCGACGGGTCCTTCGGCTTCCACATGGCGGAGCTGGACACCGCCGCCCGGCACGGCCTGCCCTTCGTCTGCGTCGTCGGCAACGACAGCCGCTGGAATGCCGAGCACCAGATCCAGATCCGCGACTACGGCGCCAACCGCGCGCATGGCTGCGAGCTGGCGCCGGGCACGCGCTACGACCTCGTCGCGACCGCCCTCGGCGGGCATGGCGAGCTGGTGGAGCACGCCGCCGACCTCGCCCCCGCCCTGGCCCGCGCGCTGGCCGCCGGCAGGCCCGCGGTGGTCAACGTGATGATCGCGGGCCAGCCGGCGCCCGGCCTCAAGCGCGGCGGATGACGGCCAGGCCCCGCCGGCGCGCGGCCAAGGGGCTGGCCGCGGCCCCAAGGCCCTCGCCCCTGGTCGCGGTGCGCCGCGCGCCGCTCTACGCCCAAGCGGAGGAGATGCTGGCGCAGCGCATCGCCGAGGGCCTCTGGCAGCCCGGCGCCATGCTGCCGCCCGAGCCGATGCTGGCGGAGGTCCTCGGCGTCTCCCCCGGCACGCTGCGCAAGGCGATGGCCGCGCTGGAGCGCCGCCGGCTGATCGAGCGCCGCCAGGGCCGCGGCACCTTCGTCGCGGCCGAGACCAGCGAGCGCGCGCTGTTCCACTTCTTCCGCATCGTCGACCTGGAGGGCCGCAAGCACGCGCCGACCAGCTACGTGCTGGATTGCCGCACCGCCCCCGCCGCGGCCGAGGACGCGGCGGCGCTGGCGCTGGCGGAGGGCGCGGCGCTGCACCAGGTGCGGCGCGGCCGCGCCATCGCCGGCAGCCCCTGCATCGTCGAGCGCATCGCCCTGCCGGCCTGGCTGTTCCCGGGCTTCGCCCTGCCGGTGCTGCGGGAGATGACGGACGAGCTCTACGTGCTCTACCAGCGCGACTTCGGCATCACCGTGGCGCGGGCCGAGGAACGGCTCTCGGCCATCGCCGCCCGGGGCCCGGACGCGCTGCTGCTCGGGGTGGCGGAGGGCACGCCGCTGATCGAGATCGACCGCACCGCCTGGGACCTGGCGGGGCGGCGGGTGGAGCGGCGGGTGACGCGGCTCAACACCGCCGCGCACCGCTATCTTTCGGCGCTGGACTGAGGCGGGCGCGGCATGGTCGAAGCAAGGGCTGTCCCAGGTCCGCCCGCCATGCCCTGCCGTCCCGCCGCGCTGCTCGCGCTGCTCCTCCTGCTGCTCGGCGCCGGCCGCGCCGAGGCGCTGTCCCCGGCGCTGCGCGCGGCCGGGGAGGCGACGGCGGCCTGCCTGGCGGAGCAGCCGGGCGAGGCGGCCGCCTGCCTCTCGGCCCTGGCCGCCGCGCCGGAACTGCGCGACGCGGCGGCCTGCGCCCTGCGCGGGGAGGGGATGGCAGGCTGCCTCGGGCTCGAACTCGGCCTGGTGGGTGCCTGCGCGATCGCCGCCGGCGGGTCCCTGGAGGCGACGGCGGGCTGCCTGGCGCTGCGGCTGGCAGGGCGGGAGGCGGCGAAGTGCCTGACGGGCGGGCTCGGCTCGAAGGGCGGCTGCCTCGGGCCGGGACATGAACTGCGGCGCTGGGGCAGGGCGCTGGCCGAGCCGGAGGGTCCGCTCGCCCGGCTGCGCGCCCGGGCGCTGTCGGCGCTCGACTAGGGCTGGGTCGGCCGGGGCGTGCCCGGGCCAACCCGGGTCCGGCTTCCCTGGCGCGGCGAACCGCGCCCTTCGGCGTGCCCGGCTTCGGTGTGCCGACCCAGGACGATCGCGGGCCAAGAGCTGCCAGTGGCGCGGCGCGGCGGCGTGGACGGGACCCGGAAGCCGGCAAGGAGGATCGCCCCGCCCCCCCCGGCGCCGACTTTGGGTTGGCGGCCTTGGCGAAGCGCGGCGGCTGGAGGTGCGAGGCTCCGCCTTGCGCTCCAACCTGGGCTCTGCCCCATGGGCGCCAACTTTGGCTTGGCGACCTTGGTGAACCGCGGCGGCTGAAGGTGCGAGGCTCCGCCTCGCGCTCCGCCAGGGGCGCTGCCCCGTCGGACGCAGTGCGTCCGACCCCGCCAAGGGGCAGCGGCCGCTTGTGACCCCCTTTGTTCGTTTGTTCTTTCTGCTGACGCCGGTCCACGGCGGCAGCCGTGATTGTGGGGCGGTCGAACGCCGAGGGCGTTCGACGGGGGAGGCAACGCCTCCACCCGGGCCACCTCGCGCACCCCTTGGCGATAAGTTAGCGCCGAAGGGGCGGCAGCCCTGGTTGGGGGGGAAACGCCGAAGGCGCTTGATGGGGGAGGCGGCGCCTCAACCCGGGCCGCCTCGCGCACCGTCGGGCGATGGGTTGGCGCCAATGCCGCGCCCCCCCGGACCCCTGAAGCTGCCTGTCGCGTCGGCCGGCAACCCGTCCCGCGCATGAACGTTCAGGGAACGGACAACGCGGAGACGCACCCCATGGCCGACCCCAAGCCGACCCAGAGGGCGGAGAATCCGAAGACCGACCCTGATACGGCCGGCGTCATTGACTGACCTGTGCCCACGGTCGTTGGGCGATGGCGGTGATGCGTTCGGGTTGGTTGGTGAGCCAGTTCCAGGCGTCGCAGCAGGCGTCGAGGATGTCG
>JAIYDD010000287.1 GCA_027487675.1 Acetobacteraceae bacterium | reverse complement strand
TCCGCGCCGTCCAGCAGCCAGGTGGCGCCGAGGCGGAGGCGGATGTCGCGCAGATGCAGCAGCGGGGGCGGGGCCATGCGCGGGGGATGGGGGCGGGCGGGGCGCGGGTCAAGCGCGGGGGGCCTTGATCCGGCGCAAGGCGGGGCGGGCTGGGGGCTGGGTAGGGTCTCGGCGCCGGCATGGCCCGGGCCCGGGGGCGGGCGGGGCCCTGGCCCGGCCATCCGAGGAGGTTCGGCATGGGCACCACCATTGCGGGCGCGGCGCCGGCGCCTCGGCGGGGCCTGGACGGGCGGCTGCTGGCGCTCGGCGTCGCGATCGCGGCGATGCTGGCCTTCTGCGCGCTGCCGCCCTTCGAGGGGCTGCCGGTCGCGGGGCAGCGGGCCATCGCCATCCTGCTCTTCGCGGTGATCCTGTGGGTGACGGAGGCGGTGGACGGCACGGTCAGCGCGGTGCTGATCGCGGCGGCCATCATCTTCCTGCTCGGCACCGCGCCGGACCTGCAGGACCCGGCGCGGCAGATCGGCTTCGCCCGCGCGCGGGACTGGGCGATCGCGGGCTTCGCCAACAATGCCGTGGTGCTGGTGGGCGCGGCGCTGGTGTTCGCGGCGGCCGTTTCGGCGACGGGGCTCGACCGGCGGATCGCGCTGGCGACGCTCTCGCGCGTGGGGTCGGGGACGAAGGCGGTCTTCGCGGGCACGCTGGCGGTGGGCGTGGTGCTGGCCTTCCTGGTGCCGTCCGCCACGGCGCGGGTTTCGGCGGTGGTGCCGATCGCGCTCGGCATCATCGCGGCCTTCGGCATCCCGCGCGAATCGCGGCTGGCGGCGCTGCTGATGATCGGGTCGGCGCAGCTCTGTTCCGTGATGAACATCGGCGTGCTGACGGCGGCGGCGCAGAACGCGACGATGCTGGGCTTCACGCAGCGCATCCTGGGGCAGTCGGTGACCTGGCTGGACTGGTTCGTCGCCGCGCTGCCCTTCTGGCTGATCATGGGGCCGCTGGTGGCGGTGATCCTGTGGCGCTTCCACCGGCCGGAGGTGGACCGGATCGAGGGCGGGACGGAGGGCATCCGCGGGGATCTCTCGGCGCTGGGGCCGATGACGGGGGCGGAGTGGCGGACGCTGCTGGTGGGCGCGCTGCTGCTGGCGAGCTGGGCGACGGAAGGGCAGCTGCACCGGGTGGACACGGCGAGCAGCACCATCGCCGCCATCGCGCTGCTGCTGCTGCCCGGCCTTGGCGTGATGGGGTGGAAGCAGGCGCAGGCCAGCCTGCCCTGGGGGACGCTGCTGCTGTTCGGCGTGGGCGTGGCGCTGGGCACGGTGCTGGTGACCACGCGCGGCGCGCCCTGGCTGGCGGGGCTGATCGTGGAGCTGTTCGCGCTGAAGACGGCGACGCCCTTCGTCATCGTGGCCGTGATGGCGGCCTTCCTGATCCTGGTGCATCTGGGCTTCGCATCCGCCACCGCGCTGGCGGCGGCCTTCATCCCGATTGTCATTTCCGTGCTGCAGGAGGTTGCGCGGGCCGGGGTGCCGGTGAACGTGCTGGGGGTGACGATGATCCTGCAGTTCGCCGTGAGCTTCGGCTTCATGCTGGTGGTGAACGCGCCGCAGAACCTGGTGGCCTTCGGGACGGGGGCCTTTGGGGCGCGGGATTTTTCGCGCTCCGGCGTGGTGATCACGGTGGTGGGGTATGGGGTAATTTTGGTGCTGGCGGCGACGTGGTGGGATTGGCTGGGGTGGATGCGGGGGTGAGGGGGGACTCTTCGCACACGCGAGCAAGGGACTGCTGAGGGCGCCCGGAACACACGCCAGCATGTCGAAAACGCTCGAACAGGGGATCGCCGCGCGAACAGAACAGCCCAGCAAGTCACGAGAAGGCTCAGAAGCGGTCGGCAACCTGCGCTCCGCCTGACAGTTGGGCGGAGACTGTTTATTGCATCTTTACCGACAAAACTGCGGTTCAGACGGTTCTGATCGTGTGGCTTCGGAGACCTAAATCGTGAAGTCGCGTGCGTAGTGCATCGAACCTTCGCACCGCCGTGGCGATGGCTTTTTGCTGCTCCACATCGAAGGTTCCATCGGCTGTGACTGGTATTTCGACATCGAGCTCCTTGACTCGCGTAGAAAAGAGCTTTGCCTCGTAGAGAAAGCCACCCTTCGTGACCGCGGCGCGCAAAGCGACCGCGAGATAATCGTGATCAATAAGGCAATTTTTCACCTCAACCACGATGACGTCGTCAGTAATGCCGCACTTCTCTCTACGAACAAAGACTTTTCCTACACTGGCGCCGTTAGCATTCACAGTGATAATCGGGCCTGTTTCTACCTTCCCCTTTTTCATTTCAGCAAAAAATTTCTCATCGACATAGCCTTTTATTTCTCGATCAGTGCGAAAACAGCTATAGATCTTAAGGTTTCCGGGGTTCTCTCGGATTTCCTTGCCGGTTACGCGTGTGCCAGACCGAACCTCGAAATGCTCGGCCTCGCCGATACTAATCGCCCGCGTGTCGGCGGATGTGAGTGCGGAAATTTCTTTTTTGGCCATATCGAGATCGGCTACAAGATCTTCGATCTCGGCCTTGACTTCGTCAATAAAATCTACGCGCGATACAGCAGATTCTTTGTGGCCAAGTGCAACAAGCTCATCTTCAGTCCAGAATCGAGTGACGTCCCAACGGTCGTTTTCACTGAAATGCTCGGCACCGACTATTTTTGCAATCTCGATATACTTTGGGAAGTCTGCCTTGTTATCAGTAAATTTAACAAAGAGGGTTGCGATATTCGCAAGGTCATTCTCGTCTGGGTTAGGAATTCTTTCCCAGTTGAGACTTTCTCCGATACTGCTTGCTATAGCGCAGAAAACGGGTGGCCGTTCATCGGCCGCGCTGTGGCGCTTCTCGAGGCCGAGAATGTACGTAAGTTGCGCAGTGTTGAAGAACGTATTGCGCGGTAAGGCGATGGAGGCCATCAAATTGCACTCGTCTAATATGCGCTTCTTTGGCCCGGGATCGGTGCGATTCAGAAGACCAAGTGGGACAATGACAAAAGCCTGTCCGCCGGGCTTAAGCGCACCAGAAATGTAGCGCAAAAACAGTGCCTCAACGCCGAGCCCCGATCTATCATAGTAGTCTCTCAAGTCGATACCGTTTTCGCCCGTGCCAGCTTCGCGAACCTCATCCTTGTAGACGCCGCTGCCCTTCGTCACGTATGGCGGATTGGTCAAGATAACGTCGACCACGCCCTTGGGAGGATTTTGCAGCGCGCCAAGGGTCTCGTTTGCATTCATCAGCACGAATGTCTCTGCCATCAGCTGGTTCAAGGCACTGATGGTAATAGCCGGGTCTCTGACAGCTTCGGCGAAATGTATAAGTGTGTTGGCCTTAGCCAAGATATGTGTATTGGCGTCCACATCTACGCCAATGAAGCGGATGCGGCGTTGCGGCTGGCCCTTGGCGAAAGTTGCATTGCCCGCGAGAGCCGGGACTATCAACGACGGTTCCAAAACGAAACCGCCTACGCCGGCAGCTGGGTCAAGCACGACTGAGCCAGCGGATAGGCGCTCCAAGCGTGCCATCTGAATCATGGGGCGAACGACGTTACGCGGAGTAAAAAACTGTCCAAGCTTCTGCTGTCTTGCGCTTCGACGCAGAAAAGTCTCGTAAAGCCGGAGCTTAAATTCGGGATCTATTGTCGTTAATGGTCCAAATTCCTGAAAATGATCTAATATCTCAAGGAATGTTCTGTTAAACCCGGCCAAAGTAACTGTGGATGATTTCAGGAAAGCAAAGCCGTTAATCACTGATGTCTTCGATACGATGGTCTGCAAACCGAATGTCGAGGCGACGTGCGCGTCCCCGGCTACCGTGTTGTCTGGAAATAAACTTTTGATGAATGGCCGTATCTTCGATACATAATACTCAATCGCTGTGGTCCCATTGTGCTCGAAAAAAACTTTTGGATCAGCCGTCAAGCCATAGAACCGATAGGCTTCTGGCAGAGTTTTCAACGGGAGATTATCCGACAGAAACTTCAGCACAAATATTTCAACGAAGGTAAGGAGGCACTGCTTTGGCTCTTCCTTGGTCGCATGCCAAATCATCTGCCACACTTTTTCTGCAAGCGGCGCTGGATCTTTCAGAACCCCAGCGTCGCCGGCAAGAAGGTTGCTAAGCACGCCAGGTCCAAAATCACGCTTGTCAGCGAAGTAAATAAGCTTCTGCTCGGCTAGAGATTTTTGAACATCGACGTAGACCCAGTTTGTCCCATTCGAAGTCACGGCAAGCATGGCGCCGAGGGCGGTAGCTGCAAACAGCCCCTGTTCTGCTGCTTTCTGAAGCTCGTTGTTCGATCTTAGCTTTGCGGGAGCTTTGTGTTCAGCGGTCGCAACGGGCACAAGCTTACCATCGCGCCGGTGGAAGAAAACCCTGTCAGGCTTAGCCGACCCCGGGTTCCTGAGAGGCTTATAAAGCGAAAAAGGAAATCTGACCTCTTTTGGAATAACAACGTCAATCCCAACGGCCTTCAGTTCTCGCACACTTGTCGCGCCAATATTAAGCTCTTCATAGCTTCCAAATTTTGTCCCTTTGAGCTTGCCGGTCGCAAGGTAGCCACGCTGGTTTAATTCTTCATTCGACATTGCGTGCAGCTGCTTCTTGCGAAGCCCTCACAGTGGTCACTACCGTTGAAATACGCGAGAAAATGCTATCCGACAAGCATGTCGGAACGAGAACATCGAAGACTAGTGGCGGAAGACGCGAGGCGGCGGCGTCCGGCGCCGGCGCCACCCCCCTCACCGCCCCCACTGCCACTCCCAGTTCACCCCCACCCGTTCCCCCGCCTCCCGGCTGCCCGTCTCCGCCTCCAGCCGCAGCCGCGGCGTCAGGTCCACCCGCACCTGCGCCCGCGTCGATCCCGTCTCGCTGCCCTGGCGCACGCCGACATAGACGCCCTCGGCCACGTAGCGGCCGGCTTCCACCGTCGGGCCGCTGCGCTCCTCCTGCGTCGTCGTGGCGCGGCCGTTGCTCTCGCCGCCGCCGCCGACGGCCAGGCGATCGAGGCCCAGGCCCTGCCGCAGCCGTTCCAGAATGCCCGCGGCGCCGCCGCCCGCCAGCCCCGTCGCGCCGGCGATGGCCTGGGCGATCTGCGCCAGTTCGAAGGGGGACAGTTCGCGCAGCGGGCGGTCGAACAGCAGCCGCGCCACCACCTCGTCCGGCGGCAATTCGGGTGAGGAGGTGAAGGCGATCTCCGGGCGGGTCGGCGGGCCGGTCACCTCGACGCGGGCGGTATAGCTGCCGCTGGTGCTGGCGGCGGCGAAATTCAGGTCGGGCAGCAGGCCGCCATCGAAGGTCAGCTGGCCGCGCTCGAAGGCCAGCCGCCGGCCGATCACCGCCAGCTCGCCGCGGCGCATCACCAACTCGCCCACGATCTCCGGCGCGTCGAGCCTGCCGCCGATGCGCAGCGTGCCGCCGAGTTCGGCGTCCAGGCCGCGGCCGCGCACGAAGACGGCGCGCGGCGCCTCCACGGTGATGGCCAGCGCGATGGGGGCGCCGGGCTGGGGCGCGGCCTCGGCGGGGCGGGGGGCGGCGGGGCGGGGCGCGCGGCCGGGGGGCGTGCCGCGCTCCGTCACCGGGCCCAGGGTGCGGACGGAAGCCGGCAGCCGGTCCGGCACGCGGATGTCGGCGCGGCGGACGCGGATGGGGCCGGACAGCGTCGCGCCGTTGCCCAGAAGGCCCGACAGGCGCAGCTCCGCGTCCAGCACGGCGCGCAGCAGGTCGGAGGCGACGGGCTGCGCGGCATTCGCGGTCAGCGCCAGGTCCACCGGCAGGAAGCGGGCGAAGGGGTCGATGGTGCCGGCCAGCGCCAGGCGGCCTTCGCCCGGGGTGCGGCCCGCCAGATCGGCGCGCAGGCGCGTGCCCTCGGCGCGGAGCGTGCCGGCCAGGTCGGTCACCGTCACGCCATAGATCGGGTTGCGGTAGGAGCCGGCGGAGAGCCGCGCCTCGCCGCCCGGGGTGGGCGCGCCGAGGGTGCCGCCGGCGCGGAGCGCGAGGGCGAGGCGGCCGGTGACGCGGTCCGCGCCGCCGGCCAGCAGGCGCTGGCCGAGCGCGCCGAGGTCGAGATTGCCGTCCAGCGCGCCCTCCAGCGGCGCGTCGGCGGCGGGGCCGCGGGGCAGGCGGAGCGTGGCGGCCAGGCGGCCGAGCGGGCCGAGCAGGGCCTCGGCCTCGGCGGCGATGGCGCCGGCGGCGGCGCGGCGGGCCTCGATGCGCAGCTCGGCGGGCGGCAGGGCGGCGGCGGCGGGGGCGAGGCTGCGCAGGCCGGTGGCGCGCAGGCTGGCGGTGGCTTCGGGCGCGGCGGTGCGGCCGGTGATGCGGGCCTCGCCGGTGACGATGCCGGCGGGGGCGAGGTCCGGCGCCAGTTCGGCGAAGGCCGCGAGGTCGAGGCCGGCGAGGCGGGCGCGGAGATCGGCCTGTTCGGGGCCCCAGACGCCTTCCAGGCGCAGCGTGCCGCCGCGGGCGAGCGCCAGGGTGGCGGCGCCGATCTCGATGCCGCCATCGGCGCGGCGCGTCACGCGCACCGGGGCGGCCAGGCGCAGCTGCTCGCCGAAGCCGGCGAGGCGCAGCGCCGAGAGGTCGAGGCGGCGGGCGCCCTCCGGCGCCTCGGTGACGCGGCCGCGGGCTTCGGCCTCGATGTCGTTGGCGGTGCCGGACAGCGCGATGTCGAGGGCGGCGAGCGTCCCCTCCACCCGGACGGAGACGGCGCGCAGGGCAATCCCCGCGGCGTCGAGGCGGGGGATGTCGAGGCTGGCGGCGAGCGCCTGGCGGCCCCCGGGCAGCGTCCCCTCCGCGGCGAGGCGCAGGCTGCCGGCGAGGGGCTGGCCGAGCAGCGGCGCCAGCGGCGCGAGGTCCGGGGCCTGCAGCGCCAGGCGGCCCTCGGCCAGCCTTGCCTCGGGCTGCACCCGGCCGGCGGCGGAAAGGCGGAGCGGGCCGAGCGATGCCTCGGCGGCTTCGACCAGCAGCCAGCCCTCCGCGCCCGGGCGGCCGCGCAGGTCGAGGGAGAGCGGCAGGCCGGCAAGCCGCCCCTCGGCGCGGGCGGCGATGTCGGGCGCGCTGGCGGGGGTGGCGATGCGGGCGG
>JAIYDD010000041.1 GCA_027487675.1 Acetobacteraceae bacterium | reverse complement strand
GGCCCTTGGTGCCTGCATGCACGGCCTTGCTCAGCCCGCGGCACACCGGCGCTTGCCGTTCGCGGCGACGCCGGCGCCGGCGGGGCGGCTGCTCAGCGCGGCCAGGGGCGCGGCCAGCAGCAGGCCCGCCAGCGCCGGCAGGGCGACCAGCGTCGCGAAGGGCCCGGCGGCCAGGAACAGCCCGAGCAGCAGCAGGCCCGCCACCGTGTGCGGCGCGAAGCGGCGCAGCGCGGCGCGCTGGCCGATGCCCGCCGCGTCGCGCCGCTGCGGCGCCCAGCCCGCCGCCCTTCCGCCACGCAGCAACAGCAGCGTGCGGTCCAGCGCGAGCAGCGGGTCGAGCAGGAAGCCGAAGGCCACCTCGCCCGCCGCCGCCCGCAGCACGGCGGCGCGGGGCGCGCGCCACAGCGCCTCGGCATGGCCGAGGAGCTTCGGCAGATGCAGCAGCAGCGCGGAGAGCAGCAGCAGCGCGACCAGCGCGCCGCGCGGCGTGCCCTCGCCGCCGCCGGTCGCGGCGTTCGCCGCGGCAATCGGCAGCGGCGCGAACCACAGCGGCACCAGCAGGTAGTGCAGGATCGCCTGCAGCATCTGCAGCCGCCCGACCGCGCCCATGTCGCGCCGGCGCAGCAGGTGGCGGTACTGCATGTTGCCCGCCGCCCAGCGCGCATCGCGGGCCAGCAGCGCGGGCAGGTCGGGCGGGTGGCGCTCGGCCGAGCCGGCATCCTCCGGCAGCACCCGCACCTCCCACCCCGCGCCCTGCAGCAGCGCCGCCTCGACATGGTCGTGGCTGAGGATGCGCCCGCCACAGGGCAGGATCGGCAGCCGGGCATGGGCGCGGAAGGGCGCGATGCGGATCATCGCGTTGTGCCCCCAATAGGGTCCGTGCGGCCCCTGCCACCAGGCCTGGCCGGTGGCCCAGATCCGCACGGCGCGCGCATGGCCGAGGCCGGTGATCCGCGCAAAGGGCGTCCGCGCCCCATGGCCGCCGACGGTGGGCTGGAGGATGGCGATGCGCGGCGCGGCCGCCATGATGCGCGCCAGCCGGCGCACGGCGTCGGCCGACATCGCGCTGTCCGCGTCCAGCGCGAGCGCCAGGTCGAAGCCCGCGGCGAGGTCGCCGTCCAGGAACTCCATCAGGTTCCCGGCCTTCCAGCCGGCATTCTCCTGCCGCCGGCGATAGAGCACGACGCCCGGCGGGAAGCGCGCCGCGAGGTCCCGGACCGCCGCGGCCTCCGCCTCCGCCGCCGCGCCGGCGGGCGTGTCGGACAGGACCGCCAGGGCGAACCCGTCGCCGCCCTCGCCCGCCCGCAGGGCCGCCAGCAGCCGGGCGGCCGGCGGCAGCACGCAAGCCATGTCCTCGAGCCGGACGCAGAGCGCGAGCACGGTGCGCGCCCGCACCGGGCGGTCGGCCGCGCGCAGCGCCGGCAGCACCAGGCCCGCCGGGTCGCGCGCCACGCGGCGGATGGCGAATCCGACGAGCCCCGTCGCGGCGGACAGCGCGAGCCAGGGCGCGTTCGCCGCCAGGCAGAGCAGGATCAGCGCTTCCCACGGCGTCCAGCCGCCGCCCGCCAGCACGTGCCAGGCGAGCGCGAGGAAGCCCGCTGCGATGGCGAGCACCAGCGCGGCGAAGACGGCGCGACGCGGCGCCAGGCGCTCCGTGGTCAGCCCGCGCGCTCCGCCGCCGCCAGCGCCGCGCCCGCCGCGCGGAACCGCTCGACGGGGCCGGCCGCCTCCAGCGCCGCGGCCAGGCCCGTGGCGCCGCCGAACTGGAAGCCGAGCTGCGTGGCATAGCAGGCGCAGGCCGCCAGCCGCGCCGCCGCATCGCCGGCCAGGGCCGCTTCGCGCAGCGCCGCCATGTCCGCCGCGAAGGGGCGCGCGGGGTGGCTGCGCGGGCGCGCCGCATAGGGGAAGTCGGTCCACCACAGCACCGCGGCGCCCGCCGGCAGGATGCCGCGCAGCGCGCGCACCAGCTGCACATGGTCCACATGCCCGCCGACGGCCTGCGGCGCCAGCACCAGGTCGGGCGCCGCGTCGAGCAGCCCGCGCAGCAGCGCCGCGAGCGGCACGGCCACCGCGTCGTCGCCGCGCGGCGGGCCGAACAGCGCGGCGGCCGAGCCGTAGCCGCGATGCGGCGCCTCCGGCATGTCGAGCCAGTGCGGCCGCACGCCGAGCGCGGCGCAGGCGGCCGCGTCCTCGGCGCGGCGGATCGCCATGTAGTCGGCCCCGGGCGGCAGGCCCTTGTCGGTCTGGCAGGCCAGCGCGAAGCCGGTGGGATGCGCGACGGAGCGGGTGAAGGCGGTGCAGACCGTCACCTCCCACCCCGCGCGCGCCAGCCGCGCCAGCGTGCCGCCGCAGGAGAAGGCGGCGTCGTCGAGATGCGGCGAGACGGCCAGCGCCCGCATCGTCACAGCAGGTGCGGCGCGGCGCGGAAGCGGCAGGCCGGATCGCGCGGCAGGGCGGGGTCCACCGGCCGGGCGTGGCGCGTGCCGCGCAGCGCGGCGTGGATCGCCATGACCTGCCGGCCGACCGTGCCCCAGGAATAGAGCCGCCGGCATTCCTCCAGCGCCGTCGCGGCCAGGCGCCGGCGCAGCGCGGCATCCGCGATCACGCGGCGCAGCGCGTCGGCCAGCGCCGGCACGTCGCCCGGCGCCGTCATCAGCCCGTTCTCGCCGTCGCGCAGGCAGTCCATCACGCCCACCGCGCGGCAGGACACGACCGGCAGGCCGGAGGCCATCGCCTCCAGGATCGTGTTGGAGAAGCCCTCCGCATGGGTGGGCGAGACGAAGATGTCGGCCTGGCGGTAGAGCGCCGGCGCCGCGTCGTAGTCGGCATAGCCGGTGAAGGCGACATCGAGCCCGAGCGATGCGGCCAGCGCCTGCGCCGCCTCGAGGTCCGGCCCGATGCCGGAGACCGTGGCGGCGAAGCGCACGCCATCGGCCCGCAGCAGCGCCAGCGCATGCAGCATGTCGAGCGCGCCTTTCCGCCGGTCCACGCGGCCGTGGTAGAGCAGCCGCGGCGGATCGCCCTCGCGCGACGCCTCCGCCGGGTGGAAGCGCGCGGTGTCCACAGCGCCGGGCACGATGGTGAAGCGCTGCCGCGCCACGCCGAGCCGCTCCACCACTTCCGTCGCGAAGCTCTCGCAGCCGATCAGCAGCGCATCGGCATGCTCCACGACGCGGCGCATGGCCAGACGGTGCGTCTCGCAGCAGGACCCGACCCAGTGCCCGTCGCCGCCCTGGATGGAGACCACCGCCGGCACGCCGGTCTCCCGCGCCGCCAGCAGCACCGCCCAGCCATTCGGGTAGCCGTATTGCGCGTGCAGGATGTCGAAGGGGCGCCGGGCATGCTCGGCCAGGATCGCCGCCACCATGTCGTCCACGTCGCGCTCGAAATCGGCGCCGCCCGGCTCGGCGAAGGCCTCCTCGCCGACCGAGCGGCGGCCGATCACGGTCACGCCCGGCACCGGCGGCGGCGGCCCGCCGCCATAGACGCGCGTGCCGGCCGCGTCGCCGCGGTACTGGCTGACCATCGTCACCTCGTGCCCGGCCGCCGCCAGCTCGGCCAGCAGGTTGCGCGCATAGACGCTCATCCCGCTGATCGCGGGGAAGTAGCGGCGGGAGCAGAACAGGATCCTCACGCCGCGTCCCGCCCCGCGCGGCAGGTGCGCAGCCAGCCTATCGCCTCCGGCACCATGCGGTCGGCGCGGTGGCTCTCGCGCGACAGCTCCACGCAGACCAGCCGGCCGAAGCCCACCGCCTCCAGCGCGTCGAGGCAGGCGGGGATGTCCATGTCGCCCTCGCCGAAGGGCAGGTGCGTGTGGTCGCCGCGGCGCATGTCCTCGATCGAGACGGTGCCGAGATGCGCGGCGAATTCCCGCACGGCGGATGGCGGATCGCGCTCGCCGGTCACCAGCAGGTGGCCGAGGTCGAGCGCGAGGGTCAGGCGGGGCAGGTGATGCTGCAGCAGGCGCCAATCGTCCACCGTCTCCACCAGCATCCCCGGCTCCGGCTCCAGCGCGGCGGCGATGCCGCAGGCCTCGGCGTGCTCCAGCACCGCCGCGACGCCGGCCTTCAGCCATTCGCCGGCCTCGCCGCGATCGACGCCCGGGCGCGGCACGCCGGCCCAGAAGGAGACCGCCTCCGCGCCCAGGATGCGGCCGATGTCCACGGCACGCGCCAGGAAGGCGACGCGCCGCGCGCGGCCCTCGGCGCAGGGGGTGAGCAGCGTCGGCTCGTGCTTGGCGCGCGGGTCGAGCAGATAGCGCGCGCCGGTCTCGATCACGCAGCCCATGCGGCGCGCGGCGAGGTCGCGCGCCAGCGCCTCGGCGCGCGCGACCCAGCCCGGCTCCATCGGGTCGAGGTGATGGTGGTCGAGCGTCAGCGCCACGCCGTCATAGCCGGCCTCCGCGATGATCGCGACGGCGTCGGCCAGGCGATGGTTGGCGGCGCCGTTCGTGTTGTAGGCTACGCGCAAGCTTTGGCCCGGCCGATCCGCGCCTCCGGTGCCCGGGTCCGTTGGACCCTCCGCCCTACGGTGATCGGACGCAATTTGGCCCGGCCGATTCACGCCTCCGGTGCTCGGTTCCTCCGGCCCCTCCGCCCTACGGCGATCGGACGCGATTTGGCCCGGCCGATCCGCGCCTCCGGTGCCCGGGTCCTCCGGACCCTCCGCCCTCCGCCGATCGGACGCGATCATGCCGCCCCCCGCCGCTGCCGCAGCAGCAGCTGCGCGGAGAAGGGCCCGCTCTCGCGGTAGAGCGGGTAGAGCCCGCCGACCAGGCGGTCGGCCAGTGCCGCGTCGAACCACGCCGGGCCGCCGCAGCGCGCCTCGTCCTCCGCCCGCAGCAGGACGCGCCGCGCGCCCTCGCGCGGCGCATCCAGCACCAGCGGATCGCGCCGCGCGCGCAGCCGGCGCACGCCGCGCCAGCCGATGCGGTGGTAGCTCATCGTCTCGGCCTCGAGGCCCGGCACGACCACCTTCACCACCTTCACCGGCGCGCCCGGCGGCGAGCAATCCACCCAGAGGATCCCGAGCCCCTCCGCCGCCAGCCGGTCCGCCAGCAGGCGCAGCCGGTCCTCGCCGCGCGCGACCGTCTCCGGCGCCGCCGTCGGCAGGTCCGAAAGCCGCACGCGCGACCGCGCGGCGAAGGCGGTGCCGGAAAGGCGGCGGCGCAGCTCGGCCGCGTCCTGCGACACCCATTCGGCCATCGCCTCCAGCGCGCGCGGCTCCTCCTCGCCCAGCATCGCGACCTTCATCTGCCGCTCGACATAGTCCGGCGGCATGACGCGGCGCACCGCCTCGATCGGGCCATGCGTCGCCGCCTTGCGCGCGCGCGAGCCGCAGAATTCCAGCAGCGCCTTGCGCAGGCTGCGCGCGCGGTCGGGATGCGCGGCCTCGCCGCAGCTGGTCACCTGCAGCGGCACGGTGGGCGTGCCGGCATCGTCGCCGACGACATAGAGGTTCGGGATGCCGAAATCGGTGCCGGCGAGCTTGACCGTGACGCCGATGCCGAGGCTGTGCAGATGCGCGAGCAGCGCGGCGACCCGCGGCTCCTCCACCGCGTCCGGCTCCACCACCACGCCCTGGTCGAGCGCGCGATAGGTGATCACGTTGCCGTCGCGCTGCAGCAGCTCCATCACGCCATGGGCGATGGCGTGGCCGAGGTCGAAGCCGGCGCCGAGGCCGTTGGTGATCGGCGTGATCAGCCGCGCCCTGTTCGCTTCCGGCTCCTGGGGGCCGAGCTGGTAGGGATAGGCGGCGATCCATTCGCGCGGCACCAGCACCGCCTCGTCCGATGGCCAGCGCCGCGCCTCCACCCAGGACAGCACGGTGTCCGGCGTGTAGCCGCAGCCGGCGGGCAGGCAGAGCGTCAGCGGGTCAACCACCCCGCGCGGCCCGCGCGCTCGGACCAGCTCGGCATGCGAGGCGCGGAAGCGCGGCGCCGCCTTCACGAAGGCGCCGACATGCACCTCCTCGCAGAGCTCGCCGACGGCGCCGACCTCGGCCTCCACCGGCTCGAAGCCGTAGCCATAGCCGATCGTCGCCGGCTCGCCCGGCGTGACCAGGTTCGCCTGCGCGACGGGGATGCCGATGCGGTCCAGGCTGTCGATGCGGAAGACGGAGACATGCGCCCCCTTCGGCATGGTCGCGCGGAAGGCGTCCGCCACCTCGCGCAGCGTCGGGCCGGTCATGGGCAGGTCCTCCGCCGCAGCTCGTCCATCGGGATGTGCCGCACGCCGGGCGGGCCGCGGAGCTGGTCGTCGAGCACCGCCAGCGCGATCTCCCGCGTGATGCCGGGCGCGTATTCGAAGGGCGTGCAGACCGTGTCGAAGTCGAGCCGCGCGATCACCTCGCGGTAGCGGCGGATCTCGGCCGGGGTCAGCGGGATGGCCTTGTGGAACGCCTTGTGGGTGGAGACGGCGAGGTTGCCGCCCGCCGCGTCCTGGTCGACCTTGAAGGCATCGCCGCAGAACAGGATTTTTCGACTTTCATCGTGCAGCACGGCCTGGCCTTCGTAGTGGCCGCCGACGTGATGGAGTGTCAGTCCAGGCATCAGCGCCAGTGCGTCGTCATAGGGCCAGGTGACGCGGAAGGCCTTGGTCAGGCGCAGATCCTCCTTCTGGATCGCCAGCACCTCCGGCGCGAAGGCGTCCTGCAGCTGCCACAGCGCGCCGTAGCCATG
>JAIYDD010000090.1 GCA_027487675.1 Acetobacteraceae bacterium | reverse complement strand
TGGCCGGAGACATGCACCATGTGGTCGTCGGCGGTCATCACATCGACGCCGGCGCGGGACAGCTCGTCCTGGATGCGCAGGATGGCGCGTTCGTTGCCCGGGATCATGCGGGCGGAGAAGATCACCGTATCCCCCTCGCCGAGCGAGACATGCGGGTGGGTGTCGGCCGCGATGCGGGCCAGCGCGGAGCGGGGCTCGCCCTGGCTGCCGGTGCAGATCATCAGCAGCTTGGAATCGGGGACGTCCTCGGCCTGCTCCTCGGTCAGGAAGGGCGGCAGGTCGCGGAGGTAACCGCATTCGCGCGCCGCGGCCTCGGCGTTGCGCAGGCTGCGGCCGAACAGCGCGACATGCCGCCCGGCGGCGCGACCGGCCAGCGCGATGCTCTCCACCCGCGCCACATTCGTCGCGAAGCAGGCCACCGCGACGCGGCCGCCCTTGATGCCCTTGACCAGCGCGGCGAGGTTGCGCCGCACCTCCGCCTCGCTGCCCGAATGGCCTTCCACCAGCGCGTTGGTGCTGTCGCAGACCATGGCCAGCACGCCTTCCTCGCCGAGGCGGGCGAAGGCGGCCTCGTCGGTCGGCAGGCCGATCAGCGGCTGCGGGTCCAGCTTCCAGTCGCCTGTGTGCAGCACCGTGCCGTGTTTCGTGCGGATCGCCAGCGCCTGGGATTCCGGCACCGAATGGGCGACGCGCAGGAATTGCAGGTCGAAATTGCCCAGCTTGAAGCGCGCGCCGAGCGGCTGGGTGATCAGCTCCACCTGGTGCAGCAGCCCTGCCTCGCCCAGCTTGCGCCGCAGCACCGCGGCGGCGAAGGGCCCGGCATGGATCGGGCAGCGCAGGCTGGGCCACAGGTGGGCCACCGCGCCCAGATGATCCTCATGCGCATGGGTAATCACCAGCGCCGCGAGCCTGTCGCGGCGCTGCACCAGCCAGGCGGGGTCGGGAACCATCACCTCGACCTCCGGATGTTCCGGCCCGCCGAAGCCAAGGCCGCAATCCACGGCCAAAAGCTGCCCATCGCAGCGATAGACGTTGAGGTTGAGTCCGATCTCCCCCGTCCCGCCGAGCGGGATGAAGGCCAAGTCTCCGGTCATGCCAGTTCCAGTGTTCGTGGTCGGTTACAGTGTCGCGGTGTCGGTCGGCGCGGGGCGCCGGAATGGGGTGGCAGGGACGCGCCGTCGGGCCATCAGCCTTCGTCACGCCGGTGCATGCGGGACAATGTGGGGGCGGGGTTGCGGGACGCCAACATCCGCAACCCCTCCAGGGTGATGTCGGGATCTGTCGTCTCGATCACCGTGGTGCCCTCGGCGAAGAGCGGCGCGAGCCCGCCGGTCGCGATCACCTTCAGGGGACCGCCGGCCTCGCCGTCCTGTTCGGCGCGGATGCGGGCGACGATGCCCTCGAGCATCCCGACATAGCCCCAGTAGATGCCGGACTGCATGGCGGCGACCGTGTTGCGCCCCACCACCGATTGCGGCCGGCCGATGCCGATGCGCGGCAGGCGCGCGGCGGCGCGGTGCAGCGCCTCGATCGAGAGGTTGATGCCCGGCGCGATCACGCCGCCGAGATAGCCGCCATCGGCGGCCACCACGTCGAAGGTGGTCGCCGTGCCGAAATCGATGACGATCAGCGGGCCCCCATAGGTCTGGTGCGCGGCCAGCGCGTTCAGCAGCCGGTCGGCGCCGACCTCGTGCGGGGCGTCCACCCGGATCTCGAAGCCCCAGTCGAGGGCGGAGCGCGCCACCAGCGGCTCGCAGCCGAACCATTCGCGCGACAGCCGGCGCAGGTTGTAGAGCGCGGCCGGCACCACCGTGCCGATCGCGCAGCGCGTGACATCGGCGGGCTTCAGGCCGGAATGCTGGAACAGCGCCAGCAGCCAGACCGCATATTCGTCCGAGGTGCGTTCGGCGTCCGTCCGCACGCGCCACCGGCCGCGCCATTCGGTGCCGTCATGGACCGCGAAGACGATGTTCGTGTTGCCCGCATCCACCGCCAGCAGCATGGGCGCCTAGCTCCCCGTCGCGGACACTTCGCCGCTGGCGATGCTGCGGATGGCGCCGCCGACGTCAAGCCGCAGGCTGCCATCCGGCGCCAGGCCGGCGAAACGGCCATCCAGCCGCGAGGCTCCGCGCCGGACCGAGAGCGGGTCGCCATCCTGCGGGCCGCGGCTTGCCCAGGCGCCCAGCACGGGCGCGAAGCCTTCGGCGGCCACAAGGCGCAGCCATCCGTCGAAGCCTTGCAGCAGACGGGCGGCCACGGCTTCCGGCGCCGGCGCGGGCACCAGCGCGCCGAGGCAGGCGGTCGGCCGCTCCGGCAGCGCGGGCGCATGCGCCAGGTTGGCGCCGAGCCCGATGACCAGCCACTCGATCCGCCCCGCCGCGTCAGCCGAGGATTCGCACAGCATCCCCGCCAGCTTGGCGCCGCCCAGCAGCAGGTCGTTCGGCCATTTCAGGCGGATCGCAGCGGGGTCGGGCAGGAAGGTCGACAACGCCTCGGCCAGCGCCACCGCGGCCAGCAGGCCGAACAGCGGCGCCTGGCGCGCCGGCGCATCCGGCCGCAGCAGCACGGAGACGGAGAGGTTGCCCGCCGGGCTGTCCCAGGCACGCCCGTCCCTCCCGCGGCCCGCGGTCTGCCGCCGGGCCAGCACGGAAAGGCCCGCAGGCTCCCCCGCCGCGGCGAGGCGCAGCAGCAGGTCGGAGGTGGAGGGCAGGCTGTCCTCCACCCGCAGCCGCCATCCCGGCGGGATGGCGCCCGCGCCCGTCATCCGCTTCGCCTCATCCGGTCAGCGACGCGACCGCGACCTGCGCCGCCCCGATCAGCTGCGCGGGGAACAGGAAGAAGACCAGCGTCAGCAGCCCGGTGCCGGTCATCACCATCGTCAGCCCCACCGGCCGCGCATCCAGCGCGCCTGCCGGCGCGTCGAAATACATCAGCTTCACGATGCGCAGGTAGTAGTAGCTGGCGACCACGCTGGTCAGCACGCCGATCACCGCGAGCACCCAATAGCCCTGCTGCACGGCGGCGAGGAAGACGTAGAGCTTGCCGAAGAAGCCGGCGAGCGGCGGGATGCCCGCCATGGAGAACATGAAGACCCCCATCCACAGCGCCATGCCGGGATCGGTGCGGCCGAGCCCGGCCAGATCGTCGATGGTCTCGAGCGCCCTGCCCTGCCGCCGCATCGCCACCAGCACCGCGAAGGTGCCGAGGTTCATCACGACATAGATCGCCATGTAGACCAGCACGCCGCGATAGCCCGTGTCGTTGACCACCGCGAGGCCCATCAGCGCGTAGCCGACATGGCCGATCGAGGAATAGGCCATCAGCCGCTTGATGTTGCGCTGCCCGATGGCCGCGAAGGCACCGAGGATCATCGAGCCCGCCGCCGCCAGCCAGATCACCTGGCCCCATTGCGCGGAGAGGTCGGCGAAGGGCCCGGCGAGCACGCGCATCAGCAGCGCGATCGCCGCGACCTTCGGCGCCGTGGCGAAGAAGCCCGTCACCGGCGTCGGCGCGCCCTCGTACACGTCGGGCGTCCACATGTGGAAGGGCACCGCCGAGACCTTGAAGCAGAGCCCGGCGAGCACGAAGACCAGCCCCACCACGAGCCCCGTGCTGGCCTGCCCGCCATGCAGCGCATCGGCCAGCCGGTCGAAATTGGTGGTGCCCGCGAAGCCGTAGACCAGGGACGACCCGTAGAGCAGCAGGCCCGAGGCCAGCGCGCCGAGCACGAAATACTTCAGGCCGGCTTCCGCGCTGCGCGGATTGTCGCGGTCAAAGGCGGCGATGACGTAGAGCGAGAGGGAGAGCAGCTCGAGCCCGATGTAGAGCGACATCAGGTCGTTGGCCGAGACCATCACCATCATGCCGAGCGTCGCGAAGAGCAGCAGCACGCTGTACTCGAACCGCGCGAGGCCCTGCTTCTCGTTCCAGTCGAGCGCCAGCACCAGGCCGAGCGCCGCCCCGAGCAGGATCAGCACCTTGCTGAAGCGAGAGAAGGCGTCCGACACGTACTGCCCCAGGAAGGCCGTGCCTTCCGCCTGGCCGAGCACCAGGGCCGCCGTCAGCACCAGCGCGCCGATCACGGCCATCGAGACGGGGAAGAAGCTTTCCTTCTTCGGGATCACGCCGCCGAGCAGGATCAGCAGGCCGGAGACGCCGAGCACGATCTCCGGCAGGGCGAGGGTCCAGTTCATCGTCATCACATCCCGGCCATGCGCGCGGCACCCAGCGCGGCTTCATGCTGCTGCACGAGGGCCGTCACGCTGGCCTCGAAGACGTCGAGGAAAGAGGATGGGTAGATGCCCATCCACAGCGTCAGCAGGATCAGCGGCGCGAAGACCGCATACTCGCGCGGCGAGAGATCGAGCAGCGACCGCAGGTCGTCGCGTGTGATCTTCCCGAAGGCGACGCGGCGATAAAGATACAGCATGTAGGCCGCGCCCAGCACCATCCCCATGGTGGCGCCCAGCGCGACCCAGGGGTTCACGCGGAAGGCGCCGACGATCGCCAGCAGCTCGCCCGGGAAGCCCGCCGTGCCGGGAAGCGCCACGGAGGACATGGTGAACAGCATGAAGATCAGCGCATAGGCCGGCATGATCTTCGCGACCCCGCCATAGCGCGCGATGTCGCGCGAATGCACGCGGTCGTAGAGCACGCCGACGCAGAGGAAGAGCGCGCCGGAGACCACGCCATGCGACAGCATGGTGAACAGCGCGCCCGAGATGCCCTGCACGTTGAAGGTGAAGATGCCGAGCGTGACGATGCCCATGTGCGCCACCGACGAATAGGCGATCAGCTTCTTCATGTCCTCCTGCGCGAGTGCCACGAGGGAGGTGTAGACGATGGCGACCACCGACAGCGCGAAGATCGCCGGCGCGAAATCGGCCGAGGCCTGTGGCAGCATCGGCAGCGAGAAGCGCAGGAAGCCATAGGCGCCCATCTTCAGCAGCACGCCCGCCAGGATGACGGAGCCTGCGGTGGGTGCCTCCACATGCGCATCCGGCAGCCAGGTGTGCACCGGCCACATCGGCACCTTCACGGCGAAGGAGGCGAAGAAGGCCAGGAACAGCCAGTACTGCATGCCGACGGGGAAGACCGTGTCCATCAGCGTCGGGATGTCGGCGGTGCCCGCATGGTACCAGACCGCGAGGAGGGCCAGCAGCATCAGCACCGAACCCGCCAGCGTGTAGAGGAAGAACTTGAAGGCGGCATAGACCCGCCGCGCGCCGCCCCACACGCCGATGATCAGGAACATCGGGATCAGCACGGCTTCGAAGAAGATGTAGAACAGCACGAAGTCCAGCGCGCAGAACATGCCGATCATCATGCTCTCCAGCACGAGGAAGGCGACCATGTATTCCCGCACGCGGGTCTGCACGCTCTCCCACGACGCCAGGATGCAGAGCGGCGTCAGCACGGTGGACAGCAGCACGAACAGCACCGAGATGCCGTCCAC
>JAIYDD010000264.1 GCA_027487675.1 Acetobacteraceae bacterium | reverse complement strand
GGCAAGTGCCGGGTGATGGCGGAAGCGAAGGCGCCGATCGACGTGGTCGGCACCGGCAGCTTCATCCCCGACATCTGGTCGGAAACCTACGCCACCGCCGACATCGTGGACTACGAAGGCGAGAAGCGCGTGAAGGTCGGGCGCGAATTCCTGCTGCGCCGGAACGGCAGCCGCCGGAAGACCGGCGCGGCGTGACGCCGCCCGCCGACGCGGCCGCGCGCCGGCTGGGCTATGCCTGCGCCATCGGCGTGCTGTTCATCTGGTCCGGCTTCGTCCTCGCCTCCCGCCTCTCGGCCCAGCAGGCGCTGACGGCCTGGGACGTCGCGGCGCTGCGCTATGCGGGGGCCTTCCTGGGCGCGGTGCCGCTGGCGCTCGTCTTCGGCTGGCCGCGCCTGCCGCCCCTGCGGCTGGTCGCGGTGGTGGGCACGGCGGCCTTCGGCTACCCGCTCTTCGCCTATGCCGGCTTCGGCTTCTCGCCGGCGGCGCATGCCGGCGTGCTGCTGCCCGGCATCCTGCCCTTCCTGACCGCGGCGCTGGCCGTGCCGCTGCTGGGCGAGCGCTGGACCCGCCGGCGCCTGCTCTCGCTCGGCGTCGTCGGGGCGGGGATCGCGCTGCTGGCCGCCGACAGCTTCGGCGACCATCCGGGCGCCTGGCGCGGCGACCTGCTGTTCGTCGCCGCCTCCTGCTGCTGGGCGCTCTACACTGTGCTGGTGCGCCGCTGGGGCGTGGGCGCGCTGGAGGCGACGCTGGCCGCCGCGCTCTGGGCGGCGCCGCTCTACCTGCCGGTCTGGTGGCTGCTGCTGCCCACCAACCTCGCCGCGGTGCCGACCGGCGTCGTGCTGTTCCAGGCCGCCTACCAGGGCGGGCTGGCGGTGCTGGCGGCGGGCTTCCTGTTCACCACCGCCGTCACCACGCTGGGCGCGGCGCGCACCACCACCATCGCCGCCCTGGTGCCCGTCGCCGTCGCGCTCGCCGCCTGGCCGCTGCTGGGGGAGGCGCTGGGGCCGGCCGGGCTGGCCGGGGTCGTGCTGGTCTCCGCCGGGATCATCCTCGGCGTGGTGGGCACGCGGGCGGAGGTTTCCCCCGCGCCCCCCAGGCACTAGGTATCGGGGGCCATGACCGATCGTCTCCGCATCGCCCTCGCCCAGATCAACCCGCATGAGGGCGCGCTGGACCGCAACGCGGACCGCATCCGAAGCGCCCGCGCGGACGCCGCGGCCCACGGCGCCGACCTGGTCGTGACGCCCGAATTCTCCATCGCCGGCTACCCGCCGGAGGATCTGGTCCTGAAGCCCGCCTTCGTCGCCGCCTGCACGGCCCGGATCGAGGCGCTGGCCGCCGAGACCGCCGATGGCGGCCCGGGCCTGGTGGTGGGCGGCCCCTGGGTCGATGGCGGGCGGCTGCACAACGCGCTGTTCCTGCTGGATGGCGGCCGCATCGTCGCGCGGCGGGCCAAGCACGAGCTGCCGAACTACGGCGTCTTCGACGACAAGCGCGTCTTCACCGCCGGACCCGCCCCGGGCCCGTGCAGCTTCCGCGGCGTCCGCCTCGGCCTGATGATCTGCGAGGATTGGTGGTTCCCGCATGTCAGCGAGACGCTGCAGGAGAGCGGCGCGGAGATGCTCATCTCGATCAACGGCTCGCCCTTCGAGGCGGCGAAGCAGGATTTGCGGGTCCAGCTCGCGGTCAACCGCGTGGTGGAGACGGGCCTGCCCTTCGTCTTCCTCAACCAAATCTGCGGCCAGGACGAGCTGGTCTTCGAAGGCGCATCCTTCGTGCTGAACGGCGACCGCAACCTGGCGGTCCAGATGCCGATGTTCGAGGAGCAGGTCTGCGTCACCGACTGGACGCGCGGCGCGGAGGGCTGGTCCTGCGCGCCGCAGCCGCTGTCCCCCACGCCGGCGCGGATGGAGCAGATCTACCGCGCGATGATGCTGGGGCTCCGCGACTACGTGGACAAGAACCGCTTCCCCGGCGTGGTGCTGGGGCTTTCGGGCGGCATCGATTCCGCCCTCTCGGCCGCCGTCGCCGCGGATGCGCTGGGCCCCGACCGCGTGCGCGCGGTGATGATGCCCTCGCCCTACACCTCCCGCGAGAGCCTGGAGGATGCGGCGGATTGCGCGCGGATGCTCGGCATCCGCTACGAGACGATCGGCATCGGCCCCGCGATGGACGCCTTCGCGGGCATGCTCTCGCCCGCCTTCGGCAACCGCCCGCCCGACATCGCGGAGGAGAACATCCAGTCGCGCATCCGCGGCGTGACGCTGATGGCGCTGTCCAACAAGTTCGGCGACATGCTGCTGACCACCGGCAACAAGTCCGAGATGAGCACCGGCTACGCCACGCTCTACGGCGACATGTGCGGCGGCTACTCCGTGCTGAAGGATGTCTGGAAGGTCACGGTCTTCGAGCTGTCGCGCTGGCGCAACGCGAACGTCCCGCCCGGCGCGAAGGGGCCGCGGGGCGCCGTGATGCCCGACCGCGTCATCACCAAGCCGCCTTCGGCCGAACTGAAGCCCGACCAGAAGGACCAGGACACGCTGCCCCCCTACGAGGTGCTGGACGCCATCCTGGAAGGCCTGGTGGAACGCGAGACCGACGTCGACACGCTGGTCGCCGAGGGCCATGACCGCGCGACCGTGCTGCGCGTGTGGCGGATGCTGGACCGCGCCGAATACAAGCGCCGCCAGGCGCCGCCCGGCGTGAAGATCACCCCCCGCGCCTTCGGCCGCGACCGGCGCTATCCGCTGACCAACGGCTTCTCGGCGCTGATCGGATAGCGCGCGACCGCTTGGTGGCGGCGTCGCGGCTGTCGCCGCCGGGCGGCGTCGCGTCAGATGAAGTTGAACCAGCCCCCGACATCCGCGGGCGCGCGGCCCAGGAAGGTCAGGACCGTGACCGGCGCCGCGCCCCCGAAGCCATCGGCATCGTAGCGCAGCAGCGTGTCCGGCCCGGACGCCACCACCGACAGCACCCCCTGGATGAAGGACTGGTCGACGGTCAGCGTGCCGCCGTGCAGCGGGTACACGACCAGCCTGTCGATCACCGGCTCGAAATCGGCGATCATGTCGCCAGCATCCGGCAGGCCGGTCAGCCAGAACACGTCCATGCCCGCGCCGCCGGCGAGCGTATCCGCGCCCGCGCCGCCATAGATCGTGTCGTTGCCCGCCCCGCCATCCAGGCTGTCGGTCCCGGCGCCGCCCATGATCAGGTCCGCGCCGTCGCCGCCGAAGGCAGTGTCGGCGCCGCCCTCGGAAGCGTCGAGCTGTTCCCAGATGACGTCATCGCCGCCGCCGCCGAACACCAGGTCGTCGCCGGCGCCGCCCACCAGCCAGTCCCGCGCGCCGGGGTCGGCCCCGGGGCTGGTGTCGGTGCCGCCGACCAGCGTGTCGTTGCCGGCGCCGCCGAGCAGGATGTCCCCGCCCAGCCCGCCCAGCAGGCTGTCGGCGCCGGTCTCCGCGCTGCCCGGCAGGTCGCCGACCAGCACGTCCACGCCCGCGCCGCCATCCGCGGTGTCGCTGCCGTCGCCCGCCCAGGCATAGTCGTCGCCGGTGCCGCCGGCCAGGCTGTCATTGCCGGTCCAGCCGAGCATCACGTCGTCGCCCGCGCCGCCCTCGACGGTGTCGGCGCCGCCCCAGGCCACGACCTGGTCGGCCCCGCCGGCGCCACGGAACAGGTTCGCGTCGTTGGTGCCGTACATCACGTCGGCGGCGTCGGTGCCGATGACGCCCTCGATCCCGGTCATCAGCTCGAAATTGCCGAAGCTGTCGCGGGCGAAGACCAGGTCGGTCGGGTTGAAGCTCAGCAGGTTGATGCTGATGCCCTGGCTGCCGCCCTCCGCGCCGTAGTCGGCCAGGTCGAAGCCCGCCCCGCCATCCAGCAGGTCCACCCCCGCGCCGCCGACCAGCGTGTCGTTGTCCGGGCCGCCCGCCAGCGTGTCCGCCCCGGCGAGCCCGACCAGCAGGTCGTCGCCGCCCTGGCCTGCCAGGCTGTCATCGGTCGACTGGCCTTGCAGCGTCTGGGCCAGCGGCGGATCGACGGGGGAGGGCCCGGGCGGCGGCGGCGCGACGTCGTCGTTCAGGATGGTGCCGGTCGCGGCGGCCGTGCCGATCGTGACGCCGGAGGACGCGGCCGCGATCGTCACGGAGAAGGTCTCGTCGGGCTCCACCAGCGTGTCGCCGGTGACGTGGACCGTGATGCTGCGGCTGGTCTCCCCGGGCGCGAAGGTCAGGGTGCCGGAGGGCAGCGCCCCGCCGAAATCGGCGCCGCCGGCGGGGTTCGCGCCGCTGCCGGCGACGGTCCAGGTGACGCTGCGCGCCACGCTGTCCGCGGCGCTGAGCGAGACGGTGAAGGTGAAGGCCCGGCTTCCCGAAGCGCCCTCGGCCAGCATCGCCGAGGCCGCGGCGATGGAGGCGCTGGGGGCGAACAGGTCGGCCACGGCGACGGTCGGGCCCGACCCGAAGCGCAGCAGCTCGATCCCCTCCAGCCGGTCGTTGCCGTCCGGGCCGGAGACGCGCAGCACGCCATTGACCACGGTGAAGGCGTGGCTGGCGAAGGTGCCGGAGAACACCGCCACGTCGGTGCCGGCCTCGCCGTAGAGGCTGTCGTTGCCGCTGCCGCCGACCAGCGTATCGGCCCCGCCATCGCCGTAGAGCACGTCGTTGCCGGCCTCGCCATACAGGCTGTCATTGGCGCCGTAGCCGCGGACGAGGTCGTTGCCGCTGCCGGCCTTGATGGTGTCGTTGAAGTCGTTGCCGTTGATGGTGTCGTTCAGCGCAAGCAGGAAATAGTAGACGACGCCCGAAAAATCATCGAGCAGGTTCATGTAGAGGTTCATGTCGTACCAGGCCAGCAGGCTGTTGCCGCCGGCATCGGCAAATTCCATGTAATCGAATACAGCATCGAAAGTGAAGACGTTGACGACCCCACCGAGATACATGGTCTCGATCGGGAAGGCGCCGTACACGTCGAAGGCGATGATTTCGTTGCTCACCACATGCGAGAATTCGGTGACGATCGATCCGTCGTTGATGAAGAACCCGCCACTCGTCTGCGTGTCCGACATGTCGAAGCCATAACCGAGCGCATTGAAGATGCTGAGAAGCGACATCGACCCCGGCCTGCTGTCATCTGGTAAGTATTGTTAACATATCGGACCGACTTCCGCAACCCGACCGCCTCGCCGGCGGCAAGGCGCGGCGCCGCCTTGGCGGCCGGCGCAGGGGGCGCGAGCCGCCGCCCGAAACCCTGCTATACGCCCCGCAATTCCCTCCCCCCTCGCCCTTGGTGCCCATGATCCGCCTCGACAGCATCGCCAAGCAGAATGGCCGCCAGCTCGTCTTCGTCGATGCCTCCGCCGCGCTCCAGCGCGGGGAGAAGATCGGCCTGGTCGGCCCCAACGGCGCCGGCAAGACCACGCTGTTCCGCCTGATCACCGGCCAGGAAGCCCCCGACGAGGGCCAGGTGCTGGTCGATCGCGGCGTCAGCATCGGCTTCTTCAGCCAGGATGTCGGCGAGATGTCGGGCCGCAGCGCGGTGGCCGAGGTGATGGACGGCGCCGGCCCGGTCAGCGAGGTGGCGGCAGAACTCCGCGAACTGGAAGCCGCGCTGGCCGACCCCGACCGCGGCCACGAGATGGACGCGCTGATCGAGCGCTTCGGCGAGGTCCAGGCGCGCTTCGAGGAGCTGGGCGGCTACGCGCTGGACGGCCGCGCGCGGGAAGTGCTGGCCGGCCTCGGCTTCGACCAGGCGATGATGGAGGCGGATGTCGGCGCGCTCTCCGGCGGGTGGAAGATGCGCGTGGCACTGGCGCGCATCCTGCTGATGCGCCCGGACGTCATGCTGCTGGACGAGCCGAGCAACCACCTCGACCTGGAAAGCCTGATCTGGCTGGAGAACTTCCTGACCGGCTACGACGGCGCGCTGCTGATGACCTCGCACGACCGCGAATTCATGAACCGCGTCGTGCGCAAGATCATCGAGATCGATGGCGGGCAGCTGACCAGCTACGCCGGCGACTACGGCTTCTACGAACAGCAGCGCGCGCTGGCCGAGCGCCAGCAGCAGGCGCAGTTCGAGCGCCAGCAGGCGATGCTGGCCAAGGAGATCGCCTTCATCGAGCGCTTCAAGGCCCGCGCCAGCCACGCCGCCCAGGTGCAGAGCCGCGTCAAGAAGCTCGACAAGATCGAGCGCGTCGCGCCGCCGAAGCGCCGCCAGACGCTGACCTTCGACTTCCCCCCCGCGCCGCGCTCGGGCGACGACGTCGCGAACCTCCGCCGCGTGCGCAAGCGCTACGGCCGGCGCGTGATCTATGACGGGCTCGACCTGCTGGTGCGAAGGCGCGAACGCGCCTGCGTGCTCGGCGTGAACGGCGCGGGCAAGTCGACGCTGCTGAAGCTGGTCACCGGCGCGACGGAGCCGGACGAAGGCAGCGTCGCGATCGGCGCCAGCGTCAAGCTCGGCTATTTCGCGCAGCACGCGATGGAATTGCTGGACGGCACGCGCACCGTCTTCCAGTCGCTGGAGGACGCGCATCCCCGCGCCGGCCAGGGCCCGCTGCGGGCGCTGGCCGGCTGCTTCGGCTTCTCCGGCGACGAGATCGAGAAGCCCTGCCGCGTGCTGTCAGGGGGAGAGAAGGCGCGGCTGGTGATGGCGCGGATGCTGTTCGACCCGCCGAACTTCCTGGTGCTGGACGAGCCGACCAACCACCTCGACATGGCGACGAAGGAGATGCTGGTGGCGGCGCTCGCCCAGTACGAGGGCACGATGCTGTTCGTCTCGCACGACCGCCACTTCCTCGCCGCGCTGTCGAACCGCGTGCTGGAAGTCACGCCGGAGGGGCTGCACAGCTACGAAGGCGGCTACACCGAATACGTGGCGCGCACCGGGCAGGAGGCGCCGGGGCTGCGGAGCTGACAGGGCGCCCCGCCGATGCCGGTCCAGGGCTACCGGGGGCGAGCCAATACATCATGCGCGCGAAGGCGTGGATGAGACGGCGCCCGGTGGCCCGGGGGGAGGCTTCGCCTGCCCCCCGTAGCCCCCCACCACCATGGCTGCCGCCCTGGACCGGCACCAGCGGAAGGAACAAACACATGAAGGGGGTTCCAAGCGGCCGCTGCCCCTTGGCGGGGCGCCGGGGCAGCGCCCCGGCCGGAGCGCGAGGCGGAGCCTCGCCCCCCTCAGCGCCGTTGCGCCGGCGGTGCCGCCCCGTCCAGCAGCGACGGCGCCGCCACCGGCGTGCCGTCCATGTTGAAGCGTTCCACCCGCGCCGCGTTGCGGAAGCGTTCCACCGCCGAGGTCACCGCCTGTTCGAAGGCCGTCTGGCGGATCGATTCGCGCGCCTCCTCGAAGCTCGGCGGCGCCACGGCGCGGCGTTCCTCGACGCGGATCACGTGCCAGCCGAACTGGGTGCGCACCGGGTTGGTGCTGGTCTCGCCGGGGCGCAGGCCGAAGGCGGCCTCGGCGAATTCCGCCACCATGTCGCCTTGCTTGAAGAAGCCGAGGTCGCCGCCGTTGCGCGCGCCGGGGTCGGTGGAGCGGCGGCGGGCGATCTCGGCGAAGTCGGCGCCCGGGCGGCGCAGATCGGCCAGCACGGTGCGGGCCTCGGCCTCGGTCGCCACCAGGATGTGGCGGGCCCGCACCTCCTCCTCCGCCGGGCGGCCGGCGATCTCGCGCTGGTAGCGGGCGCGCAGCGCCTCCTCGCTCACCTCGCCGCCGATCTCGCGCAGCAGCAGGGTCTGGGCGAGCGTCTCCTCCTCGGCGCGGCGGACGCGGGCGCGGACCTCCGGGTCGCGGTCCAGGCCGCGGGCGCGGGCGGCGGTGACCAGCGCCTGCTGGGCGATCATCTGGTCGAGCAGCAGGGGGAAAAGGGTCTGCGGCGGCATGCCGCGCAGCTCGGCCGGCAGGCGTTCCGCCTCGGCCGCCAGGTCGGAGGCGCGGATCTCGGCGCCGTCCACGCGCGCGAGGACCGGGTCGGCGGGGGCCGGGGCGGTCTGGGCCAGGGCGAGGCTCGCCGGCAGCAGCAATCCGGCGATGAGCAGGGCCGGTCGGCGCATGGGGTCACTCCTGTGGGACCGGGGGTTTGCGGGCGGAGAGTGGGGGAAGCGGCCCGCCGCCACAAGCGGGCCCGCCGGCATGGCGGGCGGCCGGGGGGCGTCGCGTTGACTGCCCCCGGCCGCCCCCCTATCTCTCGGCGGCCGCGCCAGGGCTGGGAGGGAGCGCGACCCCGACAGGTGCCCGCGACGGGCGCCCGCGCGTCGCGACGCGGCCGCAGGGCCCGCGCCGCCCGCCTTCCGGGGGCTGCGATCCCCACCGGCGGCCGCGCGGCCGGAGAATGCGCCAACCCATGTTCCAACGCCTCGTCCGCGCCTTTCTCGGCACCTCCAACGACCGGGCGCTGAAGCGCTACCAGTCGCGCGTGCCGGCGATCAACGCGCTGGAGCCCAAGCTCGCCGCCCTGTCGGACGAAGCCCTGCGCGCCCGCAGCGGGGAGCTGAAGGCGCAGCTCGCCGCCGGGAAGACGCTGGACGACATCCTGCCGGAGGCCTTCGCCACCGTGCGCGAAGCCGGCAGGCGCGTGATGGGCATGCGCCATTTCGACGTGCAGATGATCGGCGGCATGGTCCTGCACGAAGGCAAGATCGCCGAGATGAAGACCGGCGAGGGCAAGACGCTGGTCGCCACCCTGCCCGTCTACCTCAACGCGCTGAGCGGCAAGGGCGTCCATGTCGTCACCGTGAACGACTACCTGGCAAAGCGCGACGCCGAATGGATGGGCCGCATCTACAACTTCCTCGGGCTTTCGGTCGGCGTGATCGTGCACGGCCTGACGGATGAGGAACGCCGCGCCGCCTATGCCGCGGACGTCACCTACGGCACCAACAACGAATTCGGCTTCGACTACCTGCGCGACAACATGAAGTACCGGCTGGAGGACATGTGCCAGCGCGACTTCGCCTACGCCATCGTCGATGAGGTCGATTCCATCCTGGTGGACGAGGCGCGTACGCCGCTGATCATCTCGGGCCCGACCGACGACACCTCGGACCTCTACAACCGCGTCAACGTGGTGATGAAGGAGCTGGTGAAGGACACCGGGCTGTTCGAGAAGGACGAGAAGCTCAAGACCGTCCACCTGCTGGAACACGGCACGGAGGCGCTGGAGGCGGCGCTGCGCGACGCCGCGCTGCTGGAGGAAGGCGGGCTCTACGACATCCAGAACGTCAGCCTGGTGCACCACGCCAACCAGTCGCTGCGCGCGCATGTGCTGTTCACCAAGGACGTCGACTACATCGTCCGCCAGGACAAGGTCGTCATCATCGACGAGTTCACCGGCCGCATGATGGAAGGCCGCCGCTATTCCGACGGCCTGCACCAGGCGCTGGAGGCGAAGGAGGGCGTCACCGTCCAGCCGGAGAATCAGACGCTCGCCTCGATCACCTTCCAGAACTACTTCCGCCTGTATCCCAAGCTCGCCGGCATGACCGGCACGGCCAGCACCGAAGCCGACGAATTCGCCGAGATCTACAAGCTGGAAGTGGTGGAGATCCCGACCAACGTCCCCGTCGCGCGCGAAGACTCGGATGACGAAGTCTATCGCTCCGCGCGGGAGAAGTACGAGGCGGTGATCGCGCTGATCGACGAGGCGCGCGGCAAGGGCCAGCCCGTGCTGGTCGGCACCACCAGCATCGAGAAGTCGGAGCAGATCTCGGCGGCGCTGAAGGCGCGCAAGGTGCCGCACCAGGTGCTGAACGCCCGGCTGCACGAGCAGGAGGCGGGAATCATCGCCCAGGCCGGGCGCGCCGGTGCCGTCACCATCGCGACCAACATGGCCGGGCGGGGGACCGACATCCAGCTCGGCGGCAATGCCGACATGCTGGCGCGCGTCGAGACCGGCCAGTCCGAAGGCCCGGAGTTCGAAGCCGCTCTGGCCCGCCACAAGGCCGAGGTGGCGGCGGCGCGGGAGGTGGTGAAGGCCGCCGGCGGCCTGCTGGTGGTGGGCACGGAACGCCACGAAAGCCGCCGCATCGACAACCAGCTGCGCGGCCGGTCGGGCCGCCAGGGCGACCCGGGCGCGTCGCGGTTCTTCCTCAGCCTCGAAGACGACCTGATGCGCATCTTCGGTTCCGACCGCATGGGCGGGATGCTGCAGAAGCTGGGGCTGAAGGACGGCGAGGCGATCGTCCATCCCTGGATCAACAAGGCGCTCGAGAAGGCGCAGAAGAAGGTCGAGGCCAGGAACTTCGACACTCGGAAAAACCTGCTGAAGTACGACGACGTCATGAACAACCAGCGGAAGGAGGTCTATGCCCAGCGCAAGGCCTTCATGACCGCGCCCGACGTCGCCGAGACGGTGGCCGAGATGCGCCGCGAGAGCATCGGCGCCATCGTCGACAAGGCGATCCCGGAGAACGCCTATCCGGAGCAATGGGACCTCGATGGCCTGCAGCGCCAGGCGCAGGAGGTGCTGGGCCTCGACCTTCCCGTCGCCGACTGGGCGCGGGAGGAAGGGATCGACGAGACGCAGGTGCGCGAGCGCCTGCAGAAGGCCGCCGACGAGGCCTATGCCGCGCGCGTGGCCAATATCGGGCCAGAGCTGATGCGCATGGTCGAGAAGTCGCTGCTGCTGCAGATTTTTGATAGTGTCTGGAAGGAGCACCTGCTGTCGCTCGACCACCTGCGCCAGGGCATCGGGCTGCGCGCCTATGGCCAGCGCGATCCGCTCAACGAGTACAAGAGCGAGGCCTTCAACCTGTTCAACAGCATGCTGGAAGACCTGCGCCTCAGGGTGACCAGCGTGCTGATGCGCATCGAGCTGCGCCCGGAAGCGCCGCCGCCGATGCCGGAACCGGTGCGGGTGACCGACATGCGCCACCCCGACCCGTCGCAGGCCGGGCGGGAGCTGGAATACGCCGATGCCGGCCCCGCGCCCGGCTACGGCACCGCGACCCAGGCCGCGCGCGCGCCGCTGGTGTCGCAGGCGGTCGATCCGAACGATCCCTCCACCTGGGACCGCACGCCGCGCAACGCGGCCTGCCCCTGCGGCTCGGGGAAGAAGTACAAGCACTGCCACGGTCGGGCGTAGCCGCGGCGGCTGCGCGATGATCGGCGATCGAAGGATCGCCGACCATCGCCTGGCTTTGCGTTGCGGCGCCTGAGGCGCGCCTTCGGGCGTTCGGCCGCTCGGCGATGGCGCTCTACACCACCCGCTCCACGCTGCCGTCCAAATCCATGATCCCCGCCGCGACCGCCAGCGCCGGCTTGCGGCGCGCGACCTCGGCGGCGAAGGCGCGCAGCGTCTCCGCGTGGGACGCGCTTTCCGCCGCCCGCGTCGCCACCCCCGCCTCGCCATAGGCGAGCTTCGCCGCCCCGCAGTCGCGATGCGTCAGCGCCACCACCCGGTGGATCGCGTGCAGCTGCGTCGTGATGTCGAGGTTGTCCCAGAACGCCCCGTGCCAGGCCGCGAAGCGCGGATGCGCCGCGCCGATCGGCCCGCCGGCGATCACGAAATGGCTGTAGCGGTCCATCAGCCCGCCGGCCGCCATGTGGCGCGCGCTGGCGGTGGTGAAGCGCGGGTCGATGCAGTTCAGCAGCATCGCCTCGTAGCGGCCGCTGGCGGCGACGGCGCGTCCCGCGGGCAGCAGCGCGGCCGCGGCGGCGAGCCCCAGAAGGCCGCGCCGGGCCAGGACCCCGCCGCGCGGGATGCAGCCGCAGCCCGGGCCATGCGCGGGGTCCAGGCTGGGTGAGACGCAGAAGGGCATGCCGGCTCTCCGTTCGGTTGGGACCGCCACCCTGGTCCACCGACGTCAGGCGCCGGTTACGCCGCCGCCCCGGCCGTTGGCCGCGCGACAGGGCCCCGCGGCCTCGGGCGGGCGGGCGCCGCTCGTGACGGGCGGCCGCCGGTCCGCGTCAGATCCGCTGCAGCGGCACCCGCGTCGCCATCCAGGCCGCCGCGCCGACCAGCGCCGCCGCGGTCAGGAAGGCTGCCCGGAAGGCGTCGGTCATCCCGGCCCGGAACGCCGCCCGCGCCGCGGGATCGAGCCCCGCCAGCGCCTCCGGCCCCTGGTTCACCAGCGCCACGAACAGCTCCGCCGCGGCGCCGCCCTGCGCCACCAGCGTGCCGAACAGCACCGTGCCCAGCAGCGCGGTGCCGGCGGCCGCGCCCAGCGCCCGGGTGAACTGCACGCTCGCCGCCGCCGAGCCCAGCCGCCCCGGCCCGGCGGCCACCTGCACCGTCACCTGCACCACCGGGAAGGAGGTGCCGAGCCCCATGGCGACCAGCGCCAGCAGCCCCGCCATGCCCCAGACCGGCAGCGCCCCCGCGCCCCAGGCCACCCCCCCCAGCAGCGCCGAGGCCGCCGTCAGCCCGACCAGCGGCCAGCGCATCGTCAGCCCGGTCTTCGACACCAGCCGCCCCGCCACCGCCGCCCCCACCCCCGCCAGCGCCGACAGCGGCAGCAGCGCCAGCCCGGCCTCGGCCGGCCCCATGCCGCGCACCGCGGCGAAGTAGATCGGCAGGAAGGCGATGCAGCCGACGAAGGCGCCCGACACGCAGGCCGACAGCAGGTTCGATCGCCACACCGTCGGCTCCGCCAGCACCGGCAGCGGCAGCAGCGGGTCGCGCGCGCGGCGTTCCTGCCGGATCAGCAGCCACAGCGCGCCGGCCGCCAGCAAGGCGAGCGCGGCCGCCGCCAGCAGCGGCCCCGGCGCCAGCCGCCGCAGCTGGTCGAAGGCCAGCATGGCGGGGGCCACGAACAGCGCGAACAGCGCCAGCCCTGCCCAGTCGAAGGCGAAGCCGGCCGGCGAGCCCGGCGCCGCCCCGCGCAGCCGCGTCACCGCATAGAAGGCCGCCAGCGCCGCCAGCGGCAGCGGCGCCAGGAACACCGCGCGCCAGCCGAGATGCTCCGTCAGCAGCCCGCCCAGCACCGGGCCCGCCGCGCTGGCCGCCGAGAACACCGCCGCCAGCCAGGCCTGGAAGCGCCCGCGGTCCCGCGGCGGCACCACCTCCCCGATCAGCGCGACGGACAGCGAGATCAGCCCGCCCCCGCCCATCCCCTGCACCAGCCGCGCGCCGGCCAGCAGCGGCAGCGTCGGCGCGACGCACGCCAGCACCGCGCCCGTGGCATAGAGCCCGAGCGCCACCAGCAGCATCCGCCGCCGCCCGAAGGCATCCCCCAGCCGGCCATGCACCGGTGCCGCGATGGTCGCCGCGACCAGGTAGGCGATGACGACGAAGGAGACGCGCTCCACCTCGCCCAGGTCGCGCGCGATGGCGGGCAGCGCCGCGGCGACGATGGTCTGGTCCATCGCCGCGCCGAACATCGCCAGCCCGACGGCGGGAAAGACACGCAGGAACAGGCGGCGAAGCTCGGCGGGGTCGGCCGGCGCCGCGGCGGGGGAGGAGGGCTGCATCCGTCCCCGATGGAACCACCGCCCGGTCCCGCCCGCCACCCCTTCGGGGCGCGCGGCAGGCCCGCAGCCGGCCACGCCGATGCCCGCCCCCGCGCGGGACGCGCCGGCCATCCGGCCGCAACCCGCGCCAGGCCCGGCAACGCGCCGATCGGATCGCCGCGGCCCCCGGCGCCGTTCAATGTGTTGCGGCCGGCCGAAGCCCGCGCCAGGCCGGGCGGCGCACCGATCGGACCGCCGCAGCCCCCCGCACCGGGCCACGCGTCGCGGCCGGCCGAAGCCCGTGGCACGCCGGGCGGCGCACCGATCGGACCGCCGCAGCCCCCCGCATCGGGCGACACGTCGCGGCCGGCCGAAGCCCGTG
>JAIYDD010000229.1 GCA_027487675.1 Acetobacteraceae bacterium | reverse complement strand
GTAGCCGCCGGCGCCGCCGAGGCCCGCGCCCGCGCCGCCGAGGCCCGCGCCGCCGCCGCGACGGCGGAGCTGCGGCACCTGCGCGCGGCGCTGCGGCTGGCGCGGGCGGAACGCGATGCGGCGCTCGCGCGGCTGTCCGCGCAGGGGGGCGGCCCCGGGCTGCCGCACGGGGCTGCCCGGGATGACCGCTTCGCCCGCGCCAAGCGCGAATTCGCGCGGCGCTTCCACCCCGACCGGGTGCCGGACGACGCCGGCGACCGGCCGCTGCGGGTCGCCGTGTTCCGGGAATACTGGCTGGAACTGCGCCGGATCGAGCGCGACGGCTGAAGGCAGGGGCCCGGCGCGCGCCTCAGCCCTGGCGCCGCGTCAGCGCGCGGCGCACGGCGGAGCGGAATTCCCGCCGGTGCAGTTCCCACAGCACGAAGAGGCTGGCGGCGACCAGTGCCAGCGGGTGGATGATCCAGGCCAGTGCCGCCAGGCCGAAATAGTAGCTGCGCAGCCCGGTCGTGAAATGCCGCGCGGCGCGGTTCAGCACCAGCGCCGCGGCTTCCGCCTGCGCCTCTCCGTCGGGACCGCCGGGCGGGTTGGGCATGCCGCCCACCAGGATCGAGCCGTAGTTGAACTGGCGCAGCGCCCAGGTCAGCTCGAAGAAGGCGTTGACGAAGATCAGCAGCAGCAGGGTGATCTTGATCTCCCACGCCACCGCGTCCTGCGGCGCCGACCAGGGCAGCGTCGCCACCACCTGCCGCCCCATCTCGGAGGCGCCGAGCATCGCCACCAGGCCGCCCAGCACCAGGATCGAGGTGGTGGCGAGGAAGCCGGTGGACTGCATCAGGTTGCCGATCGCGGCGATGTCGGCGATGCGGTTGTCGCGCTTCAGCGTCTCGACCATCCAGCGCCGGCGCTGGGCGTCCATCGCCGCGATGGTGCTGCGCGCGCGGATCGCGGGCACGCGGTCCACCACCGTCGCATAGCCCAGCCAGCAGGCGGCGAAGACCGCCAGCGCCGTCCAGTCCAGCCAGGTCAGCATGCTCGGCACCCCCTGCAAGCGCAACGGCCGCCCGGGTGTCCCCGGGCGGCCGCGCGGCGCCGTCGATGGGGCCGGCCGATCAGGCCATGCCCATCTTCGTCTTCAGGTTCTCGTCCAGCTTGGCCAGGAAGGCCTGGGTGTTGAGCCAGGGCTGGTCCCGGCTGATCAGGATGGCGAGGTCCTTGGTCATGAAGCCGCTCTCCACCGTCTCGACGCAGACCTGCTCCAGCGCCTCGGCGAAGCCCACCACGTCCGGCGTGCCGTCGAACTTGCCGCGATAGGCCAGCCCGCGCGTCCAGGCGAAGATCGAGGCGATCGGGTTGGTGGACGTCTCCCGCCCCTTCTGGTGCTCGCGGTAGTGGCGCGTCACGGTGCCGTGCGCCGCCTCGCTCTCCACCGTGTTGCCGTCCGGGGACAGCAGCACCGAGGTCATCAGGCCGAGACTGCCAAAACCCTGCGCCACGATGTCGGACTGCACGTCGCCATCGTAGTTCTTGCAGGCCCAGATGTAGCCGCCTTCCCACTTCAGCGCGGAGGCGACCATGTCGTCGATCAGCCGCTGCTCGTAGACCAGCCCGCGGGCCTTGAAGCGGTCCGCGAACTCGGCGTCGAAGACCGCCTGGAAGATGTCCTTGAACTGGCCGTCATAGGCCTTGAGGATCGTGTTCTTGTGGCTGAAGTACACCGAATAGCCGCGCGCGAGGCCGTAGTTGAAGCTGGCGCGGGCGAAGCCCTCGATCGAGGCGTTCAGGTTGTGCTGCATCATCGCGACGCCGCCGCCCTTGAAGGCGAACTCGCCGATCTCCTGCGGCGCGCCGCCCTCGGGCGTGTAGGTCATCGTGACCTTGCCGGCGCCGGGGACCTTCATCTCCACCGCGCGGTAGATGTCGCCATAGGCGTGGCGGCCGACGACGATCGGCTTGGACCAGTGCGGCACCAGGCGCGGCACGTTCCTGCAGATGATCGGCTCGCGGAAGATCGTGCCGTCCAGGATGTTGCGGATGGTGCCGTTGGGCGACCGCCACATCTTCTTCAGGCCGAATTCCTTCACCCGCGCCTCGTCCGGGGTGATGGTCGCGCACTTCACCGCGACGCCGTACTGCCGGGTGGCCAGCGCCGAATCGACCGTCACCTGGTCATCGGTCGCGTCGCGGTGCTCGATGCCCAGGTCGTAGTACTTCAGGTCGATGTCGAGATAGGGGAGGATCAGACGCTCCTTGATGAACCCCCAGATGATGCGGGTCATCTCGTCCCCGTCCATCTCGACGACGGGTTCCTTCACCTTGATCTTGGCCATGCCTGTCCCCAATGCCTTGCGTGCCCGCGGCCTTGGGCGGCCGCATGGGTCGCGCCGGAAGATGACAAGCCCGGGACGGGGCGTCCAGACGGCCCGCCGCGCATCATTCGCGCCCCGGTCCTGCATGGATGGCTTGCCGGAAGGGCGCGCCGGGGCAACCTGCCGGGGCATGAGCGTGACGCCCCTCTCCCCCCGGCGGGAGCCCGTCGAATGCCCCCATTGCGGGGAGGCGACGATGCCGAACCTGCTGGCCGATGGCAGCCTGGTCTGCTCTTGTGCGGCGGAACGGGCGCTGCCACCGCTTGCCCCCGACCCGACGCGCCCCAGGTGAGGGGCCGACAGACAGGACATATCGGCATGCTGATCCGCTGCGCGACCCGCATGATGACGGGCATGGTCTTCGCCACCGGCCTCGCCGCCGGGCTGACGCTGGGGGCCGGCGCGGTCGGCGCCGCGCTGGTCGGCAAGCGGATGTGGGAGGAACGCAAGGGGTGGCGCGCGGGCGCCGAGGCCGAGGCGGTGCCGCCTGCGGGCGAGCCGGGCATGGACGCGCCGGCGGCCTGACCCGGGCTGGGCGGCCGCGGTCAGTCCGGGCGCGCCCTCCGCCGCCATCGCCGCGACACGCAGTTTCGATGTCGTCCCGGCGCCCTCGCAGGAAGGCGGCCGGTCGGTCCGCGTCCTGGCCGAGCGGAAGACGAGCGTCCCGGGCGCGTTCCCGTGCTGGCCGGCGCACCGGCTGATGCCGCAGGCAATGCGCGCCGTTCGCCATGGCGCGCGCGCGTCGCAGGGGTCGCGACGCGGCGCTCAGCCGCCGCGGCGCCTGAGCGCCAGCTTGTCCACCTTGCCGATCGCGGTGCGCGGCAGCCTGTCCACGACATGCAGCGCCGCCGGAACCTTGTAGCGCGCCAGATGGTCGCGGAGATGCGCCAGCAGTTCCTCGGCCGAGGCAGCCGCGCCCGCGCGCAGCGCCACCACCGCCTCCGCCGCCTCGCCACGGTAGGCGTCGGGGCGGCCATAGACCGCGGCTTCCAGCACGTCGGGGTGGCGGTGCAGCACCTCTTCCACCTCGCGCGGATAGACGTTGAAGCCGCCGGAGATGATCATCTCCTTCAGCCGGTCGCGGATCGTCAGGTAGCCGTCGGCGTCGAAGACGCCGACATCGCCGGTCCAGAGCCAGCCATCGCGCAGCGCCGCCTCGGTCTCGGCCGGCAGGCCGCGATAGCCGGACATGATCTGCGGGCCGCGGGCGCGGATCTGCCCGGCCTCGCCTGGCGGCAGCACGCGCGTGCCGGTTTCGATGTCCACCACCTGCACCTCGGTCAGCGGCAGGGGGATGCCGACGCTCCCGGGTTTGCGCAGGCCCTCGGCAGGGTTGTAGGTCAGCACCGGCCCGGCCTCTGTCTGGCCATAGCCTTCGCAGATCGGCACGCCGGTTGCGGCTTCGAAGGCGCGAAGCGTCGCTTCCGGCAGCGCGGCGGAACCTGAATAGCAAAGGCGAAGCGACGGTGCGTCGAGCGTGGCGAAGCGCGGTGACGCCATCAGCCCGGTGAACAGCGTCGGGTTGCCGGCGAAGAGGGTGATGCGCTCCGCCTCCAGCAGCGCGAGCAGGTCGTCGGCACGGTAGCGCGGCATGATGACGAGCGTGGAACGCGCATGGGCCGCCAGGTGCAGCCCCATCGCGACCGCATAGACGTGGTAGAGCGGTGCAACCGACAGCACGCGTTCCGCGCCCGGGCGCGTGGGCAGCAGCGCCTCCCGCTGCGCGATGTTGGTGCTGACGGCGCGGTGCGTCAGCTCCACGCCCTTCGACCGGCCGGTTGTGCCGCCGGTGAATTGCAGCGTCGCCAGCGCGTCGGGGTCGGGCAGAAGGTCCGGTGTCAGGCCGGGCAGCGATGTGTCTCGCCACGCGGTCAGGCGCCGCGCGCCGGCGCCGACGCGCACCACGTGGCGCAGGCCGGCACCGTCCAGCAGCGCCGCGTCGTCGGCCGTGCCACCGGCCTCCACGACCGCGATGCGCGGCGCGGCATCCGCCAGGATCGGCGCCAGCTCGTGCCGCGTGTAGGCCGGGTTCAGCGCGACGCATTGCGCGCCCGCGGCATGGGCGGCGAAGGTCGCGATGGCGATGTCCGGCGAATTGCCGAGCACCACGGCCACGCGTTCGCCGCGCGCGCCCATCGCCACCAGTTCCCGCGCGAAGGCGGCGACGCAGCGCGCATACGCCGCGTAGCTCAGCCGCTCCGCGCCGCAGACCAGCGCGTCATGGTCGGGCGCGGCCTCCGCCGCCGCGGCCAGCATGTGCACGACGGTCGGGTGGATGGCCGGCATCGCGGGCGTCATCGGCGCGCATCCTCGACGCGCAGCACCAGCGCCATGCCGGTGTCGCCGGCGGCGCAGCCGGCGAAGAGGCCGATGCCGCCGCCGCGTTCGGCGAGCGTCTCGATCAGCTCGATCGTCGCGCGCAGCCCGGTCGGGCCCTGCGGATGCCCCCAGATCAGCGAGCATCCGCGCTGGTTCATGCGCCCGGCCGGAAAGCCGGTGTCGCGCACGAAGACGATGTCGTTCACCGCGAAGGGGTTGTGCGTGGTGACGGCGTCCACGTCACAGATCCCGATTCCCGCGGCGTCCAGCGCGCGACGCGCCGCGGGCACGGGTGCCATCGGCATGTGCCCGGGCTCGACGCGCGCCTGGCCGAAGCCGAGGAGGCGCACGCGGATGGCGCGGTCGCGCGAAAGCTCCGCCGCGCGCGCCGCATCCGCCACCAGCAACCCCGCATTGCCATCCGCCGGATGCGTCTGGCCGCCAAAGGTGACGGTGCCGCCGGGCAGCACGGGGCGCAGCCGCCCCAGACCTTCCGCGGTGGAGGCGGTGACGCCCTCGTCGCCCGCCAGCACCACCTCGCCCTTGCCGCGCGGGCCGGGCACGCGGAAGGGCAGCGTCATGTAGCGGCGCTGGAAGGCGTGGTCATGCGCCAGGGCGCTGCGGTACTGCGCATCGCGCAGCAGCACCATCGCGTGCTGCTCCGCGGTGCCGATGTCGTAGCGCCGCGCGACGTTCTCGGCCGTCTGCACCATCGCCGCATCCGCGAAGGGGTCGCGCCCGAAGTTGTCGAGCACCCAATCCTCCTTCGCCCCCGTCCCGCCCGGCCCGTGCGGATCCGGGTGGTAGAGATGCGGCCCGTTGGAGGTGCGGTCGGCCGCCACCACCAGCACGCAGCGCGCCTCCCCGGTCGCCACCGCGCCGGCGGCCAGCGACAGGCAGCGCGCGGAGGTGGCGCAGGCCTGCGCCACCGTCGGCCCCGCGACGCCCGGCAGCCCCATCATGCCGGTGAGCCATGGCAGCCCGTAGAAGGACGCTTCCTGCGGCACGGTGGTGCCGAGCACGCCGAGATCGATCGCCTCCGCCGGCAGGCCGATCCTGTCGAGCGCCGCGCGCGCCGTCGCCGCCGCGAACTTCAGCGCATGCAGGTGCGAGAGGCCGCCCTGCCACTTCGCGAAGGGCGTGCACCACCAGCTGCCATAGGGGATCTCCGCGGGCTGCGTCATGGCGTGGCGCCTATTCGTCCGCGGTGAAGCCGGAGGCGCGGACAACCGGCGCCCAGGCCGCGCGCTCTGTGCGGATCAGCTCGGCGAAGGCGGCGGGCGTGGTGGTGAAGATGCGGAACATCTGCCGCGCCAGTGCGTCACGCAGTTCCGGCGTCGCGGTGGCCGACAGGATCGCGGCGTGCAGCCCTTCGACGATCGGCTGCGGCGTGCGCGCGGGCAGAAGGATGCCGAACCATTCCTCGCCGGTCATGTCGGGCTGGCCGAGTTCGGCGAAGACCGGCACGTCGGGCAGCGTGGGCAGGCGCGCTTCCGCGGTGACGCCGAGGATGCGCAGCTGGCCGCCACGGTGCAGTTCCGCCGCGTCGCCCACCTGCAGGCAGATCGCCGGCACCTGGCCGGCCAGCGCGTCCTGGAGCAGCGGCGCGGTGCCGCGATAGGGCACATGGGTCAGCCTGACGCCGAGGTTGCGCGCCAGCTTCTCGCCCACGAAATGCGGGCCGGCGCCGGCGGCGGGGCTGCCGAAATGTGCGCCGTCGCGTTGCGTGCGCGCCCAGGCTGCGAAGCCCGCGATGTCGCGCGCCGGATGGTCCGCGCGCACGGCGAAGGCATAGGGCGAGGCGCAGACCGGGCTGACCGGCACGAAATCCGCCAGCGCGTCGTAGCGCGTGGTGCGCGGATAGACATGCGGGAAGATCGTCATCACGGTCGCTGGCGTCATCAGCAGCGTCGTGCCGTCCGGTGCCGCGGCCTTGGCGGCTTCCACGCCGAGGCGCCCGGCGGCACCGGGGCGGTTCTCCACGATCACCTGCGGCGCGTAGCTGCCGCGCAGCCTTTCGGCGACCAGGCGCGCGATGGTGTCGGTCGGGCCGCCCGGCGGGTAGCCGACGATCATCCGCGCGGTGCGGTCCACCGCCGGGCGCGGCTGCGCCTGGACGAGGCGCGGCGCGGCGAGGACCGCCAGCGCGGCAAGCGCGCCGCGGCGGGGCAGGGCGATGCTGGTCACGGTTGTCTCTCCTGTTCTTGCAACGCGGCCCCGGCGGCCGCGGTCAGTCCGGGATGATGGCGGTCGCCTCGATCTCGACCCGCGCTTCGGGCTCGACAAGCGAGACCACCTGCACCAGCGCCATCGCGGGGAAGTGCTTGCCCATCACCTCGCGATACGCCGGGCCGAGTTCCTTCAGGCTGGACCGGTATTCGTCCATGTCGACGACATACCAGGTCAGCCGCGCGACATGCTGCGGCCCGGCGCCGCCAGCCGCCAGCACGGCCAGGATGTTGCGCAGCACCTGGCGCACCTGCGGCACGAAGCCGGCGGGGAAGTGCCCCTCCGCGTCCCAGCCCACCTGGCCGCCGACCAGCACGAGGCGCCCGCGCCCCATCATCGCGTTGGAATAGCCGCGCGGCGCGGGCCAGCCTTCGGGGTGCAGCGCGGTCAGGATGTCGGGCATCAGGGTTCCTCGCCGGCGCGCTTCCGAAGCGCGAAGCGCTGCAGCTTGCCGGTTTCCGTGCGCGGCAGCGTCTCCACGAAGACGACGCTGCGCGGATACTTGTAGGGCGCGATCTCGCGCTTCACGTGGTCCTGCAGCACCTTCGCCGTGGCGCCGTCCGCCGCCTGGCCCTGATGCAGCACGACATAGGCGCGCACCACCATGCCGCGTTCCGCATCCGGCGCGCCGACCACGCCGCACTCGCGCACGGCGGGATGCGACAGCAGCGCCGCTTCCACCTCCGGCCCGGCGATGTTGTAGCCGGCCGAGATGATCATGTCGTCGTTGCGCGCCTGGTACCAGAAATAGCCGTCCTCGTCCTGGACATAGGTGTCGCCGGTGATGTTCCAGCCATGCTGCACGTATTGCGCCTGGCGCGGATCGGCGAGGTAGCGGCAGCCCGTGGGGCCCTGCACCGCCAGCCGCCCGGGCGTGCCGCGCGGCACCTCCGTGCCGTGCTCGTCCACGACCTTCGCGACGTAGCCCGGCACGGGCAGGCCGGTGGCGCCGGGGCGGATCTGGTCCTCGCGCGCGGCGATGAAGATGTGGAGCATCTCGGTCGCGCCGATGCCGTCCATCAGCTTGAGGCCTGTCGCCGCCTGCCATGCCTCGAAGACCGGCTTCGGCAGGGCTTCGCCGGCGGAGACGCATTTGCGCAAGGAGGACAGGTCGTGCTGCGCGGCAAGCCCCGCCATCACGCGATACGCCGTGGGCGCGGTGAAGCAGACCGTCGCGCGATGGCGTTCGATCGCGGCCGGCAGTTCCTCGGGCGGCGCCTTCTCCAGCAGCACGGCGGTCGCACCCACGCGGAACGGGAACAGCACCAGCCCGCCGAGCCCGAAGGTGAAGGCCAGCGGCGGCGATCCGATGAACACATCGGTGGGCTCGGGGCGCAGCACCTGCATGCCGTAGCCGTCGCAGATCGCCAGCATGTCACGGTGGAAATGCAGCGTGCCCTTCGGCTCGCCGGTGGAGCCGGAGGTGAAGCCGATCAGGCAGACATCATCCGCCGCGGTGTCGCAGGCGTCGAACTCGGCCGACGCAGCGGCGCACATCGCCTCCAGCGCGCCATCGCCCCAGGTGACCAGGTGGCGCAGATCGGGGGCATTGGCCTTGCGCGCTTCGTCCGCCAGGCGCGCGTCGCAGAAGGCATGCGTGATGCGCGCCTTGGAAAACATCTGGCCGAGTTCCTTGGCGCGCAGCAGCGGCATGGTGGCGACGACGACGCCGCCCGCCTTCAGCACCGCGAAATAGGCCGCGACCATCCAGGCATTGTTGGCGCTGCGCAGCAGCACCCGGTTGCCGGGCACCATACCCAGCCGATGCACCAGCACGTTCGCGATGCGGTTCACGCGCGCGGCGAGCTGCCGGTAGGTGAGCGTCTCCGCCGGCGTCACGAGGGCGGGGTGGTCGCCGCGGCCGCGTTCGATGTTGCGGTCGAGCAGCTCCACCGCGCAGTTCAGCCGCGGCGGATAGCGGTAGTCCGGCCGGTCGAGCAGGAAGACCGGCCAATCCGCGCGCGGCGGCAGATTGTCGCGCGCGAAGCTGTCCTGATGGGCGCTGGCCGCGCCGCCGATCATGCCGTCCATGCCGCTCTCCCGTGTCATGTGCCCGGTGTGCGACCTGCGTGTTCCTGGTCCTGGCGCTTCTCGCGCTCGGCGCGGGCGATCACCACGCGCTGGACCTCCGAGGCGCCTTCATAGACGCGCAGCGCCCGGACTTCCCGGTAGAGCTCCTCGGCCTTGTGGCCCCGCGTCACGCCGAGCCCGCCATGGATCTGCACCGCACGATCGGCGGCGCGCTGCGCGGCCTCGGTCGCGAAGAGCTTGGCCATGGAGGCTTCGCGCGTCACGCGCGGCGTGCCGGCATCCTTGAGCCAGGCGGCGCGATAGACCAGCAGCGCCGCGGCTTCCACATCGGTGGCGCTGTCGGCGATGGCCGCCTGCGACATCTGCTGGTCGAACAGCGTCGCGCCGAACAGCTTCCTCTGTGTCGCGCGGTCCACCGTCAGGTCCAGCGCGCGGCGGGCGAAGCCGAGCGCCGCGGCGCCGACGGTGGCGCGGAACACGTCGAGCGTCGCCATCGCCACCTTGAAACCCTCGCCCGGCTTGCCAAGCATGGCATCCGCCGGGATGCGCGCCGCGTCGAAGCCGAGCGTCGCCAGCGGATGCGGCGCGGTCACGTCGATGCGGGCTTCGACGGAAAGCCCCGGCGTCTCGGCCGGCACCAGGAAGGCCGAGAGGCCCTTGGCGCCCGGCGCTTCGCCGGTGCGCGCGAAGACGATGTAGGTCGCGGCGATGCCGCCATTGCTGATCCAGGTCTTGCGGCCGGTCAGGCGGTAATGGCGGTTGCCGTCGCGCTCCGCGACGGTGGCCAGCGCCGAGACATCGCTGCCCGCCTCGGGCTCGGACAGCGCGAAGGCCGCCAGCGCCGTCCCCGCGCGCGCGCCGGGCAGCACGGCGTCGCGCTGCGCGGCCGTGCCGAACAGCGTGACCGGCCCGGTGCCCAGCCCCTGCATGGCGAAGGCGAAATCCGCGAGCCCCGCATGCCGCGCCAGTATGTCGCGCGCGATGCAGAGCGACCGCACGTCGAGCCTGCCATCGGCGGGGCAGGGCACGCGCAGCAGCCCGGCCTCGCCCATCGCGCGGGCCAGGCGGATCGTGCTGGCGTCGGCGTCGTGCTCGTCGGCCAGCGCCTCGGCCTGCGCGGTGGCCCATTCCTCCACCTCCCGCGCCCAGTCGCGGTGGTGGGGTTCGAAGAAGGGCCAGTCGAGGAAGGACGTGTCGGGCATGGTCAATTGCCCTCGAAGACGGGGCGCCGCTTCGCCACGAAGGCGTCGTAGGCGCGGCGGAAGTCCTGCGTGGTCATGCAGAGCGCCTGCGCCACCGCCTCCGCCTCGATGGCCTGGTCCATCGACATGGCCCATTCCATCTGCAGCATCCGCTTGGTCATCGCATGGGCGAAGCCGGGGCCTTCCGCGATCTCCCGCGCCAGCGCCGCGGCCGCGTCCTGCAACTCTTCCGGCGCGTGCAGCCGGTTGAAGAAGCCCCAGGCCAGGCCTTCCTCCCCGCCGAGGCTGCGGCCGAGATAGAGCAGTTCCGAAGCGCGCCCCTGGCCCACGATGCGCGGCAGGATCGCACACGCCCCCATGTCGCAGCCCGCCAGCCCGACGCGGTTGAACAGGAAGGCCACCTTGGCGCGCGGCGTGCCGAGCCTGAGGTCGGACGCCATCGCGACGATGGCGCCCGCGCCGGCCGCCACGCCATCCACTGCGCCGATGATGGGTTGCGGGCAGGCGCGCATCGCCTTCACCAGCTCCCCGGTCATGGACGTGAACTGCATCAGCCCCTTGGTGTCGCGGTCGAGCAGCGGCCCGATGATCTCGTGCACATCGCCGCCCGAGCAGAAATTCCCGCCCGATCCCGTGACGACGAAGGCGCGCACGCTGTCGTCATGCACCGCCGCGCGCAGGATGGCCGCCATCTCGGCATAGCTGTCGAAGGTGAGCGGGTTCTTGCGCTCGGGCCTGTCGAGCGTCAGCGTCGCGACCCCGCCCGCGACCTCCAGCTTCAGGTGCTGCGCGCGATACGCGCCGAGCGGCCCTGTGATGGCGGTGATCATGCCGTCTCCCCCTCCGGCGCCAGCGCGGCGCGCACGCCCGCCTTGGCGCGGCCGAGCAGCCGGAACAGCTGCGCACGCTCCGCCGGATCGAGCCCGCCCAGCAGCTCCGCGATCCAGCCTTCATGCGCCGCCGATTGCCGCGCGAATTCGCGCCGGCCGCGCGCGGTCAGGCGCAGCAGCTGCGCGCGGCGGTCGCCCGGCATGGCGCGGCGTTCCACCAGCCCTTCCGATTCCAGGCGCGCCGCCAGCCCCGTCACGTTGCCGTTGCTGACCATCATCCGGCGCGAGACCTCGCCGAGCGTCATGCCCTGCGGCGCGCGGTCCAGCGCCGCCATCAGGTCGAAGCGCGGCAGGGTGGTGTCGAAGTCGCGCCGCAGCCGCGCGCGGATCTCGCCTTCCATCAGCGTCGTGCAGGTCAGCAGCCGCAGCCACAGGCGCAGCTCATCCTTGTGGCCGGGCGGCGCATGGGCCAGCGCCGTCTCGGCGTCCACGGTAATCGGGACGATGTCGTCCGGCGGCGTCATGTCTCGCCCCCATCCACCGCGATCGCCTGGCCGTTGATCGCGGCCGCGCCCGGCCCGCACAGCATCAGCGCGGCGGCGGCCACTTCCTCCGGCCGCACCAGGCGGCCCTGCGGGTTGTGCTTCGTGAATTCCGCCCGCGCCTCGGCCTCGCTGCGGCCGGTCTTGGCGACCACGCGCGCCACGCTCTCGGCGACGATCTCCGTGTCCGTGAAGCCGGGGCAGACGGCGTTCACGGTGACGCCCTTGCGCGCCACTTCCAGCGCCAGCGCGCGGGTGAAGCCCAGCAGCCCGTGCTTCGCCGCGACATAGGCGCTGACGTAAGGGTAGCCTTTCAGCGCGGCGGTGGAGGCGATGTGCACCACGCGCCCGAACCCCGCCTCCAGCATCCCCGGCAGCACCGCGCGCGTGACGGCCACCGCGCCCATCAGGTTCACGCGCCACATCCGCTCGAACAGCGCGTCGTCGCTGGCCAGGAAAGGCGCGCTCTCGGCCGCGCCGGCGGCATGCACCAGCAGCGCCACGCGCGGCAGGGCAGGGGGCGCGGTGACGTCGCCCGCAAGCCACGCCGCGGCATCCCCGCGCGCGACCATGGCGGCCAGCGGCGCCTCCCGCCGTCCCATCACGGTCACATGGGCGCCGGCCCGGGTCAGCGCGGCCGCGCAGGCGGCGCCGATGCCGCTGCCGCCGCCGGTGACCAGCGCCGCCTGCCCGCTGAGCGTCCCGTCCGCCATCCCGCCTCCGCAATTGCTTCATGCTTAAAGCATCGCTCGGCCCCGGCGCAACCTTGCAATCCGGTGGACGGACCAATCTTTGAAGCCTAAACTAATCCGGCCTTGGACAGGGGGTGCGAAGCATGCGCATCGCGGTGATCGGCGGCGGCCCGGCGGGGCTCTATTTCGCCATCCTGATGAAGCGGGACCACCCCGGCGCGCGCATCACGGTGGTGGAGCGCAACCGCCCGGACGACACCTTCGGCTTCGGCGTGGTGTTCAGCGACGCGACGCTGGACGCCTTCAAGGCCGCGGACGAGCCTTCCTACCGCGCCATCGCGCGCAGCTTCGCCTATTGGGACGACATCGAGATCATCCGCCGCGGCGTGGATGGCGCCGAACAGGGCCGCCACCGCATCGGCGGCAACGGTTTTTGTGGGTGTTCGCGCCGCACGCTGCTGATGCTGCTGCAGGACCGGGCGCGGGCGCTGGGCGTGGAACTCGAATTCCGCCGCGAAGCCCAGCCGGAGGACTTCCCCGACGCCGACCTGATCGTCGCGGCCGACGGCATCAACTCCCCCATCCGCGAGCGCTGGCGCGACCACTTCCAGCCTGAGACCGACCTGCGCCCCAACCGCTTCGCCTGGATGGGCAGCACGCGGCCGCTGGATGCCTTCACCTTCTGCTTCCGCGAACGCCCGGAAGGCATCTTCATCGCGCATGCCTACCAGTACGAGGCTGGCGCCAGCACCTGGGTGCTGGAAACCGACCCCGAGACCTTTGCCCGCGCCGGCCTGGCTTCGATGGGCGAGGAGGACAGCGCGCGCTTCCTCGAATCCGTCTTCGCCGAGGATCTGCAAGGCCACCGGCTGATCACCAACCGCAGCCTGTGGCGCCGCTTCCCGATGATCCGCTGCGCGCGCTGGACGCGCGGCAATGTCGTGCTGCTCGGCGATGCCAAGGCCAGCGCGCATTTCTCCATCGGCTCCGGCACCAAGCTGGCGATGGAGGACGCGATCGCCCTTCACCAGGCCTTCCAGGCCGGCGGCGACGTCGCCGCATGCCTCACGCGCTTCGAGACCGCGCGCCGCGAGGATGTGGAGAAGACGCAGCACGCGGCCGATGTCTCGCTGGTCTGGTTCGAGCATGTGAAGCGCTTCTGGCATTTCGACCCGACGCGCTTCGCCTTCGGCGTGATGACGCGGTCGAAGGCCATCACCTGGGACAACCTCGCGCTGCGCGCGCCGGGCTTCGTGCAGGAAACCCAGCAGGTCTTCGCCGCCGACGCGCAGGCGAAGGGCCTGCCGGCCTCGCCCCGGAAGCCGCCTTTGTTCCAGCCCTTCGCCCTGCGCGGCATGCAGCTCGCGAACCGCATCGTCGTCTCGCCGATGGACATGTATTCGGCCGAGGAGGGCGTGCCCGGCGATTTCCACTTCCAGCACTACACCTCCCGCGCCCTGGGCGGGGCGGGGCTGGTCTTCACCGAGATGACCTGCATCTCCCCGGACAGCCGCATCACGCGCGGCTGCACCGGCCTGTGGAACGACGCGCAGCAGGCGGCATGGACGCGCATCGTGGACTTCGCGCATCGCCATTCGGCGGCGAAGCTTTGCCTGCAGCTCGGCCATGCCGGGCGCAAGGGTGCGACGAAGCTGATGTGGGACGGCATCGACCAGCCGCTGGAAGACGGCGGCTGGCCGATCGTCTCCGCCAGCCCGATCCCCTATTTCACGCAAAGCCAGGTGCCGCGCGAGATGACGCGCGCCGACATGGATGCGGTGCGCGAGGATTTCGTCGCCGCCACGCGCCGCGCCGTCGACTGCGGGTTCGACATGCTGGAGCTGCACTGCGCCCATGGCTACCTGCTGGCCAGCTTCCTCTCGCCGCTGACCAACATCCGCGCCGACGAATATGGCGGCAGCGTCGCGAACCGCCTGCGCTTCCCGCTCGAAGTGTTCCGCGCCATGCGCGCCGCCTGGCCCGCCGACCGCCCGATGTCGGTCCGCATCTCCGCCACCGACTGGAAGGCGGGCGGGCTTTCGGAAGACGACTGCATCGCCATCGCCCGCGCCTTCGCGGCCGAGGGCGCGGACCTGCTCGACGTCTCCACCGGCCAGACCGTGCACGATGCGGAGCCGGTCTATGGCCGCATGTTCCAGGTGCCCTGGTCCGACATGATCCGCAACGAGGCCGGCATCGCCACCATGTGCGTCGGCAACATCACCACCGCCGACCAGGCCAACACCATCCTCGCCGCCGGCCGCGCGGATCTTGTGGCCCTGGCGCGGCCGCACCTGACGAACCCCTTCTTCGCCATGCAGGCCGCGGCGCAATACGGCGTCAAGGACATCGCCTGCCCGCCGCAATACCTCTGGGGCAAGGATGCGCTGATGCGCAACGCCGCGCGCGACCAGGCCGATCTGCGGGAGCTGCGCCTGAAGGCACGTCCGCGCAGCCACGCGCCGGACCCGGCGCCGGCGTCGCGCGCCGCCGAATAGCCGAAGCGGCGGACGTTTCCGGACTGGATCGCGACCGCATCGCCATGCGATGACGGGGACGTGACACCACGGAAGCGTGACCCCATGCGGCCGCCCGCCGGCCACCTGGCGCCCCTGGCCCCTGCGCGGCTTCTGGCCGTGCTGCGCGGCTGGTTCCGGCGCGAGCCCGCGAAGCTGCCCGGAATCGCCAAGGCCGAGCTGGACTGGCTGGTGGCGGAGGAGCAGCGGAAGGCCCGGCCGGGCATGACCCGCGCAGGCGCGGTGGCACGCCTGCGGGCGCGGCTGCGGCGCCTGGGATAGAAAAACAGGCAGGACTTAATCAACCCTAGCGTTTGTCACGCGGGGCGTTTACTGATTCGTGTCATGCAACCTGGACGCGATGACCGCCCCGGGCATACCGATCGGACCGCCGGCCCCGGCCGCGCTCCGCCCGGGCGGGCGCGACGCTGATGGCCGGGCCGCGCCGCATCCTCTGCCTGATCGGCACGCGGCCCGAGGCGATCAAGATGGCCCCGGTGGTGCTGGCGTTGCGCGCCGCGGGCTTCGCGCGGGTGACGGTGCTCGGCACCGGGCAGCACCGGGACATGGCGCGGCAGGCGCTGTCGCTGTTCGGCATCGACCTCGACGTGGACCTGGACGTGATGCAGCCGGACCAGAGCCTCGCCGGGCTGGCGGCGCGCGTGCTGGCGCGGCTCGATGCCTATCTGGCGGCGGCCCCGCAGGACATGATCCTGGTGCAGGGCGACACCACCTCCGTCATGGCCGGCGCCATGGCGGGCTTCTGCCGGCGCATCCCGGTCGGCCATGTCGAGGCCGGCCTGCGCACCCATGACATCGACCGCCCCTTCCCGGAGGAGATGAACCGCCGCATCGCCAGCCTGGCGAGCGCGCTGCACTTCGCCCCGACCGCCGGCGCGCGCGACAACCTGCTGCGCGAGGGCGTGGCTCCCTCGGCGATCCATGTCACCGGCAACACGGTGATCGACGCGCTGCTGGCGGTGGCGCGCCAGCAACCCGCCTGCGACCTGCCGATCGCGCCGGGCCGCCGCCTGGTGCTGGTGACGGCGCATCGTCGGGAGACGCTGGGCGAGAAGCTGCGCGCCATCTCCCGCGCCGTGCTCGACCTGCACGCGCGCTTCCCGGATGTGGAATTCGCCTGGCCGGTGCACCCCAACCCCCGGGTGGCGGCGGTGGTGCGGCCGCTGCTCGGCGGGCTGGACCGCGTGCACCTCGTCCCGCCCGCGGATTACGACCGCTTCGTCGGGCTGCTGCTGCGCGCCTCGCTCGTGCTGACCGACAGCGGCGGGGTGCAGGAGGAAGCGCCCGCCCTCGGCCGCCCGGTTCTGGTGCTGCGGGAGGAGACGGAACGGCCGGAGGCGGTGGAAGCCGGCGTCGCGCGCCTGGTCGGCACGGACCGGCGGCGGATCGTGGCCGCCGCGTCCGCGCTGCTCGACGACCCGGCGGAGGCCGCGCGGATGACGCGCGGCGGGTCCCCCTTCGGCGATGGCCAGGCGGCGGCGCGGATCGCGGCGCTCTGCCGCTGCGCGCTGGTGGCGCCGGCGATGGCCGCGGAGTAGCGGGGCTACCCCGCCGCCAGCTTCGCCAGCAGCCGCGCATGGCTGCGCGCGCCCTGGTGCAGGCAGCGCAGGTCGAACTTCTCGTCCGGGCTGTGCACCTGGTCGTCCTCCAGCCCGAAGCCCATCAGCACGCTGTCGAGGCCGAGCAGCGTCTTCAGGCTGGACACCACGGGGATCGATCCGCCGCAGCCGATCAGCGCGGCCGGGCGGCCATATTCCTCGGCCAGCGCCGCCTGGGCGGCGCGGATGAAGCGGCTGTCGGCCGGCACCTCGATGCCGTGGCCCAGGCCGAAGACCTGCAGCTCGGCCTTGGCATCGGCCGGCAGGCGGGCGGTGACGAAGGCGCGGAAGCCGTCCACCACCTTCTGCGGGTCCTGGCCGGGCACCAGGCGGAAGGAGACCTTGGCGTGGGCTTCGGCCGCGATCACGGTCTTGCTGCCCACGCCCGCATAGCCGCCCCAGATGCCGTTGATGTCGGCCGTCGGCCGCGCCCAGAGCCGTTCCAGTGCGCCGCGGTCCTTCTCGCCCACCGGCACGGAAAGCCCGATCTCGCCGAGGAAATCCTGCTCGGAGAAGCCGAGCGCCTGCCAGGCGGCGCGCTGCTCGGCCGAAAGCTCCGGCACGCCGTCGTAGAAGCCCGGGATGCGGATGCGGCCCTGGTCGTCGTGCAGCTCGCCCAGGATGCGGGTGATGAGGTTGATCGGGTTCAGCGCGCTGCCGCCATACATGCCCGAATGCAGGTCCCGGCTGGCGGCGCGGATGTCGAGCTGCACGTAGCAGAGGCCGCGCAGCCGCGTGGACAGCGCCGGCGTGTCGGCGTTCCACATGTTGGTGTCGCTGATCACCGCGACATCGGCCGCAAGCTCGGCCGCCGCGTCGCGCAGGAAGGCGTCGAGGTTGGGGGAGCCGACCTCCTCCTCGCCCTCCACCACCACGGTGACGGGGCAGGGCGGGCCGCCGGCGATGCTGTGCCAGGCGCGCATCGCTTCCAGCCAGGTCATCACCTGGCCCTTGTCGTCCACCGCGCCGCGGGCGCGGATGCGCGGGCCGTTCGGGCCCTCGAACAGCGTCGGTTCGAAGGCGGGGGTGGTCCAGAGCTCGAAAGGCTCGGCCGGCTGCACGTCGTAATGGCCGTAGTAGAGCAGGCGGGGCAGGGCGGGGTTGGTGCCGGGGTGGTGGGCGACGACCACCGGATGGCCCGGCGTCTGGCGCAGGCCGGCGGTGAAGCCGAGGCCGGAGAGCTGGTCGCGCAGCCATTCGGCGGCGCGCACGCAATCGGCGGCATGCTGCGGCTGCGCGCTGACCGAGGGGATGCGCAGCCATTCCGTCAGCCGCGCCACGGCGCCGTCGCGGTCGGCATCCAGCGCCTCGATGAGGCGGGGGGTGGGGTCCATGCGAAGGATGCTCCTTGAAAGGGCGCGGCTATCCGGCCAGGGCGCGACGCACCAGCGCGAAGGCGGCGGCCACGGTTGCCGCGCGGATGGCCGTGCGGTCGCCGGGGAAGACATGGCGCTCGACCAGCGCCGGCGCGCCGCGCCGCGCGCAGCCGAGGAACACCAGGCCGACGGGCTTGAAGGCGCTGCCGCCGCCGGGCCCGGCGATGCCGGTGCAGGCGACCGCGACGCCCGCGCCCGCATCGCGCAGCGCGCCTTCCGCCATCGCCTGGGCGACGGGGGCGGAGACGGCGCCGTGTTCCGCCAGCATCGCCGCCGGCACGCCGACCATGCGGGTCTTGGCCGCGTTGGAGTAGGTGACGTAGCCGGCGAGCACGGTGGCGGAGGAGCCGGGGATCGCGGTCAGCGCCGCGGCGATCAGCCCGCCGGTGCAGCTCTCGGCGGTGGCGAGCGTGACATCGCGCGCCTGCAGCTCGGCCAGCAGCGCGGCGGCCTCCGCCAGTGTCTCGTCGGGCAGCATCACGCGGGCACCTCCGGGAAGGCGGTTCGCGCCGGAGCCTCGGCGCGCCGCATCACGCCAGCACCCCGGGGAAGCCGGCCTGGGCGGCCAGCAGCAGCGCCGCCGCCATCGCCCCCGCGAGCACATCGTCCGCCATCACCCCGAAGGCGCCCGGCTGGCGATCCGCCCAGGAGACCGGCCAGGGTTTCGCGATGTCGAAAAGCCGGAACAGCGCGAAGGCGGCCAGCACGCCCGGGATGCCCGCCGAGGGCAGCGCCGCCAGCGCCAGCAGCATCCCGGCACCTTCATCGGCCACGAACCAGCCGGGATCGTCGCCCTCCCGCATCACCTGGCCGGCCGCCCAGTATCCGCCGGCGAGCAGCAGCACCGCCCCGACGAGGCACGCCGCCGGACCGGCCAGCACCAGCGGCAGCACCACCGCGGAGCCCCAGGTCCCGGGCGCCGGCTTCAGCAGCCCCGCCCCGCCGAGGGTGGCCACCGCCATCGCCGGCGTCACGGGATGGCATCCAGGAAGCGGTCGAGCGCGTCCGCCACCAAATCCTCCTCCAGCGTCGGCGCGTGGCCGCTGCCGGGCAGGTTCACGAAGGCCATGTCCGGCCGCTCGCGCCGCATCCGCGCGGTGGTGGCCGGCGACAACAGTTCCGACACCTCGCCGCGCACCAGCATCAGCGGCAGGTGCGCCAGCGCCCCGAAGGCGCCCCACAGCGGCGGCATCGGGCCGGCGCCGCGCATCACCTCCGCGATGCGGGTGTCCCAGCGCGGGTGCCAGCGCCCGTCCTTGCCGGGCGCGAAGGTGTTCGCCGCGAAGCGCGCCCAGCCGGCGTCGTCCATCAGCAGCGGCGGCAGGCTCTTGCGCAGATGCGCGACGCAGGCAGCGAGGTCCGGCAGCGCCGGGTCGCGGCCCACGAAATCCTGCACGAAGCCGAGGCCCACCGGTTCCAGCACCGGGCCCACATCGTTCAGCACGAGGCCCGCCAGCGCGGTCGGCCGCAGCACGCCCATCACCATGCCGAGCAGCCCGCCGAAGCTGGTGCCGACCACGACGGCGCGCGCGCAATGCACCGCCGCCATCACGTCCAGCACGTCGCGCAGCGAGCCCTCGAAGCCGTAGCGCGCCGGCTCCTCCGGCCGGGCGCTGTCGCCATGGCCGATATGGTCGATCGCCAGCACGCGGCGGCGCCCGGCATGGCGCGCCGCGAGCGCGTCGAAATCCCGCGCGCTGCGCGTCAGGCCCGACAGGCACAGGATCGGCGTGCGGCCTTCCGGCCCCGGCCAGTCGGCGACGGCCAGCGCCAGCCCGTCGCGGGCGGAGATGCGCAAGGCTTGCGGCGTCATCGGCGGCCCTCCAGCAGCGGCGCCAGCGGGTGGGGCAGGGCGGCCGTGGCAGGGTCCCGGGCGCGGTAGACCAGCACGTTCTCGATCACCCGCTGGACGTAGTTGCGCGTCTCGCCGAAGGGGATCTGCTCGATCCAGTCCAGGATGTGCGGGCCGTCCGGCGTGCGCGGATCGCCATAGGTCACCAGCCAGTCATCCACCCGCGCGCTGCCGGCATTGTAGGCGGCCGCCGCCAGCGGCAGCGCGCCGCCGAAGCGGTCCAGCCGCTCGGCGATATAGGCCGAGCCGAGGCGGAGGTTGTGCGCGGGGTCGCTCGTCAGCATCGCGGTCGTGTGCGGGATGCCGAGCCGCCGCGCCACCCCCTGCGCGGTCGCCGGCAGCAGCTGCATCGGCCCGCGCGCATTGGCCGAGGAGACGGCGCCGAGCTCGAAATTGCTCTCCTGCCGCGTGATGGCGTGCACCACCGCGGGTTCCGCCAGCCCGTCCGGGGCGGGGTAGGGCGTGGGCCAGCCATCCTCCAGCAGCACCACCCCGTCCGCGCCGGCGCGGCGCGCCACCCAGACGGCGTGGTCGGGCCGGCCGACCAGCACGGCAAGCCGCGCGATCAGCCAGCGATCGGCGGCGTCGGGCGAGAGATCCTCCATCCGCAGCAGGAATTGCCGCGCGCGGTCGGACTGGCCGAGATCGGCCAGCGTCACCACCACCCGCGCCAGTTCCCGCAGCCCGAAGCCATCGGCGACGTCGCGCGGCGGGACGGGCAGGGCGGTGGCGGCGATGCGCTCCGACAGCCGCGCGGGCGGCTCGCCGAGTGCGAGGCTGGCGAGCTGGCCATAGAAGGCGGTGGGGAAGCCGGCCGCGGCGTCCCATCGCGCGCGGGCCTCGGCGTCGCGTCCCAGCGCCGCCAGTGCGCGGCCTTCCCAATAGGCGGCGCGGGCCCGGGTGATGACGCTGCGGCTCTCGTCGTCCACCCGCGCGAAATGGCGCTGCGCGGCGGCGGGGTCGCCCAGGCGCCGCAGCGCCAGGAAGCCGGCCAGGAATTCCGCCTCCTGCCGCGGCTCCCCGGCCTCCGCCACGCCATGGTTCGCCGCCAGCCGATAGGCGGCGGCGGGATCGCCGAGGCGCAGCAGCTTGCGCGCCAGCAGCTGGCGTTCCGCCCAGACGGCGCGGGCGGCTTCCGGCGGCAGGTCGCGCTGCAGGGGCTCGGCCGTGGCCCAGGCGGCAGCGGCCTCGGCGTCGCGGTCGCGCCGGCGCAGGAACCGGGCGCGTTCATAGGCCAGGCCGATGTCGCGGGCATTGGCGGGGAGGGCGACCTCGCGCTCCGCCCGGAAGGCCAGCCGCGCCTCGGCGACGGCGCGCCGGGCAGGGTCGAGCCGCGGCAGCAGGCGCGATGCGGCGCCGGCCTGGCCTTCCCAGACCAGCCGGTCGAAGCGCCTCGCATGGTCCTCCGCCGAGAGGGCGGCGGCGTGGCGTTCCAGCACCGCGGCCTCGGCGGGGTCGGAGGGCGGGGCCTGGCGCCAGGCCTCGCGGATCGCCGCGGCGGCCTCGGCGGGGCGGCCGGCGCGGCCGAGCGCGGCGGCATGGCGCAGCGCGCCATCCAGCGTGCGCGCCGGGCGGCGGGCGAAATGCGCCAGCACCATCGCGTCATCGGCCTCGGCGGCGAGCGCTTCCTCGGCGCGGCGGGCCATGGTCTCGGGCAGCGGCCAGTCGGGGTTGTCGGCGAGCCAGCCGAGCAGCTCGGCCGCGCTCGTGCCCGGGCCGCGGACCTGCAGGCGCATCCAGGCGGTGACCTTGCGCGCCAGCGGATCGGCGTTGCGGGCCAGCGCCTCGGCTTCCGGGAAGCGGCCGGCCTGGGCGGCGGCCAGCGCCTGGCGGCCGGCGGCGCGGGCGGCGTCGCTCGCCCAGGGCTGGGCGGCGAGCGGCGTGCCGAGGAGAAGCAGGGGGAGCAGCAGGAGGGCGCGGCGCATGCGGGCCGCAGCCTAGCAGCCCCGCGCCGCCCCGTGCAGGGCAAGGCGGTTACGACGTGCCGCTCGGGCGGCCTTGCCGCGCGACCCCCGCGCGCCTAGCTTCCGCGGTCCGACACGGCACGGGGCTGCGCACAAACATGTTCAGGGGATCGCTGGTGGCGCTGGTGACGCCCATGCAGGCCGATGGCGCCCTGGACCTGAAGGCCTTCGCCGACTTCGTCGAGTGGCAGGTGGCGGAGGGCACGCAGGGGCTGATCCCCGTCGGCACCACGGGCGAGAGCCCGACGCTGACGCATGACGAACACCATGTCGTGGTGGAGGCCTGCATCGCCGCCGCGCGCGGCCGCGTGCCGGTCATCGCCGGCACCGGCAGCAATTCCACCGCGGAAGCCGTCGCGCTGACGCGCCACGCCAAGCAGGCCGGCGCCGATGCCGCGCTGGTGGTGACCCCCTACTACAACAAGCCGACGCAGGAGGGGCTGTATCGCCACTTCATGGCGATCGCGGATGCCGTGGCGCTGCCGATCCTGATCTACAACATCCCCGGCCGCAGCGTGATCGACATGACCGTCGAGACCATGGCGAAGCTGGCCAGGCACCCGAACATCGTCGGCGTGAAGGACGCGACGGCGAACCTGACGCGGCCGCTGCACACGCGGGCCGCCTGCGGCCCCGATTTCTGCCAGCTCTCGGGCGAGGACCACACGGCGCTGTCCTACCTGGCCGCCGGCGGGCATGGCTGCATCTCCGTCACCGCCAACATCGCGCCCCGGCTCTGCCGGCAGATGCACGATGCCTGGGCCGAGGGGCGCATCGCCGATGCGATGGCGATCCAGGACCGGCTGGTGCCGGTGCATGACGCGATGTTCTGCGAGACCTCGCCGGGCCCGGTGAAGTTCGCCGCCAGCCTGCTCGGCCACGGCACCGCCACCTGCCGCCTGCCCATGGCGCCGATCGCCGACGCCAGCGCAGCCCGCGTGCGCGACGCCATGGTGGGCGCCGGCCTGCTGAACTGAGACCCGCATGGCCGAACCCCGCAAGAAGGGCCTGATCAGCCACGGCATCGCCTCGCAGAACCGCAAGGCGCGCTTCGACTACAAGATCAACGAGACGATCGAGGCCGGCATCGCGCTGGTGGGGCCGGAGGTGAAGAGCCTGCGCGCCGGCCGCGCCACCCTGTCCGAGGCCTGGGCCGGCGAGCGGGACGGCGAGATGTGGCTGTTCAACGCCTATATCCCCGAATGGCAGGCCGGAAGCTTCGCCGCGAAGTTCGAACCCCGCCGCCCGCGCAAGCTGCTGCTGCACGGCAAGCAGGTGCGGGAATTGACCGGCAGCATCACGCGCGAAGGCGCGACGCTGGTGCCGATGCAGATCCACTTCAACGACCGCGGCATGGCCAAGGTGCTGCTGGGCCTCGCCGAGGGCAAGAAGAAGCACGACAAGCGCGCGGCGATCGCCGAGCGTGACTGGCAGCGCGACAAGGCGCGGCTGATGCGGGACAAGGGGTAGGGGCGCGGCGGGCGCGGGCCGCCCTGGCCTGTCCCCGAAGACCGGCCCATCGCGCCGCGGTCGGATGCCGTCGCCTGGCGCGCTGCGGTCGCCGCCCGGGTCACGCAGCGCCGGCCTCCCCCCGATCCTGGGCCGGCCGGGGATGCCTGCGGCCAGGATCGGCACGGCCGGGATCAGCCGGTCGCGACGGGACCTGCGAAGACGATCGGGACGAGGCACGGTTGACGCAAGCTCGGCCGGGACGCGAGGCTGGGGCACGCGAACTCCGGGAGGTCCGGTCCATGCCGACCCGCCGTGGCCGCGCCGCTATCGCCGCGCGCCCGACCCCGCGCTGATGCGCCGGCTCGTCCTCCCGCTGCTGCTTCTCGCCGCGTGCTGCGCGCGGGCCGAGCCGGCGGGGCCACCCATGCCCGGCCCCTTCGCCGCGCCCGGCCCGGCCGCGCCGCTTTCCGCCCGGCCCTGCCCCGCGCCGCCCCCGCCGCTGCGCGACCTGGACGGCGTGCCCTTCTACGTCGACCGCAACGCGACCCGGCACGACCCGGCGCTGCTGGCCGCGGACAACGCGGCGGCGCGGCCGCTCAACGACTGGCTGGACGCCATCCAGCGCCCGACCGAGCGCTGGGTGGCGCTGCGCGACCCGGCCCAGGCCGAATGCGCGATCGGGCTGATCGAGGCCTGGGCGGCGCAGCGCGCGCTCCTCGGCAGCTTCAACCGGCAGGGCGGCTACCGGCGGAAATGGACGCTGGCCGGCGCCGCGCTGGCCTGGCTGGCGCTGCGCGACGCCCCCGCCGCGACGCCGGAGCGCCAGGCCCGCATCGGCGCCTGGATGGCCGAGGTCGCGCAGGAGGTCCGGCGCCACTACGACCGGCCGGCGCCGCGGGGCACAGGGCTCAGCGAGCTGCGCAACAACCACATGGCCTGGGCAGGGCTGGCGGTCGGCGCGGCCGGCGTCGCGGCGCAGGATCGCGCGCTGCTGCGCTGGGGGATGCAGGCCGGGCGCACCTTCCTGGCCGGCGTCACGGCAGAGGGCGCGCACCCGCAGGAACTCGCCCGCGGCCGCATGGCGCTGCACTACCATTTCTTCGCCTTGCAGCCGTCGGCGGCGCTGGCGCGGCTCGGCGCCGCCGCGGGAGAGCCCTTCGGCGCGGAGGAGCTGGCGGCGCTCGACCGGCTGGCGCGCTTCAGCTTCGCCCAGGCCGCCGATCCGTCGCGCATCGCGGCGCTGGCCGGGGCGGAACAGGGCATGCTCGATACCCCGCCGCGGCCCTGGCTGTCGGGTGGCGGCGGGGCGGGGCTCGAGGTCTGGCGCGGCGATCCGGTCATCCTGGCGGCGCTGGCCGCGCACCGGCCGTTCCGCGCGCGCTGGCTCGGCGGCGGCGTCACGCTGCTCTGGGGCGGCGCGCCACTTGCATCCCGGCCGTAACCGCGCACCTACTCGCTGGCGAGGAGCCCCGCATGGACGACGAGAACGCGGTGCCGCTGACCGGCAAGGTCCGGGACAAGCTGGTGGAGACCAAGCAGGATTGGGCGCGGGAGGGCCGGCTGCTGACCGGCACCCATGGCGATCCAACGCGCGACCGCCTGCCGCCAGGGCAGCGCCTGGTGCAGGATTTCCCGGTGCTCGACCTCGGCGTGCAGCCCGATGTGACGCCGGCCAATTGGCGCCTGCGCATCGAGGGGCTGGTGGCCGCGCCGGTCCGCCTGACACTGGAAGAATTCCGCGCCCTGCCGCAGGCGGAACGCCGCAACGACATCCACTGCGTGACGCAATGGTCGCGCTACGACAATGACTGGCAGGGCGTGGCGGTCCGCACGCTGCTCGAGATGGCGCGGCCGAAGGAGGAAGCGCGCTTCGTCTCGCTGACCTGCTACGACGGCTACACCACCAACCTCTCGCTCGACGATTTCGCGCGCGAGGAGAACCTGTTCGCGCACGCCTGGGCCGGCGCGCCGCTGGAACGCCGCCATGGCGGGCCGGTGCGGCTGGTGGTGCCGCACCTCTATTTCTGGAAGTCGCCGAAATGGGTGACGCGGGTGGAATTGCTGCGGGAGGACCGCCCGGGCTTCTGGGAGGTGCGCGGCTACCACAACCGCGGCGATCCCTGGATGGAGGAGCGCTATGGCTGAGCCCCGCCGCCGTGCCCTGCTCGCCGGCGCCCTGGCCATGACCGCCGGCCCCGCCGCGGCGCAGGCCCGGAGCGTGTTCGACTTCACCCTGCCGGCGCTGGAAGGCGGCGACCTGGCGCTGGCCGCCTTTCGCGGCAGCGCGCTGATGGTGGTGAACACCGCGAGCTTCTGCGGCTTCACCCCGCAATACGCCGCGCTGCAGGCGCTGCACGACCGCTTCGCGGCGCGCGGCTTCGCGGTGATCGGCGTGCCGTCCAACGACTTCAACCAGGAAGCCACGGACAACCGGGCGATCCGCCAGTTCTGCGATTCGATGTACGGCATCACCTTCCCGATGGCGGCGCTGAGCCGCGTGCGGGGCGATGCCGCGCATCCGCTGTTCGGCTTCCTCGCCGCCCGCGCCGGCGGGCCGCCGCGCTGGAACTTCCACAAATTCGTGGTGGCGCGGGACGGGCAAGGCGTGCGGGCCTTCCCGACCAACGTCGCGCCCGACGCGCCGGTGCTGGTGCGGGCGGTGGAAGCGGCGCTGGAGGGGCGGCCGCTGGCCTGACCGCCCGCCCGGCCCCCGCTCTCCAAAGGGTCATCGCCGCGGCGGCCCGGCGGCGCCGCGCCGGCTGAGGCGCGCGCCGCCGCGCTTGTTGGCAGGATGGGCCGCGTCACGGTCGCGCCCCGGCATCCTTCCCGCCCGGCATCTACCCCCGCTTGTCCCGGTCCGCGCATGAACCGCCGCGGTTGCCGGGGCGCTGCGCCCGCAAGGCCGGCACCACCCGTGCCGGCGAGACGCGGGAATAAACGCCATGTCCGCCACCATCGCCCTCGATCCCGTCATCGACCCCGCCATCGATCCTGCCGCCGGGCCGGGGATGGGTGCCGCCGCCGCGCCGGCAGGCACGACCGGCAGCGCCGGCCCGAGCCTGCCGCCCACCCGCGCCGCGCGCTTCGCCACCACCCTGGAAGCCGAGGCCGCGGCGCTCTCCGGCGGGGCGGTCGTGGCGGATGGCATCGGCGGCGCGTCCGGCGACCGCTACGTGGCGCTGCCGGCCGAGGACGCGGCCGTGACCTTCACCGTCGATGTCCCGCGCACCGGCTTCTACACGCTCGACTTCGCCCATGCGCTGGGCGGCACCAGCGACGCGACGCGCGGCCTGCTGATCGACGGCGCGCCGGTCAACGGCGCCGTCACCTTTCCCAACCTCTTCGCCGCCGATGTCTGGGGCGAAGGCCGCCAGCGCGTCGAGCTGCAGGCCGGCCCGCGGGAGATCACGCTGACCGCCGATCTCGGCGACAGCACCGTCGGCATCGGCACGGAGGGCACGGCCTTCGCGCTCGACAGCCTGACGGTGACGGAGGGCACCGCGCCCTCCGCCGAGACCAGCGCGCGGTCGCTGCTGATGAACAACGGCACCGACCTGATCGCCATCCATGAAAGCGCGCTGACCGCGGCCAAGGACACGCAGGGCTTCGGCCCCTATTTGGCGCAGCTGCGCCACCGTTCCGACTGGACGGTCGACCACGTGGAAAGCGGCACCGCCTGGTTCCGCGACACCACGGGCGGGCAGGCCGGCCGCGTGCTGGCGCCGGCCTTCGACAGCACGCTGAACTTCGATGCCGATGGCATCATGAACGTCACCTATGGCGACTACCTGCCGACCGGCGAGGCGCTGGCCGTCGCGATCGAGCGCGACTACGCCATGGTGCCCGGCCAGCCGCTGCTGGTGGAGCGCTGGACGCTGACCAACCAGACCGAGGTCGGCGACAAGCTGGTGACCTGGGACATGATGCCGACGCTCGACCTCTCCGGCGCGCTGACGCAGCGCGCCGAGTGGGACGAGCGGCGCGAGACCTGGATCGTCGAGATCGACCGCGGCAACGGCAAGGCTCCGCTCTGGCTCGCCTGGGGTGCCTTCCAGGAGATGGACGGCCAGCAGGCCGACGATGCCGGTGCCGGCGCGAATGACGGCTTCCGACTGCCCTATGCCGAGGACCCCGGCGCCGCGCAGCAGGGGGGCGAGGGCGTGATCGGCCGCTTCGCCGCCGGCGAGGCGATCGGCACGGACGATATCTCGGCCGAAGGGCAGGGGGTGCGGCTGGGCATGGTGCGGGAGGATGTCGAGCTCTACCCGACGCGGCCGGTGGAGCTCTATTTCTACACGACCATGGCCGAGAGCCGGGAGGCGCTGGAGGCGAACATCGCCACCGCGCAGAACCCGCAGGGCACCAGCGTCGCCGGCTCGCCCACCTTCTGGTTCGAGCAGACCGCCGCCGCCTGGCAGGACCGGCTGGCGCAGGCCAAGGCGCTGCCCGAGACGGGCGAGCGCGCCATCACCGACCCGGCGCTGGCCGAGGCCTATGACCGTTCCCTGGTGACCATCCTCCAGAGCCAGCAGCCCGAATACGGCAGCTTCGTCGCCGCCACCAACCCGGCCTACGAGTTCAAGGTCTGGCCGCGCGATTCGGCGGTGACCGCGATCAGCCTGGACGCCGCCGGGCTGTACGACGATGCCGGCCGCTACTGGCGCTGGATGGCGAGCGTGGAGGAGGACGGCGACGACCGGAACCCGCAATTCGTCGATGGCACCTTCTACACCAACTATTCCTTCTTCGAGGCCGACCAGGGCATCGACTTCGTGCAGCCCGAATGGGATGCGCAGGGCCTGTTCCTGATCGGCGCCTTCCGCCACGCCGAAGGGCTGCGCGCGGCGGGGCGGGAGGATGACGCGGACGCCTTCCTGGCGGACCCGGTGGTGCGCGAGGCGCTGGTGGACAGCGCAGACTTCATCGCGGAGAACATCGACGAGACCGGCTTCGGTCCGCCCGAATTCTCGATCTGGGAGGAGTTCTTCCTCTACAACATCTACACCCAGGTCACCTACAGCCAGGGGCTGAACGCCGCGTCGCGGATGGCGGAGGAACTGGGTGCCGGCGACCGCGCGGCCGCCTGGGCGGACGGCGCGGCGACGATCCGCGACGCCATCCTGCGCCCGACCACCGCCGACCGGCCCGGCCTGTGGAACGAGGAGGAAGGCTATTTCGCCTGGGGCCTGACGCCGGATGGCGAGACGGTGGTGGACCGGCGGGAGAATTCGGCGAACCTCGCCATCGTCACCGGCCTGCTCGACGCAAACGACCCGCGCGCGATCCGACAGATCCAGGGCGCGATCGAGGAGACCGGGCGCGACGGCTACGGCATCTCCCGCTACGACGGCGACACCTTCTACTCCTCCTCCCCCTACAGCCCCGGCGGCACCTTCGAGAGCCGGGTGGACGAGGCGGTGTGGCCGCAGATGACGAGCTATGTCGGCATGGCCAAGGAATATGCCGGCGACGCGGACTGGGCACTCGGCAGCCTGCAATGGACCGCCGCGATGTACGGGGAGGGGTTCATGCCGCCGGGCGAGGGCGTGGACTGGTCCACCCGCGAACCCCTGCCGAGCACCATGGTCGAGCCGGTGACCGGCGGCTGGTACGTGCTCAACCTGCTGAACTATGCGGGGCTGAACGACCTGCGCTTGGCGCCCGTGGACGCCGCCGCGGTCGCCTGAGGCGCGCCCGGCCCGGTCAGTTGATCCGCGCCAGGATCGCCTGCATCGCCGCTTCGAACATCGCCGTCGTCAGCCGCCCCGTCTGGGTATTGTAGCGGCTGACATGGTAGCTGTCGGCCAGCAGCAGGCCGGACGGCAGCGCGTGGACGGCGCCATGCGCGAACTTCGCATGCGCGGCCTTCAGCTCCTGCGCCTTCAGCACCGCGGTGTGCGCCACGCCGCCAAGGCAGAGCACGGCGCGCAGCCCCGGCATCGCCGCCAGTTCCGCCTTCAGGAAGCGGTTGCAGGTGGCGATCTCCGCCGGCGTCGGCAGGTTCTGCGGCGGCACGCAGCGCACGGCATTCACGATGCGCACGCCGGCCAGCACCATGCCGTCCTGTGGATCCTCCCGGTAGTCCCCGGTGGCCAGCCCGAACTTCAGCAGCGTGGCATAGAGCAGCTTCCCCGCATGGTCGCCGGTGAAGGGCCGCCCGGTGCGGTTGGCGCCCTTCACGCCGGGCGCGAGCCCGATCACCGCCAGCTTCGCCTCGCGCGGGCCCCAGCACGGCACCGGGCCGTTGTGCCAGCCAGGCCAGGCGGCGCGGTTCGCCAGCCGGTACGCCACCAAACGGGGGCAGAGCGGGCAGTCATGGCCCGGCTCGGCGATCGGCTCGGGCATGGGTCAGGGCTCCTCCTCCACCCGGCCCGGTGCCGGGGCAGGGCAGCCTATTCGGGGATGTCGACCGAGTCGCGGAAGGGCTCGGCCGGCGTCGGGCGGGCCGCCTGCGGCGCGCGGGCCGGCACCGGGCGGGGCCGGGGCTCCACCTGTCGGCGGGTGAAGTCGGGCGCGGCATCCATCAGGTCGATGAACTGGTCGGCCTGGCGGCGCAGCTCGTCGGCGATCATCTGCGGCTGGCTGCGGATGGTGGACATCACCGTCACGCGCAGCCCCTGCTGCTGCACCGCCTCCACCAGCCGCCGCAGATCGCCATCGCCCGCCACCAGCACCACGTGGTCGAGCCGTGGGGCCAGCATCAGGATGTCGACCGCCAGCTCCACCTCGATGTTGCCGCGCACGCGGCGTCGGCCGGCGGCATCGGTGAATTCCCGCGCCGGCTTGGTGACGACGGAATAGCCGTTGTAGCCCAGCCAATCGACCAGCGGGCGCAGCGGCGAATACTCCTCGTTCTCCAGCAGCGCCGTATAGTAGGCGGCGCGCACCAGCCGCGCCTGGCGGCGGAAGACGCCGAGAAGGTTCTTGTAGTCCACCTCGAAGCCGAGGTTGCGGGAGGCGGCATAGAGATGGGCGCCATCGATGAAGAGGCCGAGCCTCTCCTGGGGATCGAAATGCACGGCTGGATCTTCCACTGCAATCGAGCGGACCATAGGCGGTTGCAAGCGGAATGCTACACCCACGCATCGATGCCCACGCGGCTGTGATCATGGTCGGCATCGGGGCGAACCTGCCCGGGCCGGACGGCGCGCCGGCCATCGGGACCTGCCGCCGCGCCGCCGCGGCGCTGGACGCGATCCCGGGCCTTCGGCTGCGCGCGCTGTCGCGCTGGTACGCCACCGCGCCGGTGCCCCCCACCCCCGGCGTGCCGGACTACGTCAACGGCGTGGCGCGGCTGGACCCCGCCCCCGGCGCGCCGCTGCCCGACCCGGCCGCGCTGCTGGCCGCCTTGCAGCGGATCGAGGCGGCGTTCGGCCGCGTCCGCCCCTATCCCAATGCGCCGCGGACGCTGGACCTGGACCTGCTGGACCTGTCAGGCCTGGTCCGCGCCGCGCCGGACCCGGTCCTGCCGCATCCGCGGCTGCAGCTCCGCGCCTTCGTGCTGGCGCCGCTGCTGGACGTGGCGCCGGGCTGGGTGCACCCGGCGCTTGGCCAGCCCGTCGCGGCGCTGCTGGCGGCCGCGGACCGGACCGGGATCGGCGTCCTTGCCGGAGCGGGGGCGGGTGGCTAGATAGAGGGTTCACCACAGGAGGGGGGGGTGTGCCCGCGGCGTCGTTCGCCCGGCAGGCCCTGGCTTCCCTCCCGCATCTGGATCGGAGCCCGCCATGGCCCGCGTGACGGTCGAGGACTGCGTCCTCAAGGTCCCCAACCGCTTCGAGCTTGTCCTGCTCGCCGCCCAGCGCGCCCGCAACATCAGCCGCGGCGAGGAGCTGACGATCGAGCGTGACAACGACAAGAACCCCGTCGTCGCCCTGCGCGAGATCGCCGACGGCACCGTCGAGCTGACCAACCTCGAAGCCGATGTCGTGAAGTCCCTCCAGCGCGCGCCCGAGCCGGAGCCGGCCGAGGAAGAGGTGCTGGACCTCATCGCCACCGACGAGAACATCTTCGGCGTCATGGACGTCAACGAGGAACCGGCCGGCGAGGGCGGCGGCCTCGAAGACCTCTCTGCCGACGACATCGAGGCGGCGATCGCCGCCGAGCTCGGCGGGAAGCGCTGACCGCGCCACGCCATCCCGGGGCGCCCGCGCGGCGCCCCGCGCCTTGTCGATGCCGGGCCCGCGCGCCGCATCGGACCCACCCCCGCGCGCGCCCGGCCCCGATGCGATGAGCGGCGCGGCCTGGCCCCTCTCCGCCCAGTCCCCGGAAGGGCTCGCCGGCGGCGTCGCGGAGGGCACGGGCCGCGAACTCGCCCGCATGGTCGCCGCCTACGACCCGCGTTCCGACGGCGCGCTGATCGAGCAGGCCTGGGCCGTGGCGCACGCCGCCCATGCCGGGCAGCTGCGCGACAACGGCGATCCCTACATCACCCATCCGCTGGCGGTGGCCGAGATCCTCGCCTCCTACCGGCTGGATACCGCCTCCATCGCCACCGCCCTGCTGCACGACGTGGCGGAGGACACCAAGACCGGCCTCGCCGAGATCGAGAAGCGCTTCGGCAAGGAAGTCGCGCGCTTGGTGGACGGCGTCACCAAGCTGACGCGCCTCGAACTGCAATCCGAGCGCACCAAGCAGGCCGAGAACTTCCGCAAGCTGGTCCTCGCCATGTCCGAGGACATCCGCGTGCTGCTGGTCAAGCTCGCCGACCGGCTGCACAACATGCGCACGCTCCACTACGTCCCGCAGCCCGAACGCCGCCGCAAGACGGCGCGCGAGACGATGGAGATCTTCGCCCCGCTCGCCGAGCGCATCGGCATGGACGGCCTGAAGACCGAGCTGGAGACACTCGCCTTCCGCGAGCTCGACCCGGACGCTTTCCAGACCATCGCCGCGCGCCGCTCCTTCCTCTACGGCCAGGGCGCCGACCTGATCGAGGAGATCCGCGAGGACCTGGCGCGCGTGATGCGCGACGCGGGCGTGGAGGTGCAGGAACTGACGGGTCGCGAGAAATCGCCCTGGTCGATCTGGCTCAAGATGCACGGCAAGAAGGTGGAGTTCGAGCAGCTCTCGGACATCATGGCCTTCCGCGTGATCGTGCCCGACCAGGCGGCCTGCTACGCGGCGCTCGGCGCCGTGCATTCCGCCTATCGCGTCGTGCCCGGCCGCTTCAAGGACTACATCTCGACGCCCAAGCCCAACGGCTACCAGTCGCTGCACAGCGGCGTCACGGTGCCGGAAAAGCGCAATGCCAAGATCGAGGTGCAGATCCGCACGCGGGAGATGCACGAGGTCGCCGAATACGGCGTCGCCGCCCACTGGATCTACAAGCAGGGCGGCGCGGCCGCGCGCGACAGCCAGCGCTTCCCCTGGGTGAAGACCCTGCTGGAAATCCTGGAACAGGCCGCCGAGCCGCAGGAATTCCTGGACGCCACCAAGCTCGAATTGCACCGCGACGAGGTGTTCTGCTTCACGCCCAAGGGCGACCTGATCGCCCTTCCCCGCGGTGCCACCTGCGTCGATTTCGCCTACCAGGTGCACAGCCAGGTCGGCGACCAATGCGTCGGCGCCAAGATCAACGGCGTCATCAAGCCGCTGCGCACGCCGCTCGAGAACGGCGACCAGGTAGAGATCATCACCGCCCGCGGCGGCACGCCGAACCCGGCCTGGGAACGCTTCGTCGTCAGCGGCAAGGCCCGCGCGCGCATCCGCCGCTTCGTCCACGCCGAACAACGCAAGGTCCAGCAGCAGGAAGGCCGCGCCGCCATCGCCAAGGCCTTCCGCCAGGAAGGCGTGGAATTCTCCGAGAAGGCGATCGAGCCCGCGCTGAAGGCGCTGAAGCAGCCGGGCTTCGAGGAACTCTGCATCGTCGTCGCCTCCGGCGCCGTCTCGCCGCGCGACGTGGTGCACGCGGTCTACCCGGAACTGCGCGGCCCGCCGCGCGCCGCGGACCCGCTGCCGCTGGCGCGATCGCGCCCGCGGGTCGCCCCGCCCGGCCCCGCCGGCCGGCCCGGCCGCCGCGACGTCGCCATGGGCATCTCCGGCCTGGTCGCCGGCATGCAGGTGAACTTCGCCGGCTGCTGCCGCCCGCTGCCCGGCGACCGCATCGTCGGCATCGTCACCACCGGCAAGGGCGTCACCGTCCACAAATCCGACTGCCAGAACCTGTCGGGCTTCTCCGACAGCCCGGAACGCTTCCTCGACATCGACTGGGACTACGAAGGCGGCTCGGGCGCCGCGCATGTCGGGCGCATCGACCTGATCGCGGGGACCGACCGCGGCACCGTCTCCGCCATCACCGACGCGATTGCCCGCCAGGACGGCGCCATCGACAATTTGCGCATCCACCACCGCGGCCCCGACTTCCAGGAAATCGCGGTGGACGTGGAAGTGAAGGACCTCCGCCACCTCTCCAACATCATCGCCGCGCTCCGCGCCCTGCCCGGCGTGGCCCAGGCCGAACGGTCGCGGGGGTGAGGGTGGTGCGTGGTGCGGCGCCGGCGGGCCCCTGGGGAGGGCTCCGCCCTCCCCAGACCCCACCCGCCAGGGGCGTGACGCCCCTGGACCCGTCATCAGTTTGGTCGTTGTCCGAAGAGGGGGCCACGCGCGCCCGTACCGCTGGCGCGCCCTTGAGGCCCCCTCCTCGGACACCGACTGAAAACTCACGGCTGGGGTCCGGGGACCGCCACGGGACCTGGTGGGGTCGCGGCACTGCCGCGACGTCCGGGAGGGGCGGCGCCCCTCCCGGGAACCACCAGCGCAGGACCCCCGCATGACGCTCACCCCCGCACCCTCCGGCCTCGTCCTCGGCCTCGGCAGTGATGTCGTCGACATCCGGCGTGTGGAGCGGGTGATCGAGCGGCATGGCGAGCGGTTCATCGAGCGTGTCTTCACGCCGGTGGAGCGTGCGAAGGCCGAGCGGCGGACGGAGAAGATCCGCGCCGCCACCTATGCCAAGCGTTTCGCGGCGAAGGAGGCGGCGGCCAAGGCGCTCGGCACCGGCTTCAATGCGGGCGTGTTCATGCGTGATCTCGGCGTGGTGAACCTGCCCTCCGGCCAGCCCACGCTGCGCATGACGGGCGGTGCCGCGGCGCGGCTGGCGGCGATCACGCCGCCGGGGCATGTCGCGCATGTCGCGCTGACGATGACGGACGAATACCCCTACGCGCAGGCCATGGTGCTGATCAGTGCCGTGCCCGTGCCGCCCGATGCGACGGCGGGCGGCGTTCCTTGACAGTCCGCGCCCGGCCGCGCTCTATCCGGGCGCGCGCGCCCGCCCCCGGGTTGCCGGGCGAGCCAGGATGTCCGCGAAAACACGTTCCATGACCAAGAAGAAGTCGGGCGGCTGGCTCGAGTCCATCAAGACTGTGCTCTATGCCGGGCTGATCGCCATCGGCATCCGCACCGTGGCCTTCGAGCCCTTCAACATCCCGTCCGGCAGCATGATCCCGACGCTGCTGGTGGGGGACTACCTGTTCGTCTCGAAGTATTCCTACGGCTATTCGCGGCACTCCATGCCGTTCAGCCCGAACCTGTTCTCGGGGCGCATCTTCGGCAGCCTGCCGGAGCGCGGCGATGTCGCGGTGTTCAAGCTGCCGCGCGACAACTCGACCGACTACATCAAGCGCATCATCGGCCTGCCCGGCGACCGCGTGCAGGTGCGGGGCGGCATCCTGCACCTGAACGGCCAGCCGGTGCGGCGTGAATCCCTCGGCCCCTTCACGGTCGAGGATGGTGGCCGGATGGTCGCCACCCGCTTCCGGGAACTCCTGCCGCCGCAGCCCGGCGTGGAGCCGCACGCGCATTTCATCCTGGAGATGTCGGACAACCAGTTCTTCGACAACACCACGGAATTCCGCGTCCCCGCCGGGCATGTCTTCGCCATGGGCGACAACCGCGACAACAGCCTCGACAGCCGCGACCAGAACGCGGTGGGCTTCATCCCGGTGGAGAACCTGGTCGGGCGCGCGGAATTCATCTTCTTCTCCGTGGACGGTTCCGCCAGCTGGTGGGAGGTCTGGGCCTGGCCCATGGCCGTCCGCTGGTCGCGCCTGTTCAGCGCGGTCCGGTGAAGGGCCGGCCTCAGCCGGGGCCGGTGCCCGACCCACAGGCGGAGGCCCCGCGCGCCCCGCGCCGCCGCCGCGCCGAGGCGGAGGCCGCCGCCGGCCGCGCGGCGCAGGACCAGGCCTTGCAGGCGCTGGCCGTCACGCTGCCGCACCGCTTCGCCCGGCCGGAACTGCTCGCCGAGGCGCTGACCCACCGCTCCGCCGCCGACCCGCGCCGGCATCTGCTCGATTCGAACGAGCGGCTGGAATTCCTGGGCGACCGCGTGCTGGCGCTGGTGATGGCCGAATGGCTGGCCGAGCGCTTCCCGGAGGAGCGCGAAGGCGCGCTCGGCAAGCGGCTCGGCGCGCTGGTCTCGGCCGAGGCGCTGGCGCAGGTCGCCGAACGCATGGGCCTCGGGCCCGCCCTGCGCGTGCCGCCGGGGGAGATGCGGGCGGGGGTGGGCAACCGCGCCTCCGTGCTGGCCGATGCGCTGGAAGCGCTGCTGGGCGCGCTCTACCTCGATGGCGGGCTCGATCCGGCGCGCGCGCTGGTGCGGCGCGAATGGCTGCCGCTGGTCGAGGCGTCCGCCCGTCCGCCGGTCTCGCCGAAGACGCGGCTGCAGGAATGGCTGCAGGGCAGGGGGCATCCGCTGCCGGCCTATGTGCTGGTCTCCTCCTCCGGCCCGTCGCACAACCCCATCTTCGTCGTGCGCGTCGCGGCGGCGGGGCAGGAGGCGGAAGGCATGGGCGAGAGCAAGCGGGCGGCCGAGCAGGCGGCGGCGGAGGGGCTGCTCGCCCGCCTCGGCGCATGAGCGGCGGCGGCGGGGACAGGCCGGGCGCCAGGGCGGAGGATCCGGCGCGCGACGCTGCCGCGACCGGCGCGGAACCCGGGCTGGCAGAGGCCGCCGCGCCGGCGGCTGCGGCCGGCGTGACGGATGCCGGGGCATCGCCCGCGGATGTCGCCGCGCCGGGCTCGCCTGCGGCCGCCACGCGCTGCGGCCTGGTCGCGGTGGTCGGCGCGCCGAACGCCGGCAAGTCCACGCTGGTCAATGCGCTGGCCGGCACCAAGGTTACCATCGTCTCGCCCAAGCCGCAGACCACGCGCTTCCGCATCCGCGCGGTGGTCATGCGGGGCGCGTCGCAGATCGTGCTGGTGGACACGCCCGGCATCTTCCGCCCGCGCCGGCGGCTGGACCGCGCCATGGTCGCCGCCGCCTGGGGCGGCGCGCAGGATGCCGACCTGGCCATGCTGATCGTCGATGCCCGCGCCGGGCTGACGGATGAGGTGCGGAGCATCGTGGAGGGCCTGGCCAAGGGCCGCCGCCCGGCCTGGCTGGTGCTCAACAAGGTGGACCTGCTGTCGCCGCCGCAGCTGCTGCCGCTGGCGCAGGCGCTGAACGCGCTGCTGCCCTTCGCCGAGACCTTCATGGTCAGCGCCCAGACGAAGGGCGGGCTCGACCGGCTGCTGGACCGCCTGGCCGGCGCCGTGCCGCCCGGCCCCTGGCTGTTCCCCGAGGACGACCTCTCCGACCTGCCGCAGCGCATGCTGGCCGCCGAGATCGTGCGCGAGCAGGTGCTGCGCCTGACCCACCAGGAAGTGCCGCACCACGCGACGGTCGAGACGGAAAGCTGGCAGGAACGCAAGGACGGCAGCGCGCGCATCGACTGCACGATCTATGTCGAGCGGCCGACGCAGAAGGCGATCCTGATCGGCGATGGCGGCGCGAAGATCAAGGACATCGGCCGCCGCGCCCGGGCGGAGCTGGAGACGCTGCTGGAACGCCGCGTGCACCTGTTCCTGAACGTCAAGGACCGCCCGGGCTGGGACGAGGAGCGCGGGCGGATCCGGGCGCTCGGCCTCGAGGATATCGGGTAGGCAGGCCGGCTTCCCCCTCCCCGGCTTCCGCGGGGGAACGCCCCGGGGTGGGGGCTTCACCGATTGCCCCGCCATCTTGCGGCAGCAATCGCCTCACCGCCGCCCCCAGGCCGCCGCCACCGTGCCCACCCGGTCCTCCGGCGGCGCCGCGGCGCGCGCGGCGCCTTCCCTCCAGTGCCGCACCGGGCCGCTGTCCAGGTGGATGAAGCCGCGGCGCGCATAGACGCCGACGCCGCCGCGGCCGAGCGCGACCGCCGCCGCCGCCACCGCCGGCAGCCGCCCCGCCGGCACGTCCACGTCGAGCGCGGCGGCGCGCAGGTGCAGGCTGTCCCCCGCGCCATGCGCGGCGCGGTTCACGCCGGGCGAGCGGTAGCCGGAATTCACCCGGATCTCCGTCCCCAGCCGGGTGCGCGCCGCCACTTCCCACAGGATGGCGATGGCGTCGGGGTCGAAGGGCCGTGGCGGGCCGACGCCGGCATCGGCCAGCACCGCCGACAGCTCCGCCATCGCCACCGGGTCCGGGGCGGTGCCGTCGTGCCAGGGGCCGTCGAAGCGCGCGCCGGTGCCGCCATGGCGCAGCAGCAGGCGCCGCGGCTCGCCGCCCGCGTTGCCGCCACGCGGCGCTTCGCCCCGCGGCTCGCCGCGACGCGGCGCTTCGCCCCGCGGCGCTTCGCCCCGCGGCGCCGGCGGGGCTTCGGCGCGGGCGTCGCGCGGCAGGTGGCAGGCGGCCGCCAGGCCACCGCCCAGCAGGAACAAGCGTCGGTGCATGGCGGGCTAACCCGGCGCCGACGCCCGCGCTCCGCCCCGCTCGCGCGATCGCGACCCGCCGCCGCCCACGATCGCGCGAGGTCGCCGCGCCCCCGCGCGCCGCTTGCGGAGGCCGCGGCGATATGGGACGCCGCGCCGCATGGAATGGCAGGCCCCCGCGGTGGTGCTGGATGTCCGCCCGCATGGCGAGGGCGGTGCCGTGGTCAGCCTGATGACCGAGGCGCATGGGCGGCATGCCGGCCTGGCCAAGGGCGGCGCCTCCCGCGCGCAGGCGGCGATCTGGCAGGCGGGGAACCTGGTGGAGGCGCGCTGGGTGGCGCGGCTGGCCGACCAGCTCGGCGCGATCTCGGGGGAGATGGTGCACCCCGCCGCCGCGCTGGCGATGGAAGACGCGCTGGCGCTGGCCGTGCTGCGCGCCGCGACCGCCCTGGCCGAGGGCGCGCTGCCGGAACGCGAGCCGCATCCGCGGCTGTTCCGCGGCCTGGTCGCGCTGGTCGCCGCCCTGGCGCGCGGGCCGGAGGCCGCGCTGCCGGACCTGGTGCTGTGGGAGGCCGAGCTGCTGGCCGAGCTGGGCTACGGCCTCGACCTGACGCGCTGCGCCGTCACCGGCTCGGCGGAGGATCTCGCCTTCGTCTCGCCGCGCAGCGGCCGCGCCGTCTCCGCCGCCGCGGCGGGGGCATGGCGCGACCGGCTGCTGCCGCTGCCGGCCTTCCTGCTGGGGCAGGGGCCGTCAGCCCCGGCGGACTGGGCGGCGGGCCTCAGGCTCACCGGGCATTTCCTGGCGCGCGACGTCTTCGGCATCCAGCACCGGCCGCTGCCGGCGGCGCGGGTGCTGCTGGCGGACCGGGTGGCCGGGCTGGGCGGTCAGTAGTCGTCCAGCGCGTCCTTCGCCGGCCCGCCCTTCAGCCGCGCCTGCCAGATGTAGTAGTGCGGGCTCGCGCCGCCGAAGGGCGCGTCGTAGCCATGCTTGGAGATGGTGAAGTCGAAGCCCTTCGGCCCATAGGCCCAGACCAGAAGCGACTGGCCGGTGGACTGGAAGACCTCGTTCGCCGTGGCGGAGGTGCCGAAGCTCAGCCCGTCGCTCTGGTTGCCGAAGCGGCGGAAGAAGATGATCGTGATGTCTTCCCAGATCATCTCCAGGTCGCCGTGCAGCGCCTGCGGAAGCGCCGCCATCATGGGCGCCGAGGGCTTCGTCTTGGCCAGGTAGGTGTTGTAGACGCGGCCGAGCGCCCGATGGCAGTGGAAGACCCCGCTGGTGATCCCGCTGGCGGTGCCGCCATTGCCCCAATCCGCGTTGAAGCGCGTCACCACATCGGTCGCGACACCGCAATATTCGTGCAGCTTGAAGCCGCTGGATTTCTCGAGCCAGTCGACATAGGCCGAGAGTGCATTGGTGCGGCCCTTGAAGATGTTCTTGCGGCGGGCGAACGTCGAATCATTGCCCGGATTGAAATTCCTGCTGACCAGCGACATTCAGGCGCCCCCAACCTCCGCGTCTCGCCGCGTGGGTTCCGGCGCGACCTGGCGCCAGGAATTGCACAGGTCTCGCCCGGTGCACAGCCGGACGCCGTTTCGCCGGTTTCGGCCGTCGCGGTGGCGCCCCGGCGCCGGGCGGTGTATGCCGCCGCTGGACAGGAACGAAGCACGAATCCATGCCCGACGACCTGACGCCCCCGGCCGCCGGCGATGCCTCCCGCGAGACCGGCCTCGCCGATGCGCTGTCCGAGCGCTACCTCGCCTATGCGCTGTCCACCATCGTCAGCCGGTCCCTGCCCGATGTGCGGGATGGCCTCAAGCCGGTGCACCGGCGCCTGCTCTGGGCGATGCACCAGCTGCGGCTGGACCCCGCGGCCGGCTTCAAGAAATGCGCCCGCATCGTCGGCGACGTGATGGGCAAGTACCACCCGCATGGCGACAGCAGCATCTACGAAGCCCTGGTCCGCCAGGCGCAGGATTTCGCCGCGCGCTACCCGCTGGTCGATGGCCAGGGCAATTTCGGCAACATCGACGGCGATAACGCCGCGGCCATGCGCTACACGGAAGCGCGGCTGACCGAGGTCGCGCAGGCCCTCCTCGAAGGGATCGAGGAGGACGCCGTCGACTTCCGCGCCACCTATGACGGCGAGGAGCGCGAGCCGGTGGTGCTGCCGGCCGCCTTCCCGAACCTGCTGGCCAATGGCGCGGCGGGCATCGCGGTGGGCATGGCCACCTCCATCCCGCCGCACAATGCCGGGGAAGTGTGCGCCGCGGCGCTCGAGCTGGTGCGCAACCCGAAGGCGACGCTCGACGACCTGCTGCGCCACATGCCGGGCCCCGACTTCCCGACCGGCGGCCTGCTGGTGGAAAGCGCGGCTGCGATCCGCGAGGCCTATGCCACCGGCCGCGGCGGCTTCCGCATCCGCGCGCGCTGGACGGAGGAGAAGCTGAAGGGCGGCGCCTGGCAGGTCGTGGTGACCGAGATTCCCTACCAGGTCCAGAAGTCGCGCCTGATCGAACAGATCGCCGAGCTGCTGGAGGAGAAGAAGCTGCCGCTGCTCGGCGATGTCCGCGACGAGAGCACCGACAAGGTCCGCCTGGTGCTGGAGCCGAAGTCGCGCAGCGTCGATCCCAAGGTGATGATGGAGACGCTGTTCCGCGCCACCGCGCTGGAAAGCCGCTTCCCGCTCAACATGAACGTGCTGGACGCCGACCGCACGCCCAAGGTGATGGGCCTGAAGGAGGTGCTGCGCGCCTGGCTCGACCACCGCCACGTGGTGCTGGTGCGCCGCACCGAACACCGGCTGGCGGCGATCGCGCGGCGCCTGGAGATCCTGGACGGCTACCTGATCGTCTACCTGAACCTGGACGAGGTGATCCGCATCGTGCGGGAGGAGGACAGGCCGAAGGAGGCGCTGATGGCGCGCTTCTCGCTGTCCGAGGTGCAGGCCAACGCCATCCTCGACATGCGCCTGCGCGCGCTGCGGCGCCTCGAGGAGATGGAGATCGGGAAGGAGCACAGGAAGCTCAGCGCGGAGCAGAAGAAGCTGCAGGGGCTGATGAAGTCCGAGGCGAAGCGCTGGGAGACGATCGGCGGGGAGCTGGAAGCCATCGGCCGGAAATTCGGCGCGGGCCCGCTCGGCGAGCGGCGCACCACGCCCGGCGTGGCGCTGCCCGATACGGTGGTCGACGTGCTCGCCTTCGCCGAGAAGGAACCGATCACCGTCATCCTCTCCGAGAAGGGCTGGATCCGCGCGGCCAAGGGCCATCTCGGCGCGGATGCCGAACTGCGCTTCAAGGAAGGCGACGCGCTGCAGATCGCCATCCACGCCCAGACCACCGACCGCATCGTGCTGCTGGCCACCAACGGCCGCGCCTACACGCTGAAGGCCGACGCCATCCCGCGCGGCCGGGGCGATGGCCAGCCGCTGCGCCTGATGGTGGAGATGACGAACGAGGACGCCGTGGTGACCATGTTCGTCCATGCCGAGGGACGGCGCTGGCTGCTGGCCTCCACCGACGCCAAGGGCTTCGTGGCGAAGGGCGAGGACCTGCTGGCGGAGAAGCGCACCGGCAAGCAGGTGCTGCTGGTGGAAGGCGGGCAGGAAGCCCTGGTCTGCGTGCCCGCCGCCGGCGACAGCGTGGCGGTGACCACCGACGCGCGGCTGCTCGTCTTCCCCCTCGACCAGCTGCCGGAGATGACGCGCGGGCGCGGCGTGCAGCTGATCGCGCTGAAGGACGGGGAGCTGAAGGACGCCAAGACCTTCGCCCTGAAGGAGGGCCTGGCCTGGCGCCACGGCAACGGCACGCGCGTGGAGACCGACCTCCGCCCCTGGCGCGGCAACCGCGGCGGTCCGGGCAAGACCCTGCCGACCGGCTTCCCCCGCGACCGCCGCTTCGGGGTCTAGGCGCGGGTCGGGGGTGGGCGCCTTGTGGCCCGGCGGGGGCTCGGGCCCGGATGCGCGAAGCGGACCCCGGCGCCCCGGCCAGCCCCCGGCGCCGCCCCCCCCCGGCACCTGCGGCAGGGGGATGTGCGGGCGCGGTGATGGCCCTTCTCGGGGGGCCACCGGCGCCTGCCTCCCCGAAAATCGCCCCGGCGGGCGATTCCGCTCGCGTCGGTTCTGTTCTACAGCAGTGTTCGATGCGTCGGGCGTGGCGGCCCGCGTGTCCTGACGGAAGGGAGGACCATGGACGCGATCCCCGACAGCGCGGCGGAGACGCCGGCGGGCAGCGTGGGTGCCTATGACATCGCCCGCATCATGCAGGCGATCCCGCATCGCTTTCCCTTCCTGCTGGTCGATCGCGTGGTGGACATCGTCCCCGACCGCTCGGCCATCGGAATCAAGAACGTCTCGATCAACGAGAATTTCTTCCAGGGCCATTTCCCGCAGCATCCGGTGCTGCCGGGCGTGCTGATCATCGAGAGCATGGCGCAGACCGCGGCCGTGCTGGTGGTGGCGACGCTCGGCCCCTCCGCGCAGGGCAAGCTGGTCTATTTCATGACGGTGGACGGCGCGAAGTTCCGCAAGCCGGTGGTCCCCGGCGACCAGATGCGCGTGCACGTCACCAAGGAACGCCAGCGCGGCAACATATGGAAGTTCGCCGCCGAGGCGAAGGTGGATGGGAAGGTGGTGGCGGAAGCCACCTATGCCGCCATGATCCTGGATCGGTAGCCGCATCTTGGACGCCACCCCTCCGGCGCCGCGCGCCGGCATCTCGCCGCTTGCTTCCATCTCGCCGGCCGCGCATGTCGACCCCGGCGCCAGCATCGCCGCCGGCTGCCGCATCGGCCCGGGCTGCGTCGTCGGGCCCGACGCGGTGCTCGACGAAGGCGTGGACCTGCTGTCCCACGTCGTGCTGGACGGGCATGTCCGGCTCGGCGCCGGCGCGAAGGTGTTCCCCTTCGCCACCATCGGCCTGCCGCCGCAGGACCTGAAGTACAAGGGGGAGCCGACCTCGGTCGTGATCGGGCCGCGCACCCAGGTGCGGGAACACGCCACCATCCATCGCGGCAGCGTGGGCGGCGGCGGCGTGACGCGCATCGGCGCCGATTGCCTGGTGATGTGCGTGGCGCATGTGGGCCATGACTGCCAGATCGGCAGCGGCGTCGTGCTGGTGAACAACGTGATGCTCGCCGGCCATGTCGAGATCGGCGACTTCGCCGTCATCCAGGGCGGGGCGGCGATCCAGCAATTCGTGCGCATCGGCCGCATGGCGCTGGTGGCCGGCATGTCGGGGGTGGAGCGCAACGTGCTGCCCTTCGGCCGGGTGAAGGGCTTCCGCGCCAAGCTGGCGGGGCTGAACGCCATCGCGCTGCGGCGCCGGCTCGGCCTGTCCAAGGAAGGGGTGATGGTGCTGGCGCGCGTGGTGCACGACCTCTACCGCACCGGCCGGCCGGAGGAGCAGGCCGAGGCGCTGGCCGCCTCCGTCGCCGGCAATGCGCTGGCCGAGGAGATCCTGGCCTTCGCGCGCGTCCGCGGCCGCCACGGCCTCTGCCCCTTCGGCCGCGTGCCGGAGGAGGAGGACGGGCCGGAGGCCGCGTGACCCGCCGGCACGCGACCGTCCGCCCCGGGCGGGCGCCATGAGCGGCGCGGGGGAGCCCATCGGCCTGATCGCCGGCGGGGGGATGATGCCGATCCGGCTGGCCGATGCCGCGGCCAAGGCCGGGCGGCCGGTCTTCTGCATCCTGGTCGAGGGCCATGCCGATCCCGCCGGCTTCGCGCGCTTCCCGCACGAGGTCGTCAGGCTGGGCCAGATCGGGCGCATGCTGGGGGCGCTGCGGTCGCGCCGCATCCGCGACCTCGTGCTGGCCGGGCGCGTCACCAGGCCCTCGCTGCTGTCCTTCCGCTTCGACGCGGACGGCGCGCGGCTGGTGGCGAAGCTCGGCCGGGCGGCGATCTTCGGCGGCGATGACGGGCTGCTCTCCGCCGTGCTCAGGGTGATCCGGGCGGAGGGGTTCAACCCGCTCGGCGTGCAGGACATCCTGCTCGAGCTGCTGGTCGAGGAAGGGGTGCGCACCCGCCTCGGGCCCTCGGCCGATGCGCGGGCGGACATCGCGCGCGGCGTGCAGGCGCTGCAGCAGCTGGGCGCGGCCGATATCGGCCAGGCCTGCGTGGTGCAGCAGGGCATGGTGCTGGCGGTGGAGGCGATCGAGGGAACCGACGCGATGCTGGCGCGCTGCGCGGGCCTGCGGCGGGCCGGCCCGGGCGGCGTGCTGGTGAAGCTCGTGAAGCCGCGCCAGCACACCGGCATCGACATGCCGACGATCGGGCCCGATACCGTGCGCGCGGCCGCCGCGGCGGGGCTGGAGGGCATCGCCATCGAGGCGAAGTCCGGCCATTCCGGCACGCTGGTGGTGGACCGCGCCGAGACCATCGCGGCGGCCGATGCGGCGGGGCTGTTCCTGCTCGCCCTGCGGCCGGCCGAGTTCCTGCAATCCGTCCAGAGGGAAGGATACGCGACATGACAAGCGACGCGACCCGGGGCCGCTTCCTGCACACCATGATCCGGGTCGGCGACCTCGATCGCAGCATCGCCTTCTACACCCAGCTGCTGGGGATGAAGGAGCTGCGCCGGCGCGACGTGCCGGACGGCAAGTACACGCTGGCCTTCCTCGGCTACGGGGAGGGCAATGCCGAGGGCCAGGGCGAGATCGAGCTGACCTACAACTACGGCGTGGACAAGTACGAGCAGGGCACCGCCTTCGGGCATCTGGCCGTCGGCGTCCCCGACGTGGCGGCGGCCTGCGAGGCGGTGCGCTCGGGCGGCGGCAAGGTGACGCGGGAAGCCGGGCCGGTGAAGTTCGGCACCACCATCATCGCCTTCGTCGAGGACCCGGACGGCTACAAGATCGAGCTGATCCAGAGGATGAGCTGATCCCCACCCCGCGCGCGGAGCGCCCGGCCTGACCAGCCCCGGCTTCCTCGGCCCGCTCGACGACGCCCTGGCCGGGCTTGGCGACGCCGCGCGCAGCCTGGCCGGGCGCGACCGGGTGCGGCTGGCCGTCACCGGCCTGTCGCGGGCGGGCAAGACGGTGTTCCTCACCTCCCTGGTGGCAAACCTGCTGGCGGCGGGGCGCGGCGCGCGCACCCTGCCGGCGCTGGAAGCGGCCTGCGGCGGGCGGCTGCGCGGGGCGCGGCTGGTCCCCGCCGGCATCGAGGCGATGCCGCGCTTCGACGCGCCGGGGCACATCGCGGCGCTGGCTGCCGACCCGCCGCGCTGGCCGGCGCGCACCGAGGACCTGGCCAGCCTGGAATTGCGGCTGGAGGTGGACCCCGCTGGCCTGCTCGGCAAGCTGCGCGACACGCTGACCGGCGGGCGGAGCGTGACGCTGGACGTGCTGGACTATCCGGGCGAATGGCTGCTGGACCTGCCGATGCTCGGCCAGGACTACGCGGACTGGTCGGCCGCCACCCTGGCGCGGCTGCGCCGCGGCAGGCGGGCGGCGGCGGCGGGACGGTTCCTGGCCTTCGCGGATGCGCTGCCCGCCACCGCGCCGGCCGAGGACGGGCTGGTCCGGCAGGGCTGGGCGCTCTACCGGGACGCGCTGCGCGATTGCCGCGACCGGCTGGGCTTCCGCTTCCTGCAGCCCGGCCGCGCGCTGGCGCCGGGCCCGCGCGGAGAGGCGCCGCTGCTGTGGTTCTTCCCCTTGCCGCATGCCTCGGGCGGCGAGCTGGCGGGGCTGATGGCGCGGCGCCACGCCGCCTACCTGGCCGACCAGCGCGCCGGCTTCTTCGATCCCTTCTTCCGCCGCTTCCACCGCCAGGTGGTGCTGGTCGATGCGCTCGGCGCGCTGCATGCGGGGGAGGAGGTCTTCGCCGACACGGCGGAGGCGCTGGCGGCGATCGCGTCCAGCCTGCGCGGCGGCGGCGGCCTGCTCGACCTGCTGACCGGGCAGGGGGTGCGGCGCGTCGCCTTCGCGGCGACCAAGGCGGACCACGTGCCGGGGCGGGCGCGCGACGCGCTGCTCGGGCTGCTCGGCGACCTGGTGGGGCGCGACCCGGCCGGGCCGCTGGGTGCCGAGACCTCGGTCCATGCGGTGGCGGCCATCCGCTGCACGGAGGACGACGTGGCGGTGCTGGAGGGCCGGCCGGTCGCCGCGGTGCGCGGGCTGCTGCTGGAGAGCGGGCGCAGCGCACGGGTCTATCCCGGCGAGGTGCCGCTGCGCCGGCCCGACCCGGCCTTCTGGGAACACGCCTTCTTCGAGATGCCGGTCTTCCAGCCGCCGCGGCTTGCGGCCGATGGCGGGTTGGGGGTGCCGCATCTCGGGATGGACGCGCTGCTGGCGCGGCTGGTGGGGGACCTGCTGTGACGGGGCATCGGAGGCGCTGGCCGGCATGAGCGACCGACCGGGGCCGCGGGGCCCGCGCATCCTCTCCGAGCCTGGCGAGGCGCCGGCGGCGCGGCTGGATTTCGGCTGGGAGCAGTCGGTGGCCCCGGCGACGGCGCCGCCGCGGCCGGGCGGCCGGTCGGCGCTGGGGCTGGCGGCGGCGGGGCTGGCGGTGCTGCTGCTCGGGCTCGGCGCGCTGGATGTGGCGAACTTCGTCACCGACCAGTTCGCCCGCGCGGCCTGGCTGGGCTGGACGACGCTGGCGGTGGCGGTGCTGGGCTATGGGCTGATCGCCTGGGCCTTCCTGCGGGAATTGCGCGGGCTGTGGACGCTCTCCGCGGTGGACCGGACGCGGGCGGCCTTCGCGCGCGGCGACCATGCCGAGGCGCGGTCGGCGGTGCTGGCCTGGGCGGCGCGCACGCCGGCGGCGGCGCCGCTGCTGCCGGCGCTGCGCGGGGCGAACGACCTCGACAGCCTGCGCCGGCTGCTGGAGGCGGGGCCGCTGGCGGAACTGGACCGCGCGGCGGGGGCGGCGGGGCGGGCGGCGGCGGCGCAGGCCTTCGCGGCGACGGCGGTCGTGCCCTCCCCGGCGCTGGACGCGGTGTTCTTCGCCTGGCGCGGGGTGCGGCTGGTGCGGGAAGTGGCGGCGATCCATGGGTTGCGCCCGGGGATCGCGGGCACGCTGGCGCTGCTGCGGCGGACGGTGCTGGAGGCCGGGACGGTGGCGGCGGCGGATGTGGCGATCGACGCGCTGATGCGCGGGCTGGTCAGCAACGCGCTGGTGGAGAAGGTGGCCGGGGAGGCCGGGAAGGGGGCGGTGGCGGCGCGGCGGATGCTGATGCTGTCGCGCGCCGCGTCGCGGGCGTGCCGGATACTGCCGTGAGGCCGGGGGGCGGCCAGCCGCTCACTTGAGCGCTTTGCCCATTTGGGGATTTGCGCACTTTATTTTCGGTCTTCGTGGCCCGGACGCGGCGTGGTTGCGAGGTGGTGGCTGGCAGAGCCCTGTTTCCAGGGGATTTTTTCGGTAAAGTGCCTTGCTGCTTTGCCCATTTTGGCGATTTACGCCGAATCGGTGCCTTTCGCGGATCCGGGTGCTTCCGGGGTGCCTGGCGGATGCACGGTTTCAAGGAGCGCGACCGCTGGCGGCCGTGTTCCTATCATGTTCCCATCTTGCCGGCATGTCCAGCGCGATCCCCGCGCCGCCCGCCGGCATGTGCCTGTCCTGGCCCGTTCCGGCGCCCATGCCTGGGGTCCAGGGGCCTTTCGGCCCTTGGCCGGGTGGGTATGGGAGGGGCGGCGCCCCTCCCACGGAGGCCGGGTGGGTGTGGGAGGGGCGGCGCCCCTCCCACGGAGGCGGGGGCAGTGGTGGGGGCACGGGTCCTGGTCCGCCGGGCGTGCCTCACGCCCCGCGGCGCGCGCAGTCCCTCCATGCGGGCGGAAGGCCGGCTTCCCGCGGCCTGCTAGCAGGCTGCGGAAATTCGCCGGCTGAAGAAGGCGGCGGGAGGGCGCTGCCCTCCCGCACCCACCCGCCAGGAAACTGAGTTTCCTGGACCTTCCCCAAATTTAACGGGATATATCAATAACTAAGGGGAGGTGCAGGAACATCAGGTTCCTGCCGGGG